>JANOBW010000245.1:0-26950 GCA_031411855.1 Opitutia bacterium
AATCATCACCCCCGCCGACGCCCCTCCGCTCGACGCCAACCTCGGCCTTGAAACCAAAACGGTCACCGTGGCCAACACCGGCGACCGCCCCGTTCAGGTCGGTTCGCACTTCCATTTCTTCGAGGTCAACTCTGCCCTCCGTTTCGACCGCCCCGCCGCCCGCGGCTTCCGCCTGAACATTCCCGCCGGAACCGCCGTCCGCTTCGAAGCGGGCGACTCCAAACAGGTCGAGCTCGTCGCCCTCACCGGCCTCCGCGAGGTTTACGGCCTCAACGCCAAAATCAACGGACGCCTAGATTAAACCCATGGTTCACACGAAGGCACGAAGACACAAAGACGATGCATCGAAAATTCTGCGCCTTTTCTGCGTCCTTCTGCGGTTAAAAAATGTCTTGTCCAAAATCTGCGGCCGTCTGCGTGAATCTGCGGTATGAACTGCCTCTCTGCCTCGTCCCAATTTTTAATTTTAATTTTTAATTCCCCGCATGGCCTTAAAACTCTCCCGCCGCCAATACGCCGAAATGTTCGGCCCCACCGTGGGCGACCAGGTCCGCCTGGCCGACACCGGCCTCTTCGTCCAGGTCGAGCGCGACCTCATCGCCGAGGGCGGAGGCTACGGCAACGAGGTTAAGTTCGGCGGCGGCAAGGTCATCCGCGACGGCATGGGGCAGTCCTCCACCGCGACCGACGCCGAGTCCCTCGACCTCGTCATCACCAACGCGCTCATCCTCGACGCCCAACTCGGCGTGGTGAAGGCCGACATCGGCATCAAACACGGCCTCATTGTCGGCATCGGCCACGCTGGGAATCCCGGCATCCAACGCGGCCTCGGTTCGGCCTTTCCCGATCCGCTCACCGGCCAGAAAAACCCTATGATCATCGGCGCGGGCACCGAGGTTCTCGCGGGCGAAGGCTGCATCCTCACCGCCGGCGGGATTGACACGCACATCCACTTCATCTGCCCGCAGCAGATAGATGAGGCCATCAGTTCCGGCATCACCACGATGATCGGCGGCGGCACCGGCCCCTCCCATGGCACCCTCGCTACCACCTGCACCCCTGGACGCTGGAACCTCCACCGCATGTTGGAGGCCGCCGAGGCCTACCCGATGAACCTCGGTTTTCTCGGCAAGGGAAACTGTGGCACTGCGCAACCTCTTCGGGAACAGGTGCTTGCCGGAGCCATCGGGTTGAAACTCCACGAGGACTGGGGCACCACTCCCGCCGCGATTGACACCTGTCTCGGCGTGGCCGACGAGTTCGACGTCCAGGTCGCCATCCACACCGACACTCTCAACGAGGCCGGTTTTGTCGAGGACACGCTCAAGGCCTTCAAGGGCCGCACCATCCACACCTACCACTCCGAAGGCGCGGGCGGCGGCCACGCCCCGGACATCATCAAGGTCTGTGGCGAAGCCAATGTCCTCCCCTCCTCGACCAACCCCACCAGGCCGTTCACTGTCAACACGATAGACGAGCACCTCGACATGCTCATGGTCTGCCACCACCTCGACTCCCGCATCCCCGAGGACGTGGCCTTCGCCGAATCCCGCATCCGTCCCGAAACCATCGCCGCCGAAGACCGCCTCCACGATCTCGGGGCCATCTCCATGATGTCGTCCGACTCCCAGGCCATGGGCCGCATCGGCGAGGTCATCTGCCGCACCTGGCAGACCGCCCACAAGATGAAGGAACAGTTCGGCAAACTGACCGGCCCCTCGCACCCTGATGCCGACAACTTCCGCGTCCTCCGCTACCTCGCCAAATACACCATCAACCCCGCGCTGACCCACGGCATCGGCCATGTCGTCGGCTCCATCGCCGTCGGCAAACTCGCCGACCTCGTCCTCTTCAAACCCGCTCTCTTCGGCGTGAAACCCGAGATGATCCTCAAGGGCGGCTTCGTCGCCTGGGCCAACATGGGCGACCCCAACGCGTCCATCCCCACGCCCCAGCCCATGTTCTACCGGCCCATGTGGGGCGCGGCCGGACGTGCTCTCGGCTCCACCTCCGTCACCTTCGTTTCCCAGGCCGGCCTGCGCGACGGAGGCCTGCAAAATCTCGGCCTCAAACGCCGCCTCGAAGCCGTCAAGAGCTGCCGCACCGTCTCCAAACGCGACATGATTCTGAACGACGCGCTGCCGAAAATCGAGGTGGACCCCGAGACCTACCACGTCACCGCCGACGGCGAACACCTCACCTGCGAACCCGCCACCGTCCTGCCCCTGGCCCAGCGGTATTTCCTGTTCTGAACATGCCGCCGCTCCGCCTGATCACGGCCGCCGTCCCCACCACCGACAACTCCCTCCCGACCATCGCCTTGCGTTCGGACCGGCAGCGCCTGGCCAAGCGGCTCTGGCGCGGCGTGGCGGAGGACGGAACGGAGTTTGGTTTCGAACTGGAGAAACCGCTCCAGCCGGGCGACACGTTTCACCAAACCGCCACCGCCCGCTACGCCATCGTGCAGGAACCCGAGGCGCTCCTGGCCGTTTCGCTCGCGGAACTCCCAGCCTCCGCCGTGGCCGGGATCGGCTGGGCCGTGGGCAACCTCCACCTCGAACTCTCTTCCGAAGCCACCCGCCTCCTCACCCCCGACGAACCGGCCGCCCGCCAGTTGTTCGCCCGCATCCAGATCGAGTTCACCACCGTCACCGATGTCTTCCGTCCCGGCCGCTTCAAACGCCACGTCGCCAGCGATGACCTCGGCTCCAGCCATAGGCATTAAACCACATGCACCAAGGCAGTTTAGCCGCGAAAGAACGTAGAGATTGCAAAGAAAAGACATTTTTCACTTTTGCGAATCTCTCTAAAAATCACCCCTTTCAGCTACTTAGCTTCACTCATTTATTCTGCCTCGTCTTTGTGCTCTCTGCGTTCTTTCGCGGCTAAAAAACATGACTCTCGATCCCCATTGGCTCGTCAGCCTGCTTCAGGCCGGGGACTCGTTTTACCCGACCGGGGCCTACGCGCATTCCTTTGGGCTGGAGGGACTTGTTCAGGCCGGTGTGATCCGCGATCGAGCCACCTTGCGCGAGTTTCTCCTTCTTTCGGTTCTGCCCGGCCTGCGGCAGTCCGAGCTTCCACTCGCCGCCCACGCCTACCGCGCCCTGGGTGATCCGCCGGACTGGCGCAGTGTCGGGGAACTCTGTGTGTTGTCACACGCCTTGAAGAGTTCACGCGAGGCCCGGCAGGCCGCCGAAAACATCGGACGCCAACGCGCCGAACTCTCCGCCTCCCTCCACAGCCATCCCCTGGCCCTTGATTATCTGGCCCGCGCGACCGCCGAGCGCTGGCCGTTTTCCCCGGCCATCTCCGGAGCGCTCGAAGGGCGGATCACAGGCGCACCGCTCGAAGCCGTGTTGACCGGCCTCACCTACGCCGCCACCGCCGGAATCCTCGCCGCCGCCATGAAGATCCTCCGCCTCGGCCAGAACGGCAGCCAGACCCTCCTCACCGAAGCGCTTTCGCAAACACCCGCCCTCGTCGCCGCCGCCGCAGAAGTTCCACTGGAAGACATCGGCTGGTTCAACCCCTGGCTCGACATCGCCGCCGCGAGACACGAAACCGCCGACGGACGCATGTTCATTTCCTGAAATGTCCCCGTTTGACCCAAGGCAATTTAGCCGCGAAAAAACGCAGAAGACGCAAAACCAAGACAAAAGCCTCCTCGCCCCTTTCAAAGCCTCTCGTTTTCAGATCACATACCTGTTGTCACAGCCCACCACGCCATATCCATGAGTCCCCGACATGACGTGGAATCTGTCTCTTTTTGCGTCCTTTGCGTTTTTTCGCGGCTAAACTGCCTTGGTTGAATTCACAGATGCCGGCGACTTTTTGAATCATTCATCACCATCCACTTACGACATGAAACGTCCTCCCCGCATCGGCATCGGCGGCCCCGTCGGCTCCGGCAAAACCATGCTCTGCCTCAAGCTCTGCCAGCGCCTTCGCGAGCGCCTCTCCCTCGCCGTGGTGACCAACGACATCTACTGCTCGGAGGACGCCCAGTTTCTCATCGCCCACAGCGCGCTTCCGGCCGAGCGCATCGCCGGGGTCGAAACCGGCGGCTGTCCCCACACCGCCATCCGCGACGACACCACCATGAACGAGCAGGCCTGCCGCGCCCTCGAGGCCCGGTTTCCCGACCTCCAGCTCCTCCTCGTCGAAAGCGGCGGCGACAACCTCACCGCCACGTTTTCCCCGGAACTGGTGGATTCCTTCATCTACGTCATTGACGTGGCCGAGGGAGATAAAATCCCGCGCAAGGGCGGACCCGCCATTCGCCACAGTGACCTCCTCATCATCAACAAGATTGACCTCGCCCCACTCGTCGGCGCGGACCTCGGCGTGATGGACCGCGACGCCAAAATCCAGCGCGGCACGAAGCCGTTCCTCTTCTGCGACCTGAAACGCGAGCACAACCTCGACGCCGTCGTGGCCTGGATCGAGCACGAGGTCCTCTTCGCCCATACGCCCAAGGCATGAAATGGCCGCGAAAAAACGCAAAAGACACAAAAATCAAGGCAAAGACTTTCCCGCCAACTTCAGGCCTTCTTCAGATCAAAAAACACATCTCGTCCCAGCCATCCACGCAAAATCAGCGAGCCTCACATGAGCGGCCCCTGCCTCTTTTTGCGTCTTTTGCGTTTTTTCGCGGCCATTACTGCCTTGTCGGTTTGCCAGGATGCCTTTGATTTTACATGAAAACTAAGACTATCAATGAGTTATGTGACATTGTCAGGGAGACTGCCTTCGCAATTCACGTCTATCACGGAAGTGGCCATCTGGAGAAGGTCTATGAAAACGCGCTGGTTCATCGCCTTCGCAAACTAGGATTGGAGGTAAAACAACAGCATCCGATCACTGTCTGGGACGAAGATGGAACGGTCATTGGTGAATACTTCGCCGATTTGCTGTTGGACGGTCGTTTGATCGTCGAACTAAAGGCGGTCAGAAACATTACCGACGAGCATGTGGCCCAGCTCCTGGGCTATCTCAAATCTACCCGGATGGAGCACGGTCTGCTCGCAAACTTCGCAGCTGCCCGTTTTCAGATCAAAAAATACGTCTTGTCCCAGCCATCCACGCAAAACCCGTGAAACCCACACAGCCGTCCCCTGCCTCTTTTTGCGGCTTCTGCGCTTTTTCGCGGCCATTTACTGCCTTGATTTTTTCCCCGCATGGCTGATTTCCACGGCAACCTCCACCTCCGCGCCGAGCCGCGCCCCGACGGGCGCACTGTCCTCGGTGAGCAGGCTTTTCGCGCGCCCTACCATCTCAGCAAACCCTACTGGGACGAAGATTCCCGCACGCTTATCACCCAGGTCGTCAACCCCACGGCCGGCATTCTTTCCGGCGACCGGTTGGAATCGTGTGTCACCGTCGCGTCCGGCGCATCACTCCTTCTCACCACTCCCAGTTCGAGCCGGGTTTTCAGAATGCGCGAAGGCTCGGCCGAAAGCGTCCAGACCTTCCAGATCGAGTCCGGCGGCTGGCTGGAAGTTTTGCCCGAACCACTTGTTCCCCACCGGGGCAGCGTTTTCCATCAGCGCACCTCGCTGGATGTCGCAACGGGTGGCGCGGCTTTTTACGCCGATCTGCTCATGCCCGGACGCGTGGCCCACGGAGAGGCCTGGCTGTGGGAAAAACTCGTGTTGGAAGTGGAGGTCCGCCTTGCCGGGGAAAGACTTCTGCGCGAACGTTTTGAACAAAAGGGGGAGCAACTCAGGGCTCTCGCCCAAATGGCAGGCTCGGGAGTCGAAGCCTGTTTTGGCAACGTGGTGGTCGTCGGCCCGCACCTGGGTCTGTCAGAAGACCTGGCTTGGCGTGACCACATCCACCGGCTCCACGGCGAGGGCCTGTGGATAGGAGCCAGCCCACTCCGCAACGGCGGGGGATGGAGCATCAAGTTTGTCGCCTCCGACGGCATTCGCCTGCGTCAAACCCTGGCGTCGGTCAGGCGCACGCTCTCAAACAAATGCCCCCACCTCGCGTGTGACGCCCGGAAACTCTGAGACGCACTCAGCCCACCAGGATCACGAGACCGGCCAGTGCCACACCGGCCCCGGCGACAGGTGGAAACCAGGTGATTTCCTTGCCCAAACGACCCAGGGCCAGGCCGGCTCCATGCAGGAGGGCGGTGGTAATCAAAAAGCCCAGTCCGTAGGTCCACCCCGACGTGTGGGCCGGTAACTCGGCCCCGTGCGCCACCCCGTGGAAAACCGCGAAAAAGGCGGTCAGCATCAGACCCAGCCCCAGAGGCAGTTTTTTGGCGGTGGCCACCATCAGCCCCAGCACCAGCAAGGTGGCCGCGATCGCTTGGTCCACACCGGGGAGCAGCTCATCACCGTGGCCCAGAAACGCCCCCAGCGCCATGACCGCCATAAAAACGGACGGCACCAGCCAGCGGAAGCGGCCCCCCATCTGGTTGGCCCACAGGCCGATCGCCACCATGGCGAGAAGATGGTCCCACCCGGTCAGCGGATGAACGACACCCGTGGAAAAACCCCACGTCAGATCATGGTCACCCTCATGGCCGGGATGGGCCAGGGCGACGGCGGGAAACAGACCGGCCAAAATTGCCAAGAAAGTCATGGGGCGGATGGGAAATCGTTGCATGTCGGAACCATTATGCAGATCACGGGCCAGACTTCAACCGTGCTTCCGAGAAAACCAACGATTCTAGTCGAAAATTTGTAACGCCACTCCGTCCTACGTCCTACGTCCGAAAGCGAGAGCGAAGGCCCCAACTGAAGCGGTTTCCATCACAAGTCCGGTCTGATCCTAGGTCGAAATCACTCAGGCGAGACTTACCCCTGCGTGAATAATTTCGCACTCCACCGCTCTTTTCTAGCGGAAAACCAAGACTTTACCCTTCTCAGCCTGTGTAAAATAACGCAAACCGGCCTGTTCTGAAAAAAAATGCACTTGACCTTGCCAGAAAACAATTCTGACTCATGGTCGAGTATTCTCACCAAACCAACATGCGAATCCAACACATCCTCCTCACTGCGGCCGTTTCCGCTTCTGCGGTTTCCGCCCAAGCTCAGACCGCGAACAGCGACTCTCTCACCGCCTCCTACCAAGTCGGCGTTGAAAGCGCCTACGTCTTCCGCGGCCACGAAGTCTCCGACAACTCCCTCCAGTCCAACGTAGTTCTCAACTACGACGGTTTCTACACGGGAGCTTACTCCTACCTGCCCATCGGTGACAAAGCCGCCCGCAAGACTCAGGTCAACGAACTCGACCTCGTCGCCGGTTACAAGCTGACCGAAGACAAGTGGAGCTTTGACCTCGGCTACACCTACTACTGGTATACCGACAACACTCCCGGCTACAACCGCTCCAACGAGTTCAAGGCTGTCGCCTCCTACTCCGATGTCGGCTTCGGCATCTCCCCCAGCGTCGGCATCAACTACGACATCAGCCTCGAAGCCCTTACCGTCGAAGCCGCTGTCTCCAAGACCTTTGACCTCGGTCAATGGGCCAAGAACCTCTCCGTCGTGACCGTCGCCACCGTTGGCGCCACCGACGCTGATGACTCCAACAGCGACCAAAATCCCGCCAGCCCCAGCAACGGTTACACCTACGCTTCCGTCACTGCCAACCTGGTTTACGCGATTGACAAGTCCTTCTCCGTTTACGCCGGTCCCCGCGTTTCCTGGAACAACGACGAAGGCAACAGCACCACCGGTGGTGCCAAAGACACCTCCCTCCTCTGGTGGGGCGCTGGCATCTCCGGCTCTTTCTAAGAGCTGACGCCTCCCGTCTCCTCCCACACTGTTCGAGCCCGCCGGTATCCCCGGCGGGCTTTTTTGTGGCCTCACCTCGGCTGCCTTCTCTCACTGGTGAAAACCCAACACCTTCCATGAAAAAACTCCTCCGGGTCCTCTGCTGCCTCATCCTCTCGACGGTTTGCCAGGCACAGACCGCCGGTTCCCGCCCCCCCAATATCATCTTTATCCTGATTGACGACATGGGCTGGGCCGACGGCGAGTGTTTTGGCAGCAAATTTTACCAAACGCCCGGCCTGAACCGGCTGTCTGCCCAGGGTCTTCGTTTCACCTCGGCTTACGCCTCCTGCGCCGTCTGCTCACCGACACGCGCCGCCATCCAGACAGGCAAATCCCCGGCCCGCCTCCACCTCACGGACTGGATACCCGGCGAAGGAACCCCCAAAAACAGCAGGTTCACCCTGCCCCTCTGGCAAAAAAGCCTGCTACCCCAGGAAACCACCCTCGCGGAAGCCCTGAAAAAACGCGGCTATGCCACCGCCCATATCGGCAAATGGCACCTCGGCGGCCCCGAATGTTTCCCCGAAAAACAAGGCTTCGACCTCAACATCGCCGGCGGCCACATCGGGCATCCCGCCTCCTACTTCTGGCCCTACGGCGAAAAAGGCAACTCCCACCAAGTCCCCGGTCTGGCCGAAAAGGGCGGAAAAGAAGGTGAATACCTGACCGACCGTCTGACGGACGAGGCCATCGCCTACATCTCTTCCCACCAGGACAAACCCTTCTACCTCCAACTCGCCCACTACGCCGTCCACGGCCCCCTCCAGGGTAAAAAAGACCTCATCGAGGAAGCCGCCACCCACGCCCCCTCCAACGGCCAGGCCAACACCACCTATGCCGCCATGATCCGCAGCATGGACGAAAGCGTCTCCCGCATCCTGGCCAAACTCGACGAACTCAAACTTTCCGACCACACCATCGTCGTTTTCACTTCGGACAACGGGGGCGTGGTCCACTTCGGCACACCCACCGCCACCTCCAACGCCCCCTTGCGCCAAGGCAAAGGGTTCGCCTATGAGGGCGGCCTTCGCGTTCCCCTCATCGTCAAGGTGCCCGGCATGACCAAAGCCGGCCAGGTCAGCGACGTCCCGGTCATCAGCACCGATTTTTTCCCGACCCTCCTCGAACTCGTCGGCGCCCCTCCCGAAGCCTCCGCCACCGCCGTGGACGGCATCAGCTTCGCCCCCGTCCTGCGCGGGGAAAAAAGCCTGCCCCGCGACACCTTTTTCTGGCACTACCCGCACTATTGGAACGGCGGGGCCATCACGCCCTACAGCGTCATCCGCTCCGGAAATTGGAAACTGATCCGCTTCTACGAAACCGGGAAAGAGGAACTGTATGACCTGGGGAAAGACCTCTCCGAAACCACCGATTTGGCCCCAGGCAACCCCGCCAAAGCCGGGGAACTGTCCGGCAAACTCGATGCCTGGCTCGCCTCCGTCGGAGCCCAGCTGCCGGTGGCACGCTGAGGCCAACGGCAGGGGAAAACCCGCCTTGGTCCTTGGCTGGGAAAAGCGGGGGTTAAGCCGCGGCGAGATCCGGATGTGCCCATCCCTGCCGCCTCACCCCACACGTTTGCCGGAGGTCTGGTGCGTGCCGCGCGTGACACCAAGCTGGTTGAGCAGCTTGAGGTCGCGCCAGAGTTGGTCGCCGGAGAGCTCGCCCTTGAGGAGCTTTTCATAACTGCGGACGGTCGCCTGGATCGTGGCCGCGTCCTCCGTCAGAAAATCAACGCGGAAACGCCGCAGACCGAGCTGCCCCAGGCGGCCCGCGATCTCCGAGCCGGTCTGGGCGCGGGAGTTGTAGAGGGTGTTGCGGCAGCCGGCGTCGGCCTTGAGGACATGTTCCGCCCCCACCCGATCGCGCAGGCGGACCTCGTGTTTCTCACAGGGGCGGCCGCAGTCCTTGTAGTCTTTCCCTTTCGAGAGAAACGCGCAGAACACACAGTGCTCCATGTGAAACATCGGCATGTGCTGGTGGACGGTGACCTCGAACCATTCCGGCGGGGCCGACTTCAGGAGGGACTCCAACTGGCCCACGTTGAGATCGTAGCTGGCGGTGACACTCTCCAGCCCGCAGTTCGCACGGTAATGCTCGGCGGTGAGGGCGTTGGCCACATTGAGGGAGAAATCCCCGCGCAGGCGGGAACCGGCGAAGGCGCGGAGGTGCTCGGCGTTGCGCGCCAGATAGCCGTCGGGTTCCGAGGAGCGCACAATCTTCAGAATCCAGTCCTCGCCCATCTTGAAGACCCGCGGCGGGGCCACGAAGAGCTCGACGTGGCGGCCGGTCGTTTCGCGGTGGGCGCGGACCAGCGCCATGGCCTCGCGGTATTTTTTAGGGTCCTCAAACTCGGCGTAAACGTAATGGTGCGCCAGGGGCAGCACCGCCTCCAACTGGGCCAGGTCCCGGACCATCAGGACCAGTTCGGAGGCGGACGCGGCTCCGCCCGCGGAGGGAGGCGATCCGGGCGTGATTTGTTTCGCCAACGAAGCATCGGTGCCGGGCAGCGTCCAGCGCGGCGGCCTCGTCCGCAGCTCCTCCAGGCGCGCGAAGAGCGAGCGGCGGAGCCGGTTCAGCTCGCTCACGGGCACGATGACCGCCCCCTCCAGGCGGTTGTCCAGGCCGGCGAGCACGAAAGAAGTGTCGCCGAGGCGGCCGAGCTGGTCACGGAGTTTTTCCGTGGTCAGCGGCTGCTTCTGGGCCGTTTCCAAAACTACCTGCGAGTCCTCCCGCAGCACGCGCCCGGCCTCGTCGCGGACCTCCAGCGTGAGCGGCATTCCCACCGCGCCGTAAACGGTGAGCGAGACGGGGCGGCGGTGGTTGGGCTTCTCCGCCGAGAAGGTGGCCCGCAGCTCCTTGTCGAGCACCGGGTCGTTCGTCTTCCAGACCAGCGCGCCGACGGCGACCTTGTTCCAGTCGATGGATTCAGCGCCAAAACCGATATAGGTGAGGTGGTTGCGCTCCGTCACCGACCAGAGCCTTCCGCCCGTCTCCTTGTCCTCGGGGCGGCCCAGGTCAAAAACCACGCCGTCACCCAGCCGCACCGGGGCTTCCAGCCGCAGGCCCACAAGCCGCTCGCGGGGATGGAGTTCCACGACCTGACCCAGGAGCACGCCGCGTTTGTGCGGATACCGGGCGTGGGCCAGCTCCTGGTTTTGGACGCCCTTCAGCCAGCCGGTGTAAAGTCCGCGCGAAAAACCCATCTGAAGGTTGTAGCCATGCTCGCGTTTGAGCTCGGCGGGAAGGGCGGCCGCGTCGTGCCCGGCGGTGAGTTCGGCAAAGACGCGGTTGAGGGCCTGGCGGTAAACGCGGGTCACGTTGGCGACGTATTCCGGGGCCTTGAGGCGGCCCTCGATCTTGAGCGAGGTCAGACCGGCGCGGACGAGGTCGGGCAGCACTTCCAATCCCGCAAGATCCTGCGGGCTAAGGAGATAGCGGCGGTCACCCAGCGCGACCTGTTTGCCGTCGCAGATCAGGTCGTAGGGCAGGCGGCAGGCCTGGGCGCATTCGCCGCGGTTGGCGGATCGGCCGCCCAGCGACTCGCTCGTCAGGCACTGGCCGGAGTAGGCCACGCAAAGGGCGCCATGGACGAAGATTTCCAGCGGCAGGGTCGCGCCGGTCTCGGTCAGCTTGTCCTGGAGTTTTTCAATTTCGGCCACGGAGCACTCGCGGGCCAGCACGACAAGGGAGCAGCCGAGGTCGCGGGCGAAGTCCACCCCGGCGTCGCTCGTGATCGTCATCTGGGTCGAGCCGTGGATGGGGAAGTCGGGCGAGAGCCGGCGGATGAGGCGGCAGATGCCCACGTCCTGCACGATGGCGGCGTCCACCCCCGCGTTGATGGCGGCCCGGAGGTAGTCGGCGGCGTCGGCCAGCTCGTCGGGGAAGACCAAAGTGTTGAAGGTCAGGTAGCCGCGCACGCCGCGTTTGTGGAGGAAGGCCATGAGGTCGGGGAGGTCGGTCTCGGTGAAATTGTCGGCCCGCATGCGCGCGTTGAAACGGTCGAGGCCGAAGTAAATGGCGTCGGCGCCGTTCTCCACGGCGGCCCGGGCGCAGTCCCACGATCCGGCGGGGGCGAGGATCTCGGGTTTGTGGAGCGGGCGCGTGGCGGTGGAGGACATTCCGGCCAAAGGAACGGAGGAAACCCCTCGGCACAAGCGCGGGCGTGGGGTGCCTGTGTTTGCGCCTGACACGGCCCGGCGGGTTTCCATGGTTTGCCCCTTCATGCCCCTGCCACCCGCCCTTGCCGAAACACCCCTGGGAAAACTCGCGCGCGCCTGCGTTTCCTGCTTCTGGCTCAAGACCCTGGCCGGCCCGCTTCTCATGGTCGTGCTGATGGGGGTTTATTTCGGGCTGCAAAAGTATCACCTGGGAGTCCGTTTCGTCCTCGAGCCGGGCTATTTCGACAACCTTCTGCCCTTCCATCCTTACTGGGCCGTGCCCTACCTCTGGCTCTACGCCCAGACCAGCCTCTCCTCCCTGCTGTTGGAAACCCGCCGCGAACTGCGGGACTGGTGGATCCTCATGTGCGTCCTGCCCGTCCCGGCCTGGCTTTGCTTTTTTTTCGCCCAGACGGAATACCCGCGGCCCCACTTGGAGTCGGTTCCCTGGCCCTATGAGGCGGTCATCCGGGCGGACGCCCCGCTCAACGTCACCCCCTGCCTGCACTCGGCCTTTTCGCTTCTGGCGGCTCTGGGGCTGGCCCGCTGCCTGCGGCGCTTTGGGTTTGGAAACCGGGCGCTGGTCCTGAACTGGCTGGTCTGCGCGGCTGTCATCCTCGGCATCGTGGGAACCCGGCAGCACCGGGTTTGGGACATTGTCCTCAGCCTTCCGCTGACGGCCGCCGGGTGGTGGTGGTTCCGCCGCCGGCACCCGGCCAAGGCGCCGGGCGCTTTCCCTCACTTGCCCCGCGTATAGCTGATCACCCGGCCATCGGCGGTCGTCACCTGATAAGTTTTCTGCTCCGGACTGAAGACCAGTTTTTCGTAGGTTTCGCCGGCCAGGGCGGAAAGCGCGGGAACCGGTTTCCCGGCCCCCACCACATCGGAAAGTGTGACGGATTTCTTCCCGGAAATATCCATCAGGGAATCGGCCGCCTCACAGAGCCGGCCAAGGTTGAAAGCAATCTGCTTCTCTTCCAGTTCCTTCGAAATGGGGGCCGCCCTGGCCGGGGTGGGAGCGTTTTTGGCCGCCTCGGAGGCGGCGGCGGCGGCAATGGAGGCATCCGGGGTGTTGCCGGCCGAAGCCTTGGCCAGATCCCCGTTCTGCAAGGCCTCCGCCCGCTCGTTTAAGCTGGCCGCCTGCTGACGGATTTTTTCCAGTTCCGCCTTGGCCTCCGCGCGTTTGGCCTTGAGCGACTCCGTCTCCTGCGTGAGGGCGGCCACCGCCTTGGCGTTGACGGGCACCGCCTTGGACATGAGTTCCTCCTGGGTCTGGGGGGGGGCTGGCTGGCCGTCGTCGCAGGCGGCCAGGACAAAGGTCAGGGGCAAAAGAAGGAGAAAAGGTGTTTTTCCGGACATGGGGAAGCTTTGGGGTGTGGTTTGTTTGGGGCCAATCCGAGTCTTTCTCCGGATTTAACTTGCACTACAGGTTAGATTTTCATCTGATTCAAGAAGTTCTTTCACGCATTGCTGCGTGTTTCAGAAAACGGGGGTGTTCCGGCATTCGACCGTTAACTGGAGCGAGCGGCTGCAGTCCGGAGGTGGCGACTTGGCTCCGTTATCAAGGTCACCAAAAAGTAACTGGCAACACTGAGTTTGCTCTTGCTGCTTAAGTTTTAAGCAACACGTCCGCCCTGGAATATCTGCTACCAGGGTGGGGCGATACCTAGCAGGCATAGTTTTCGGCGTGGTTTCCGTCGAAAGCCGTATTCAAGAAAACCTGGCCGTCGGGCCGTGTGCTCCTGCACATTTCGGCGGTAAGACTCAAACAGGTGCTATGACTGTAGATGCCGGCCGTGATGGTTTTCGGGACAGGGGTTCAACTCCCCTCACCTCCACCACTTAGAAGCCTTCCCTCGCGGGGAGGCTTTTTTGTGGGGAAATATCACCGGAAAGAATCACAAAGATAGAAAAGTAACGCCAAAGTCGTATGACAGAACTCAGGCAACCTTTCCTGGGGGCTGTTGTTTAAAATTAGCTGAAGTGGATTATTTTTAGAAAATTGTCCCAAAGGCCACCCCCCAGCGCTGTTACCCCTTACCACACCCACCCCATGAACGATCTTAACTGCTCCGACCTGCGCCCGCTCCGCGCCGAAGATTACCTCCTTTCCCGTCGGCACTTCTTGGAGCGCACGGGCATGGGGTTGGGTGCCCTGGGGCTGGGCTCGCTGCTCAGCCAGGCTCAGGCCGCCGAAGCCGTCAAGGGCGCCCCGGTCAATCCCCTGGCCCCCCATGCCCCCCATTTTCCCGCCAAAGCGAAGCATATCATCCACATTTTCGCCTCGGGAGGCCCCTCGCAGGTGGACACCTGGGACCCCAAGCCTGAACTCGCCAAGTTTGCTGATAAAACCCTGCCCGGCCTCAATGGCCTGTCCTTTCCCTCGCCCTTTACGTTTCAAAAGACCGGCCAGTCCGGCATCGAGGTTTCCGAACTCTTTCCCAAACTGGGCAAGTTCATTGATAAAATGAGCGTGATCCGCTCCATGTGGACCGACATCCCGGCGCACGACATCGCCCAGCGTTTCATGAACACCGGGGCCCTCCAGCAGCCCCGCCCCAGCCTTGGCTCCTGGGCGGTTTACGGCCTGGGCACGGAAAACCAGAATCTTCCCGGCTTCATCACCCTCGGCGGCAACAAGGAACACCGCCAGGCCTCCTTCCTGCCAGGAGCCTTCGAAGGGGTTAACGTCAACTACTCCACCAAGCAGCCCCTCGACGAAGTCCTCCACAACATCCGCAACCGCTACGTCAGCGCGGACCACCAGGAACGCCAGCTCGCCCTGGCCAAGCAGCTCAACGAGCTCCACGCCGCCCGCCTCGACCGCGACACCCAGCTGGAGGCGCGCATCCAGGCCTTTGAGATGGCCTTCCGCATGCAGACCGAGGCCACCGACGCCTTCAACATCAACAAGGAGACCGAGGCCACCAAGGCCCTCTACGGCGCGCCCGCCTCCGACATGGGCTCCAAACTTCTCGTCGCCCGCCGCCTGGTGGAGCGCGGCGTGCGTTTCGTCCAGGTCACCCACGGCGGCTGGGACACCCACCAGGGCATCGAGGACCGCCTGGCCACCAAGTGCGGTGAGATTGACGGCCCCGCCGCCGGGCTCCTCGCCGACCTGGAGTCGCGCGGCCTGCTCGACCAGACGCTCGTCCTCTGGGGCGGTGAGTTCGGCCGCACCGTGACCCGCGACCGCAACGGCGGCGAGTCCCCCGGCCGCGACCACAACGGCCGCGGCTTCTGCTGCTGGATGGCCGGCGGCGGCGTCAAGGGCGGCTACGCCCACGGCTCGACGGACGACTTCGGGGCCCGCGCCGTGTCCGACAAGGTCCACGTCCACGACCTCCACGCCACGATCCTCGCCCTCCTCGGCTTCGACCACACCAAGCTCACCTACCGCTACAACGGCCGCGATTTCCGCCTCACCGACAACTTCGGCAACGTCGTCAAGCAGGTGATCGCCTGAGCCACCAAACGCCCAAGCCCATGCGCCCCAAAACCTTGCTCCTTCAGGCCACCCTCTTTCTCACCGGCGTCTCATCCGCGGCCGAACCTTCGTTGACGAAAGAACAGACGGACTTTTTCGAGTCGAAAATCCGCCCCATCCTGTCCGAGACCTGCTACAAGTGCCACTCGGAGAAAGAGGGCAAATCCAAGGGCGGGCTGACCCTCGACACCCGCGACGCGCTCCGCAAGGGCGGCGACGACGGCCCGGTCATCGTCCCCGGCAAACCCGGCGAAAGCGCGCTCATCAAGGCCGTCACCTACGACGACCCCGACCTGCAGATGCCCCCCAAGGGCGAAAAACTGACCGACAAACAGATCGCGGATCTCACCCAATGGGTGAAAATGGGCGCACCCGACCCCCGCGCCCCCACCCCCCCCGCCGCCTCGCCCGGCCTCGGCGACAAGGCACGCGCCCACTGGGCCTTCCAGCCCGTCAAGGCCCCCGCCGTCCCCGCCGTGGAAAACCGCGAATGGAACGCCAACCCCATTGACGCCTTTGTATTCAAGAAACTGAAGGACAACGGCTTGGAACCCAACCCCGTGGCCACCAGGGAAACCCTCATCCGGCGCGCCAGCTTTGACCTCACCGGCCTGCCCCCCACCACCGAGGAAGTCGCCGCCTTCCTCCGCGACACCTCGCCCGGGGCCTTTGAGCGTGTCGTTGACCGCCTCCTCGCCTCACCCCACTACGGCGAACGCTGGGGCCGCCACTGGCTCGACACCGCGCGCTACTCCGACACCGTCGGGGGCGACAACAAGAAGGGCGGCGACTACCGCTATCCCTACGCCTGGACCTACCGCGACTGGGTCGTCCATGCCTTCAACCAGGACCTCCCCTACGACCAGTTCATCAAGGCCCAGCTCGCCGCCGACCTTCTGCCCGGCGCGCCCAAAATGGACCTGGCCGCCCTCGGCCTGCTCACCGTCGGGGAGCGGTTCCAAAACGCCAACGACACGACCAACGACCGCATTGATGTCATCGGCAAGGGGTTCCTCGGCCTCACCGTCTCCTGCGCCCGCTGCCACGACCACCGTTTCGACCCGATCTCGATGGCCGATTACTACTCCCTGCACGGCATCATTTCCTCCACCCTGGAACCGGCCGAACGGCCCGTCATCTTCACCCCTTCGGCCACCCAGCTGGCCGATTTCAACTCCAAGCTCGAAGTCCTCGAGGCCACCAACCGGACCCACTACTACAAGGCCATGGGCAAGGTCCTGGAGGACATCCAGGGCAACATCACGGAATACCTCATGGCCTCGCGCTTCGGCAAGGACACCACGGCGGAACAGGTCAAGGAGGTCAACCAACTGATGGCCAAGTCCGGGGTGAACCGCGACCTGCTCCGCATCTTCACCCGCGTTTACGGCCGCTCCCAGGCCGTCTTTGGCCCCTTCCGCCGCCTGGCCGAGCTGCCCGAGAAGGATTTCCCCGCCCAGGCCGCCGCCCTCATCGAACAGTTCACCAAGCCGCTCCCCGAGCGCCCCGCCGGGACCAAGGCCAAGTTCGACAAAGGGGCCCTCGCCCGCAAGGTCAACCCCCTGGTCGTCCAGGCCTTCACCGGGGCCCGTCCGCAGAACATCCGCGAGGTCGCCGAAATCTACGGCAAAATCTACGCCTCCCTCGGCAAACGCCGCGAGGCCTACTTCGCCGCCGCCGCCGCGTCCAAAAACAGGGAGGACGTGCCCGGCTTCACCGACGCCGAGGCCCAGCTGATCGAGGTGCCCTTCGACATCGAACCCGCCGGCGCGTTGAACACCAACCACCTGCGCTTCGTCATCGAGACCCTCCCCAACCAGTTCCCGGGCCGCAACAACTTCAACTTCGCCGCCATCACCGACCTCCTCCTCACCCATCCGGGCGCCCCCGTGCGGGTCATGTCCGTCGCCGATGCCGCCACCCCGAAGGACTCACGCATCCTCCTCCGCGGCGAGGTCAAGAGCCCCGGCCCCGAGGCGCCCCGCCGCTTCCTGGAAATCCTTTCCCCGGACAAAAAGGAGGTCTGGAAGGAAGGCAGCGGACGCCTCCAACTGGCCAACGCCATCGCCAGCCCGTCCAACCCGCTCACCGCCCGCGTCGCCGTCAACCGCATCTGGATGCACCACTTCGGGGCCGGCTTCGTCCCCACCCCGGACGACCTCGGAAACAACTCCGAAAAACCCTCCCACCCCGAGCTGCTCGACTACCTGGCCAGCCGTTTCGTCAACGAAGGATGGTCCTTCAAGGCCATGCACAGGCTCATCCTCACCTCCCGGGCCTGGCAGCAGTCCTCCGAGACGGACTCCAGGTCCACCACCGCGGACCCCGCCAACCGCTTCGTCTGGCGCGCCAACGTCCGCCGCATGGACTTCGAATCCGTCCGCGACTCCCTCCTCGTCTATTCCGGCCAGCTCGACGGCACCGTGGGCGGCCGGCCCGTCAACCTCGCCGAAACGCCCTACTCCCGGCGCCGCGCCTTCTACGGCTTCATAGACCGCGGCAACCTGCCCGACATCATGCAGGCCTTTGACTTCTCCAACCCCGACATGCCCAATTCGGCCCGTTCCAGCACGGTCGTGCCCCAGCAGGCCCTGTTCTTCATGAACAGCCCGATGGTGACCGACACGGCCCGCAAGATCGTCGAGCGCCCCGAGGTGGCCAAGGCCGCCAACGACCAGGAAAAACTGGCCGCCATCTACCGCGTCATCCTCCAGCGCGCCCCCACCGCGAGGGAATTCACCCTCGGCCTCCAGTTCGTCAAAGCCTCCGGCAAGGACAACAGCATCCCCAGCGCCGCCGAGGTGGAGAAAGTCCGCAAACGCGACGAGCAGCGCCGCAACGATCTCAAGAAACGCGGCGGGGACAAGGCCGCCCCCATCACCCCCGGCATCATCGCCGAGTCCGATCCCCTCACGCCGTGGGAGGAGCTGGCCCAGGTCGTCCTGATGTCCAACGAGTCGTCCTACGTGAACTGAGGCCGCCCGGCCCGAAATCCTCCGCTCCCGGCGCGAAACACAGGGCCGGATGGTTGCCGCTTGCCTCATTCCCGGCGGCCCGCTGCCTCGGAAACGCGGCTGAGTCCGCGACACTCATGAAAGTCCTCCTCGCTCCCGACAAATGGAAGGCCTGCCTCACCGCCCCCGAGGCGGCCCAGGCCCTGGCCGAGGGCCTGCGGCTGGTTTTCCCCGGCGCGGAGTTCCGCCACCTGCCCATCGCTGACGGCGGGGAAGGCACCTCACGCGCGGTCCATGCGGCCGCCGGCGGGCGCTGGGTCACGGCCATCGTCCAGGACGCCCTGGGCGAGCCCACCGAGGCCGGTTACACGCTCCTGCCGGACGGGACCGCCGTCCTGGAAATGGCCGCCGCCTCCGGCCTGGCCATGCTGGGCCACCGGCCCCGCGATCCCTGGCGCGCCTCCACCTTCGGCACCGGGCAACTCGTCCGCCACGCCCTCGGGCAGGGGGCGAAACGGATCGTCCTGGGCATCGGCGGGAGCGCCACCAACGACGGGGGGACCGGCCTGGCCCGCGCCCTGGGGTGGGAGTTCGAAGGTTGCGCCGAGGAGCCCCGCGACCTGGCCCTCCTGCGCCGGCTCGACGGTTCCCGCGCCGTCCTTCCGGCGGAATGCCTGGCGGCCTGTGATGTGACCAACCCCCTTCTCGGCCCGCGCGGCTGCACCCGTGTCTTTGGCCCCCAGAAAGGTGTGCGGGAAAACGACTTCGAAGCCTTTGAAAGAGCCCTGACGCGTCTCGCCGACGTGGCCGCCCACGATCTCGGCCACGATGCCCGCGAACAGCCCGGAGCCGGCGCGGCCGGAGGCCTGGGCTATGGTCTCGTCACCTTTGCCGGGGCGAAACTGGTCTCGGGTTTCAGCCTCGTCTCAGGTCTCATCGGGCTGGAGGAGGCGGTCCGGGAAGCCGATCTCGTCGTGACCGGCGAGGGCAGCGTGGACGGGCAAACCCTTGATGGCAAAGGCCCAGACGGCGTCGCGCGCCTGGCCCGGCGTTTCGGCAAACCCGTCGTGGCCGTGGGCGGGCGCGTTTCCCCCGAAGCCGAGGGGGCGTTTGATCTGGCCCTGGCCGTGACTCCGGCGGGCATGCCCTTCGGCGAGGCCGTGCGCCTGGCCCCGTCGTTGATTTCCAAGTGTTTGCAGGACAACGCCGAACGCTTGCGGCGGGTCGCCTTGAAATGATGAATTATGAGTTATGAATTATGAAAAATGCCAAAGCCCGACTGCCTTGGTTTCATAACTCCTACTTCATCACTCATAATTTCCCGCCTTTCGGGCGGATCACGCCGCTGGTTTCGAGGGCAGATCCTTGACCTCCAAATGAAGGGCCTCCAGGCTGCGGCCGAGGTCGCGAAGAAGATAGGTCAGGCTGATCAAAAAGGAGACAAGGGAAGCCAGGAAAACGGCCCCCGGCAGAAAGTGCGGGTATTCCGTCTCAAAGAAACTGCCCGTGAACAGCAGGCCGACAATGACAGCCACAAACATGACGCTGACCACCGCCCAGGTGATGCCGCTGCGCAGCAGGTGGGCGCGCTCGGTCAGGATGTGGAGCTGGGTCCGGGCCCCGTGGGGCGGCTGGCCACCGTGGCGGAGGGCATGGGCGATGTCACGGGCGCGGTCAATGACACGTCCGTAGCGGTTGGTCATGGAAAGTAGGACCAAACCGACACCGGATATGAGGGTCACCGGGGCGACGCTGGCAAGAAGCGCTTCAGATGGGGTTGTCATGGGCAGGTAGGGAAAAGGGTCAGGCGGTGGCTTTTTTGCCGGGAGTTTTGGCCGCCGGGGCGGCTTTGGAGGCCGCCTTTGGGAGTGAGGTTGCCGTTTTGGCGGCTTTGGGGGCGGGCTTGCGGGCGGCCGGCTCGGCCGGGCGGACGAGGGTTTCCTCGTAAACACCGATGGCGCGGAATTTGGCGTAGCGTTCGTCCCGGATCTGGCGCTGATTTTTGCCGCGCAGCTGCTCCAGATGGCGGGTCAGGGCGTCCCGCACATGGCCGATGGCTTCAGCCGGGTTGTTGTGGGCCCCGCCAAAAGGTTCCTTGATGACCTCGTCGGCAATGCCGCTGCGCAGCAGGTCGGCGGCGGAAATTTTCAACGCCTCGGCGGCCTTGGGGGCGGCGGCGCGGTCCTTCCAGAGGATGGCGGCGCAACCCTCCGGAGAAATGACCGAATAGTAGGCGTTTTCCAACGGCAGCATGCGGTTGGCCACGCCGATGCCCAGCGCGCCGCCGGATCCGCCCTCACCCAGGATGAAGGAAATGACGGGCACGTTAAGCAGGCTCATTTCCCGGAGGTTGACGGCGATGGCCTCGGCCACATGGCGCTCTTCCGACCCCAGGCCCGGATAGGCGCCGGGAGTGTCCACAAAGGTCACGATGGGAAGGTGAAACTTGTCGGCCATCTTCATCAGGCGAAGGGCTTTGCGATACCCCTCAGGGTTGGGCATGCCGAAGTTGCGCTTGATGTTTTCCTTGGTGTCGCGGCCCTTCTGCTGGGACAGGATCATCATGGCGCGGCCCTGGAAAAACCCGATGCCACCGGTCAGCGCCTGGTCGTCGCCGTAACAGCGGTCGCCGTGCAGTTCCTGAAAGTCACGGAAAATCGCGGCAATGTAGTCGGGGGCGTAGGGGCGGGCCGGGTGGCGGGCCAGTTGGATGCGCTGCCAGGGGGAGAGGTTTTCAAAAATCTCCTTCTTGGTTTGGGCGAGCAGGCCTTCGATGGCCTTGATCTCGGTGGACAGGTCCACCTTGTTCTCCTGGGAGGTCTTTTGCAGCTCGCGCAGCTGGCGTTCCAGCTCCCGCACGGGCTTCTCAAACTCAAGGGCGATGGTTGGTTTCTCCATGTGTGTGAAAGATGGGGATGAAGAAGGGTTTGGCGGGTGTCAACCAAGGCCGTCGGGGCGGGGCGGCGCGGGCGGTTCCTTGAGCTGTTCCTTCCAACCAAGCATCCGGGCCCGCGCCCCATGGGTTTCCGCCCGGGTCTTGTCCCCTCGTTCCATCCAGATACGGGAAAGGCTGGTGTGGATGTGAATGTCCTCCGGCTCAAGGGTGGCCGCTGTTTCGGCGGCCATCAGGGCCTCATCGAGAAGACGCTCCGCAAAACAGACCTCCGCCAGGGCATGCCAGGCGGCAAAACTGCCGGGACAGCCTGCCGTGGCGCGGCGAAGTTTTTCCAGGGCGGGCCCGCTGTCCCCCACGGCAAAGTCAAACGTCGCCTCTTCCACCAGGGCGGTCACATCGGTGATGTCATCCATGGGGATGCGGTTAAGACCCGCAAGAAAGGGCGCAACTGAGAACCGTGGCTGTTCGGAAACCGGATTTTTTCGCAGGTTTTGCTTGGCAAGCCCCTCGCGCGTTCCCAAAAGTCTTGGCTGAACCATGTCTCGCACCCCTGCCCTCTTGCTCGGTTTTATGGCCGCCCTCCCCACCTATGGCGCCGGGGTCGGTGCCGGGGCCGCTGGTTCGTCGCCTGTCACGGTCACCAACACTGCCTCCAATTCCACCGCCGGAGCCATTGACACGGCCGCCGACACCCTGGGAGAGGCCGCGAAAATCGCCAAGGACGCGGTCAGCGTGGAATCCAACGAGGTCGGAGCGGGTGGGGTCACCGTCTCCCGCAAGGAAACCCTCCCAGCCGCCGCCGCCTCCCGCCTCGGCGGCCTTCTGCGCTCCAAGGAAACCGCCCCGGGTGGTGCCCAGGTCGTCCGCGAACGCAGCCTGGGCAATCTGGCGGATTCCGCCCGGCAAGCCGTCTCCCCTCCGTTTACCAACACGCGCCAGGACGGCCGGACCACCATCACAGAAAAGTCCTATCTGCCCTTTTCCACCAACACGGGCAATCTTTTCAGCAGAACCCAGACCACCGCCGGCGGTGTCACCACCACCACCACACCCCTGGGCCAGGTCCAAGGTTTGAGGAAAGCCTTCTACACCCACAAAAAACTTCCCGGCGGGGCCGAAAGCTACGGGCCACCCGATATCCTGCCCGACTCCAGCATTTTTCACCCGATCACGAAAGTCACCGAACGCCTGCCCAGTGGCGGGACTGTGACCCGCGACCGCGCCTTTGTTTCCGCCCTCAAAAATCCCAGCTCAATCGGCTTCACCACCAGTTCGACGGATGAAAAGGGCGTGACCGTCCAAAAATTCCATTCCCTGGTCCCCAACGCCCCCGTCCATGTGGACTGGAACAAGGTCCGCGGCTCGGTTGGTGACAGTGATGCCGCCTACGCCGCCCAGGTCGCCCCGAAAAACCCCGACGGTTCGGTCATCGCCGTTGATCCCGCCTACAAGGCTCCTTTCCAAAAGGCCGAACAAATCGCCCTGAACAACCCCGCCGCCAACACCGCCAAAAAAGAGGCCACCAGCGCCTGGGGTGCCCTCAATCCCCTCGGCTGGGCCAAATCAGCGGCCACCACCACCAAGGGTCTTTTCTCCCAAGCCGCCGGCAACGTTCCCGCCGTTCCGAATGTTTCCACCGGCGGCCGCTTCCAAAACTCGCTCCGCGCCAATCAGGGCAACGTCATCCGCCCCGGCGGTGTCCATCCCTGAGAGCTTGGAACCCATCATGTTTCCAGCCGCCTTCACTCTGGGCGGCTTTTTTATTGCCCGGCCCAGGCATCCAGGCGTCCCATCCGGGCAATAAAAAACCCGGCAACTTACCCCTAAGTTGCCGGGCTTGTCTTTCGACTTTATTTTTGGTTACCCCAAAACTCCCATTGCTGGAAGCAAGAAGGAACATGCCCACCCCCAGCGAAAAGTCAAGTGCTTTGAGGATTTTTCCCAAGCCTTCCCACGTCATTAGCATCCTTGATGTTGGCGTTTAGCAAGATCACCCAGCAATCCGGGCAATAAAAAACCCGGCAACTTACCCCTAAGCTGCCGGGCTTGTCTTTCGACTTTATTTTTGGTTACCCAAAACTCCCATTGCTGGAAGCGAGGGAGAACATGCCCATGGGGGGAAAGAAGTCAAGTGCTTTGGTGAACTTTTTCAGGCAATCCAGTTCCATTAGCATCCTTGATGTTGGCGTTTAGCAAGGCCACACAGCAATCCGGGCAATAAAAAACCCGGCAACTTACCCCTAAGTTGCCGGGCTTGTCTTTCGACTTTATTTTTGGTTACCCCAAAACTCCCATTGCTAGGAGCAATCACCACCATGCACAGGCACCTTCTTTCGTCAAGGGCTTTGACGTTTTTCCCGTCCGGAAGACATGCAAACAACGCCACCTTATGGTCATCTTTAGCAGGCTCCTTTGTTAACCTTTCCAAATGCGTCGGACAAATCACTGACGGAAAGTCATTTGCGAAATCCGCCCGCGCGGCCTGCTTTTCCCGAAAACACCCCGGCGGAACCATCACGTCCGCTTTCGCCCACGCCAACCGGCGGATCTTTTGCTCCCGCCGGGCCCATTCCTCGTCCCAAACCTCAACCGGGGTTGCCGTCCCGCGGTCTTTCCCCATTCCCCTTCCCACTCCCATGGCAGCACCTTCCTTCATCCAAGCCAACACCGCCGGCCGCCTCCACGACGCCCGCGAGCCTTCCGTCAGCCCCCTTGACCGGGGTTTTCTCTATGGCGACGCCGTCTATGAGGTCTGCCGGACCTATGGGGGCGTCCTGTTTGCCTGGGACGAGCACTGGGACCGCCTGGAGCGCTCCGCCGCCTCCCTCGCGATGGACCTCGGCCACGACAAAACCTTCTACCTCAGCGAGATCAGGAAGACCACCGCCGCCTTCCGCGCCGCGCGGCCCGAGGTGGCCGAACTCTACGTCCGGCTCCAGGTCTCCCGCGGCGCCGGCCCCATCGGGCTGACCCCGTCCCTGGCCGACCGTGCCGGCTATGTCATTCTCGTCCAGGAACTTGTGGATGCCGCGCCGGCGGCGCTCGACCACGGCCTGCGCCTCGCCACCCCGGCCCGCTTCCGCCGCAACGCCCCCCAGGCCCTTGATCCGGCCTGGAAAACCGGCAACTACCTCAACAACATCCAGTGCCTGCGCGAGGCCCTGGCCGCCGGGGCCGACGAGGCCCTCATCCTCAACCAGGCCGGCTTCGTGACCGAAGGGACCGTCCGCAACGTGTTCTTTGTCAACGATTCCGGTTTCTTCACCCCGCCGCTCTCCGACGGCCTCCTCCCCGGCATCACCCGCGACCTCCTGCTCACCGCCGTGGACACCTCCGGCCTGCCCCCGCCCGTGGAGCGCTCCCTCCGGCCCTCCGATCTGACGGAGTTCACCGAGGCGTTTGTCACCTCCACCACCCAGGATGTCTTCCCCGTCTCCTCGCTCGACGGCCGCGCCTTCCCCACCCGCGGGGGCACCCTCACCCGCCGGCTCAAGGAGCGCTTCCGCGCCTACGTGGCGAAACGCCTTGCGGGAGAACAACATCTGCGCGTCTGACCCGACGTGCCCCCCGGCCATGCGTCTCCTCCTCCTCACCGTTTCACTTCTTCCGCTCTTCACCCCTTCGGTCTCGGTTTTGGGAGCCGCCGAATACCAGTGGTCGGCCGAGATCCCGGGCGTCGTCAGTCCCGAGACGAACAAGGCCCCCCGCGCCTTCCTCTGGATCCCGCCGGACTGCCGCCGCGTCCGGGCCGTCGTCCTGGGCCAGCACAACATGCTGGAGGAGCCCATCCTGGAGAATCCCATTCTGCGCAAAACCCTGGCCGACATCGGTTTCGCCGAGGTCTGGGTCACCCCCGCCTTTGACGGCAACTTCCGCTTCGACCAGGGGGCCGGCACCACCTTCCAGGCCATGATGGAGGCCCTCGCCCGCGAGTCCGGCTACACCGAGCTGGCCCAGGCCCCCGTCGTTCCCATCGGCCATTCCGCCATGGCCAGTTTCCCCTACCACTTCGCCGCCTGGAACCCCGGCCGCACCCTTGCCGCCGCCTCCATCAAGGGCACCTGGCCCGATTTCCGGAACGAAAGCAGCCCGCCCTGGAAGGATTCCGACCTAGACGGCGTGCCCCTGCTCTTCCTCACCGGCGAATACGAGGACGCCAACGGCCGCGCCGGCAAGGCCGCCAGCTTCCGCCGCCGCCACCCGCAAAGCCCCCTCACCATGATGGCCGAGGCCGGAGGCGGCCACTTCGACCCCGGCGACCGCATCGCCTCCTACCTGGCCGCCTACCTGCGCGCCGCCGCCCGTTGCCGCCTTCCGGAAAACCCCGCCCCGGACTCGCCCGTCGCGCTCAAACCCGTGGACCCCGCCACCCAGGGCTGGCTCTACGACCGCTGGCGTCTGAACCAGCCGGCCAAGGCGCCGCCCGCCCCCGTCGCTGATTATCAAGGGGATCCGAAGGAGGCGCTCTGGACTTTCGACGGCGGGTTGGCCCGCGCCACCGAGGCCTACAACGAGGGTCAGAACTCAAAAAAGGCCCAGCTCCTCGGCTACCGCCAGGACGGCGGGGTCCTCCCGCAAAACCCTAAACTCCACGCTCAGATAGACATCCCCTTCCGCCCCGTGGACGACGGCCTCACCTTCAAGCTAGAAGGTGTCTTCCTCGACACCGTCCCCGAAGGCCGCCCGGTCGGCTGGAGCGGTCTCCCCCTGGGTTCCCCCATCGCCCACGCCACCGGCGGCGGCCCCGTCATTCTCCGCCGTATCTGCGGGCCGGTCGTGAAGCTCTCCGACGACACCTTCGCCCTCCGCTTCGACCGCCTCGGTTTTGACAACCCCAGGCGCTCCAACGAGATCTGGCTCCTGGCCGATCACCCTGGCGACTCCGTTTTCAAACGCGCCGTCCAGCAGTCCGTCCTCCACTTCCCCCTCCGCAACAAAGAGGGCCGCCCCCAGGCCATCACCTTCCCCGCCCCGCCCGACCAGCCCTACGGCACCCGCACCCTCCCCCTCTCCGCCACTTCCGACACCGATGCCAAGGTCCGCTTCTACGTCCGCGAGGGCCCGGCCGCAGTGGACGGCGACACCCTCGTCTTCAGTCCCCTCCCGCCCCGCGCCAAGTTTCCTGTCAAAGTCACCGTCGTGGCCTGGCAATGGGGCCGCAGCATCGAGCCCAGGATGCAAAGCGCCGAGCCCGTCGAGCACACTTTCCTCCTCACCCGCTGAATCACGCCCGGCCTTCCTTCTCCTTGCCACCGGAAACATTTTCCCAAGTATGGTGTTTCACCTAATTCACTTAACCAACCTCCCATGAACAAAACCGCACTCCTCCTCGCCCTCGCCGCCGGCTTCGCCCCCGCCTTTGCCGCCGACACCGCCCCGGCCAAACCCGCCGCCCCCGCCACCACACCGGCCGCTTCCGACACCTACGTCGTCAAAGTTTCCGGCCCCATGTGCAATGGCTGCGTCAAATCCGTCGTCGCCGCCCTCAAGAAGGCCCCCGGCGTGAAGGATGTCGCCGCCCCCGCCTCCGGTTACGAGTCCTACTCCGTGACCGTTGACTCCGGCAAGACCCTCGACACCGCCGCCGCCTCCGCCGCCCTCGCCAAGTCCCCCAAGTTCAAGGTCGAGACCGTGGAAAAGAAGGAAGCCGCCCCGGCCACCCC
>JANOBW010000246.1:0-8011 GCA_031411855.1 Opitutia bacterium
GCTGCGGCTTGAGAAACAGGACATCATCATGTTTCTGGGCGACCTCGTGAACCGCGGTCCGGACAGCCACCAAGTCGTCAAAATGGCGCGGGAAATCGGGGCCTTTTCCGTCATGGGCAACCACGAGCACCGGCTCCTCAAGTGGCGCCAGCGCCGCCGCGATGAGGAACTGAAGGAGTGTGACTTTTCCACCATCCAGCAGCTTACCCCCAAAGATTGGGAGTTTCTCGAAAAGATGCAGATCTGGCACCACCTGCCGGAACTGGAGACGATCCTCGTCCACGGCGGCTTCCTCCCCGATGTGCCCTGGAAAAAACAGCCCGTGGAGGTCGTGACCCGCATCCAGATGGTGGACGACAACGGTTTCGCCCAGAAACGCGCCCGCGCCCCGCTCTGCCCGCACTGGAGCGCCCTCTGGCGCGGCCCCAAGTTTGTCCTCTTCGGCCACACCCCTTTCCCCGAAGTCCAACGCGAACCCTTCGCCTGGGGGATAGATACCGGCTGCGTTTACGGCGGCCACCTCACCGCCTGCATCCTGCCCGAACGCCGCCTCGTGCAGGTCGTGGCCGGCGAACCTTACATTTTCCCCAAGACGGGATCGGTGGCGGCAGGCGATTGAAGCAGAATCCCCAAATCCCAATACCCAAGCCCCAAAGAAACCCCCGATCTTCAATTTCCAAACAGGGGGAAACCCCTTGATGCTTGAAGCTTGGGTTTTGAAGATTCTTTGGTGCTTGGTCATTGGTGATTGGGTATTCTTCAACGCCTCCGGGATGGACAAAACACCCCGACACGCGTAACCCTTCCGCCATGATCACCATCATCAGCGGAACGAACCGGCCCGGCAGCAACACGCGGAAAATCACCGCCCGTGTCGAGGCCCACTACAAAGCGCTGGGCGTTGCGACGCAAATCCTTGACCTGTCGGATCTTCCACCGGAAATCTTCTCCCCCGCCTCCTACGGGGCCAAACCCGCCGGTTTCGCCGCGTTCTCCGATGCCATCCTCGGCTCCGACGGCCTGGTGGTCATCACCCCCGAATACAACGGCAGCCTCCCCGGCGTGCTGAAATACTTCATTGATATGCTGCCGTTCCCGGAGAGTTTTGAACGCCGCCCGGTCTGCTTCGTCGGCCTGGCCGCCGGGATGTGGGGCGCGCTCCGCCCCGTCGAGCAGCTCCAGGCCATCTTCGGCTACCGCAACGCCCACATCTACCCCGAGCGCGTCTTCATGCCCGGCATCGGCAAACTCCTCGACGCCTCCGGCCAGTTCACCAGCCCCGACATCGAAAAACGCCTCGAGACCCAGGCCGCGGGCTTTGTCAGCTTCGTGGAAGCGTTGAAAGCCAGGAAGTTGCGGTAAAGGGCCTGGGGCTCTCTTCGGAAGCGGACCACCTTGCCTCGTTTGGGAGCGCGGTGGCAGAGCGGAGCGCCGACACCGCTTTTCGGTGGCAAACGCAAAGGCCACGAGTCGGGCCTCGCCAACGACACTTCTTATCTTCTGTTAAAAACTGGAACGAAAGGAGTTCGAAGATTCCGATGTGGAACAGAAGACCAGAAGATTCGCGGGCCCTGGGACACGGTGGTTTCAGGGCGAAAGTTCGCCCTCTCGTTCTTTGGCCGGGAAACTGAAATTCCTGCCACTTTCCTCCTCCAGCCCCGACGCCCGAAACCTCCCGCGCGCTTTTTCCTTCCCAAACCCCGCCCGCTCCGCTGCCTTGTCTGGTTTGTCATGACGCCGAACCACCGCACGCAGGAACTTTGGCGCGAGGAATACCCCTTCGCCTCGCATCACCTGGCCGTGCCCGCCGGCCGCCTCCACTTTGTGGACGAGGGTCCGCGCTCCCGCCACGCCGTCGTCTGCGTCCATGGCAACCCCACCTGGTCGTTCTATTACCGCCACGCCATCAGCGAGTTGAGCAAAACCCGCCGCGTCATCGCGGTGGACAACATCGGCTGCGGCCTTTCCGACAAACCCCAGGACTGGCCCTACCGCCTCGCCGGCCACATCGAAAACCTCACCCTTCTCATTGACCATCTGGGCCTCGACCAGGTGGATCTCATCGTCCATGACTGGGGCGGCGCCATCGGCCTCGGCTGGGCCGGGGCCCACGCCGCCCGGGTGGGCAAACTGGTCGTGACCAACACCGGGGCCTTCCCCAGCCCCCACTTCCCCGTCCGTCTCCGCCTCTGCCGCCTCCCGGGCCTCGGGGCCCTCATGATCCGCGGCGGCAACGCCTTCGCCGGCCTGGCCCTCTCCATGGCCGCCTCCCGCCCGCTTTCACCCCTGGCGCGGGCCGGCCTCCTCCACCCCTACGGCAACTGGCACGACCGCATCGCCACCCACCGCTTCGTCCAGGACATCCCCTTCGGCCCCGGCGACGCCAGCTGGGAAACCCTCCTCCAGGTCGAGGCCGGCCTGAAGTCCCTCGCCTCCAAGGAGATGCTCCTGCTCTGGGGGCCGCGTGACTTCGTCTTCAACGACACCTTTCTCGGGGAGTTCAAAACCCGTTTCCCCTCGGCCGCCGTCCGCCGCTACGACTGGGCCAACCACTACGTCTTCGAGGACGCCCGCGCCGAATGCCTCGCCGAACTCCGCACCTTCCTTGGTTCCGCCTCCACGTGACCGCCCGCCTTGCCACCCTCCTCTCCGCCACCCTGCTGGCCGCCGCCGCCCTGGCCGATGATTTTTGGAAGGAGGGCGAGCGCCTCCCCCTGCTCGGACGCGTCTGGCAGACCCGGGTGACTCCGGCCGGTCCGGATGTCGCCGCCGGAGTCGAAAAACTCCTCGCCGCCTTCGAGCGCGACTCCCGCAAATCCCTCGCGCCCGGCCCCCGCCGCAAGGCCGTCCTCAAGCTCTACACCGCCTCGGGCCGGGGCCTGCGCACCCCGCCGGAACTGGTCGAGGCCGTCATCACCGCCCTCGAGAAACGCGGCCACTCCCGCTCCGGCATCCTTCTCCTCGACGCCGGCGAACCCGGGCTGCGCGACGCCGGCTACCTCCCGCCCCTCAGCCGGCACGAAAAGAACCCCAGCCTCTTTGGCGCGCCCGTCGAGGCCCTCGACTGGGGCCGCAGCTACCGGGCCGAGTTTTCCTACGAATCCTCCGCGCCGCCCCGCTTTGAGTTTGGCCGCGACATGTGGGCTCCCCCGGCTCCGGCCGCCTCCAACGACCGCCTCAGCTACCTGCCCTACGTCCTCCTCAATGAGTGCGATTTCTGGCTCAACCTGCCCATGGCCACCGACCACCCCGTCTGGGGCCTGAGCGGCTGCCTCGCCAACGCCACCCTCCTCAACATCAGCAACCGCGAACGCTTCGCCGGCAACACCGCCAACGCCGCCGCCGCCGCCGCCGAAATCGCCGCCGTCCCCGAACTCCTCGGACACTGGGCCGGCAACCTCGTGTGGAAGCAGCCCCTCCAGTTCATCGGCGGACCCGAATTCCAGTCCCTCTACTGCCGCGAGGAGGGCGACCTCGCCTTCTCCGCCGACCCCGTCGCCCTCGATGTCCTTCTGCTCCAAAGGATAAACGAACTCCGCCAGGCCTCCGGCTTCAAACCCGCCGAGGCCCCCGCCCTCCGCTTCGCCGCCTCCCTCGGCGTCGGTCTCTCCGATGAGGGGAAACTCAGGGTCGGCGAACCCTGAGGCGGCGCAAAGTCCGGAGCCCGCCGGACAAAGCACAGCCTTGCGAAGACATCAACGCCGCGTCACACCACTCCCATGGTTATATGGCAATTCAGCGACGGCAAACCGGGACACGAGAACCAGGGGCTCGGTCTCGCCGAGGCCCTCAACCGCCTCGTCCCGGTGGACCTGGTGGTGCTGCCGGTCAAAGAGCCGAAGCCCGAGGAACTGCCGCCCCCGGACCTGCTCGTTGGGGTGGGCCACGGGACCCACCGCCATCTTCTGCTCGCCAAACTGCGCCGCCGCGTTCCCGCCATCGTGCTGATGAAACCCAGCCTCCCGAAATGGCTCTTCGACCTGTGCCTCATCCCCCGCCACGACCTGCCCCGCGACCACCCCGACCGCCGGGGCCGGGTCATCCCCACCTGGGGGGCCCTCAACCGCGTCCGCCCCGCCCCCGTCAAGGACCGGCGCGGCCTGTTTCTGGTCGGAGGCACGTCCGTCCAGCACAACTGGGACGAAAACGGCGTCATCCACGCCATCACCGCCCTGGCCCTGCGCGAGCCCGACTACCCTTGGGACCTCACCACCTCGCGCCGCACCCCCGGCACCTTCCTCGAAAAGGCCAAAACGCTGCCTCCCAACGTCTTGGTCACTCCGGGCGGACAGACCCCCTCCGGCTGGGTCCCTCAGAAACTGGCCAGGGCCAGCCGCGCCTGGGTCACGGCCGACAGCGTCTCCATGGTTTATGAGGCGCTCAGCAGCGGAGCCTCGGTCGGGGTCATCAACGTGCCCGTCAACGGCCGCCCCGGGCGGGTCGCCCTCGGGGCCGACGAGCTCTTCAACCGCCGCTGGGTCTGCGAACTCGAGGCCGCCCTCAAGGGACAGTTTCCCGAGAAACCGGCCCACATCCTGGCCGAGGCCGACCGCTGCGCCGGACTGGTGCTCGGGGCGTTTCCCAAGCTCGCGGGCGGCCGCGCCGGACCCATGATCCGATGAATGCCGGCACCGACCCGGGCAAAATGCCTAAACCCATGAGCCGCAAGGTGGTCCAACTTCTCCCCTCGCTGGAGTCCGGCGGGGTCGAGCGCGGGGTCGTCGAGCTCAGCCGCCACCTCGTCTCCCTCGGCCACAAGTCCGTCGTCATCTCCGCCGGCGGACGCCTGGTCGGCACCATCACCCGGGACGGCGGACGCCATGTGACCCTCCCGGTCGGTCGGAAACGCCTCTCCGGCATCCCGCTCATCTGGAAACTCCGCGCCTGGTTCCGGAAGGAGAAGCCCGACATCATCCACGTGCGTTCCCGCCTCCCGGCCTGGTTCGCCTACCTGGCCTGGAAAGGCCTGCCCAAGAAAGACCGGCCCGCCTTCGTCTCCACCTTCCACGGCTACTACTCCCCCGGCGGCTACAGCGGCATCATGACCAGGGGCGAGCGGGTCATCGCCGTCTCCGCCAGCGTGGGGGACTACCTCCTGAAAACCTGGCCGAAGACCGACCCGAAAATCCTCCGCGTCATCCCCCGGGGCGTGGACCCCGCCGAATGCCCCCGGGGCTTCCAACCCGCGGATGCCTGGCGCCAGCGCTGGCTGCGGGAGTTTCAGGGCCGGGACGGGCCCGGCTCCTTCCTTCTCTGCCTGCCCGGCCGCATCACCCGCCTCAAGGGGCACGACGACTTCTTCCGCATCGTGGCCCGCCTCCGCGCCGCCGGGGTTCCGGCCCGCGGCCTCGTCGCCGGCGACACCCAGGCCGGCAAGGAATCCTACGGCAACGAACTAAAAACCCTGGCGAAAACCCTCGGGGTCGAGGACCACATCAGTTTTCTCGGGCACCGCTCCGACGTCCGCGAGGTCATGGCCGTCTCCCACGCCGTGCTCTCCCTCACCACCCAGCCGGAATCATTTGGCCGGGCCGTCCTCGAGGCCCTCACCCTCGGCACCCCCGTCGTGGCCTACGACCAGGGCGGCGTGGCCGAACAGCTCGCCGAACTCCTCCCCGAGGGCGCCGTGAAACCCGGCGACTGGCAGGCCGCCGCCGACCGTCTCCTCCTCTGGCACACCCAGGGCCGACCGGAGCCCAAGCCCAACCACCGCTTCCTGCTTTCCCGGATGCTCTCGCAAACCCTGGACGTTTACCGCGAGCTCCGCGAAGGTTTCTGACCGGTCCGGTGAAGCGCTGAAGGGCTGACGGTCATGGCTTTAACGTAACGCTCCCGTTCCCGGGAGAAAGGGGCTCCTTTGTCTGGCAACTTCCCCGAAAGAGGGAACCTCCTCCCTTAAACGGTTGTATGTCTTTAACTCCGAAACTAAGGGAAATTCCACCCCGATTTCCGACCGTCGAACACCCCATTCCTTAACGCCATGTCCTCCTGTCCCGGCCCTCGTCTGTTTGCCCCCGGTTCCTCCCGCCGCGAATTCCTCCACGTCGGGCTGGTCGGGGCCATGGGCCTGACCCTCGGCGACTTCTTCCGCCTCCGCGCCGCCGAGGCCGCCCTGCCGGTCGGCGGGATCGCCCCCAAGGCCGATTCCATCATCCAGATCTATCTGCCCGGCGGGATGTCGGCCCAGGAGTCGTTCGACCCCAAACCCTACGCGCCCGGCGAATACCGCGGCCCGTTTGGCTCCGTCCCGACCAAGATCCCCGGCGTCCACTTCGGCGAAAAGTTTCCCAAACTGGCCGCCATCGCCGACAAGTTCGCCGTCATCCGCTCCATGTCCCACGGCGAGGCCGCCCATGAGCGCGGCACCCACAACATGTTCACGGGCTACAAACCCAGCCCGGCCATCAGTTTCCCGAGTTTCGGCGCGGTCGTCTCCCATGAGCTGGGCTCGCAGAAAAACCTGCCGCCCTACGTCTGCATCCCCAACGTCCCCAACACCTTCGCCGGCTCGGGCTATCTCTCCAACGCCTACGGCCCCTTCGGCCTCGGCTCCGATCCCGCCCAGGGCGCCGCCTTCAAGGTCCGCGACCTCAACCTGCCGGAGGGCGTCTCCCCCGAGCGCTTCGAGCGCCGCAAGGGCATGCTCGCCACGGTGGACTCCCACTTCAAAACGCTGGAGGAAAGCGACGCCCTCGACTCCATGGACTCCTTCTACCAGCACGCCTACTCGCTGGTCAGCTCCCAGCAGGCCCGCGAGGCCTTCAACCTCAAGGACGAGCCCGACTCCCTCAAGGACACCTACGGCCGCAACGAGGCCGGCCTGCGCCTCCTCCTCGCCCGCCGCCTGGTCTCCTCCGGAGTGCGTTTCGCCTCCGTGACTTACGGCGGCTGGGACCACCACGACAACATCAAGAACGGCTTCAACAACCAGGCCCCCAAGCTCGACCAGGCCCTGGCCGCCCTCATCACCGATCTCGACCAGCGCGGCCTCCTGGCCCGCACCTTGGTCATCGTCACCAGCGAGTTCGGCCGCACCCCCAAGATCAACCCGACCGGCGGCCGCGACCACTGGCCCCGCGTCTTCAACGTCCTCATGGCCGGCGGCGGCATCAAGCCCGGCCTCATCTACGGCGCCAGCGACCCGCTCGGCGGCGAACCGGCCGACAAACCCGTCTCCGTCGAGGACTTCGCCCACACCCTCTACCACCTCATCGGCATCAACGCCGACAAACGCCTCATGTCCCCCGGCAACCGCCCGATTGACATCGTGCGCGGCGGGCAGGTGCTGACGGAACTGCTGGCGTGACCGATGAAAGCGGTGATCATCACGTTGGCTCTGGGCATCCTGGCAGCCTGCTCTCCAAACGTGACAGAGCAGATACAAACCAAGCCATCATCTCAAAAGAAACAGATTCAACAAACCGCCCCTCTCGATTTCTCCCAAATCAAAGTCTCTCAGGTTTTGGGCCACTGGGAAACGGGAGCCGGTTGCGCAACCTACCTTCATCTGAAATCAGACGGCACAGGGACCTTTCAGAGTATGTCCGGGGAACAGGATTTTAATTGGACGTTTGATATAAAAACCGGCCTCACTGAAGTTCCCCTGGTTTTCAAAGAGTGGGAAGGAAAAGAAAATAAATTAGTTCAGGTGAGCCGAAACCACCTGCTGAAATTACGCTTGGACCCACTTCAAAACGAGCTTTGCCCTGTTGATAGCAAAGGGAACGTGTATCGCCGCTCCCGATTCCAGACTGAATGAAATCCAAAGGTTTTCCGTAACGATCCAGGTCGTTTCATCAGACGTTTTTACATTTTCAACTTAATGATAATGAACAGGTTGCCACAAGGCCCAAAGGGCCGCTTTCCCTCAGCCCAGGCCAACGGCCTGGGTGTGAGGCAGAGTAGCCGATGCGGCCTGAAGGGCCGCGATACGTGCTGCCGAAAACGTGAGATAAGACTGTCTGACCGCACCCTTATCGCGCCCCTTCAGGCCGCTGAGACAATACCATGG
>JANOBW010000247.1:0-23215 GCA_031411855.1 Opitutia bacterium
CTCTCGAACCAGCCGTCCAGGGATAGGCGGCAGGATCGCCACTTGCCGCCCCGAGTTGATCCATGTCAATGTCCGTGATCCAGTTGGCCGTGCTTGGCCGCTTCACGAGGACGGTGTGCCCCACAGCCAGGCCGCTGGTGCTGTCCACTTCAAAGGTCCGCGTGCCGGCCGGCACGAGTTTCTGCGTGAGGTTGTGCGACGTGCCGCTCACGGTGCTGCGACCGGTGGAATTGCTCGCGGAGATGAGGGTGTATTGCCGCGCATCCGTGGCCCGCAGCCGGGTGCCGGTGGTGGAGGAATCGCCCGCGCCCTTCAGCACCACGCCGCTGGCCTGGATGGTGACGGTGGTGGCGAGCTGATACTCGCCCGCATTGAGATAGACCACGCCGCGCCAGCCGTTCGCATCCGGCGTCATCGCCTCCACGGAATCAATCGCCGCCTGGATCAGCGCCGTGTCATCCCCGGTGCCGGGGCTGACATACACCCAGCGGCTCTGGGGGATGAGTTCTGTGACCTTGGGCAAAGGCTCGGTGCCACCGCGATAGCCGCACTGGGAGAAATCCGCGATGCGTTGCCCGCGGGAGTCGAGCTGGTAGAGCAGATTCCCTGTCGCCGAGGAAAACACCCACGCTCCATTTGGCGCCTGGCCAGCGGCCCGGAACGCGGTGAGCGCAAGGAGGAGCAGGAGCGCAAGATTGCGGAAAAGGATAATCATAAAGTTTTTGTCACCATTAACCCGGGCCTGAAAGAGAAGGAAAGCGTGCGCGGAGATACCGCAAAGGGGCTTTTGACAAATGTGATCAGCAAGACTGCCGCAACCAGCGGGAAGGTGTGGTTCATGTGCTTGTGGTTGATCTCCTAAGTAAGATTGTGGGCCGGCAGAAGGTGACTTGTCCCAACCAGGTCGAAGCGTTCTTTCCTGGAGGCGGAAACTTGGGTGGAGCAGCTTGTTATTGACGCGATCATGGGCCACGTATCGAAACAAATTGATCTTGGCTACCTGACCAGAATTCACGCAGGTTTGGCCCATGCCCAAAAGAAGATTCATCACCATTTCCGAGCAGGTGGCGGCTCAGTTGCGCCAGGAACTTGGGCGCGGACGATGGACCACCCTGATGCCCGGAAGGCACAAGCTCGCGGGGGAACTCGGCGTCAGCGACCAGACGGCGGAATCGGCTCTGGCGAGGCTTGAGAGGGAGGGCATCCTGAAGTCGCAGGGTCCAGGAAAAAGGCGGGTGATCAAAATGGCGGCGGGGACGGTGACATCTCCTTCGCTTCGGGTGGCCATCCTGGTGGGTGAGCCGGCTGACCGTCGGCGTGACTACCTGGTGGAGATCAAACACGATCTGGCAGAGGCGGGGCATTCGGCCTTTTTCGCACCCTGGTTCATGCCCGAGCTCGGAATGAATGTTCGCTCCATTGCAAGCCGACTGAAGCACACCGAGGCAGACGCCTGGATTGTGCTCTCGGGTTCCCGATCGCTGCTCGAGTGGTTCATCGAGCATGAGGTCCCGGCCTTTGCTGTTTTTGGGCGACGCCAAGGTCTGCCGATTGCGGGCGTCGGGCCAAACAAATCTCCCGCCATTGCTCAGGCCACACGGCGGCTTATCGAACTCGGCCACCGGCGGCTGGTCTATGTGACTTTGCGTGCACAGAGAATGCCGAGGCCGGGGCCGAGTGTTCAACCTTTCCTGGATGAAATGATCGCGCAGGGGATTTCTCCCACTTCCTACAATCTGCCCGATTGGGAGGAGAGCCTCGAAAGTTTCCAGGACTGCCTGCAGGCACTTTTCAAACACACGCCCCCAACGGCGATGATTGTTGATGAGGCGTCCTTCTTCGTCGCCACCATGCAATTCCTGCTCAACAACCGCCTGCGGGTTCCTGAGGATGTTTCACTGATTTGCACGGATGGAGATCCACACTTTGCCTGGTGCCGTCCTTCGATCTCCCACATGCGCTGGGACTCTGCTCCGGTGGTGCGGCGGGCGGTGCGCTGGATGGCCAATGTGGCCAGGGGCAAGTCTGATATGCGCCAGACTCTCACCAAGGCCGAGTTCTTCGAGGGTGGAACGATTGGGCCGGCTCCACGACTGCGGTGAGAGCTCCCCAGTAAGGGTCTTAGGTAGCAAACAAGTTAAAAAATCTCTTAAGCTACTCCAGGACAATGAAAAACAAGTATCTGAAAAATGCGAAAATTTCCGAAGCCAAGTTTCGAGCCGTCGCCCGGCTTTTTGCCGCTGATGTTCCGTCGCTAACGACTACCGTTTTGCTTTCGCTCACTCCGCAGGGGAGGATATGGTCGCAAAAAAGCCCGCCGGCGACGGGCGCGCGGCGGGCTTCGAAGGGTTGGCGTGGTAACGCTTTAGAGGGTGCCGGCGTAGATCGCGGTGGAGCCGAGTTCCTCTTCGATGCGGAGGAGCTGGTTGTATTTCGCGATACGGTCGGAGCGGGACATCGAGCCGGTCTTGATCTGGCCGCAGTTGGTGGCGACGGCGAGGTCGGCGATGGTGCTGTCCTCGGTTTCGCCGGAGCGGTGGGAGAGGATGCTGGTGTAGCGGGCGCGGTGGGCCATGTCCACGGCGTCAAGGGTCTCGGTCAGGGTGCCGATCTGGTTGACTTTGACGAGGATGGAGTTGGCGACGCCCTTCTTGATGCCTTCGGCGAGGAACTTGGTGTTGGTGACGAAGAGGTCGTCGCCGACGAGCTGGGTGTTGTGGCCCATGGCGTCGGTCAGTTTCTTCCAGGTGTCCCAGTCGGATTCGCCGCAGCCGTCCTCGATCGAGATGATCGGGTATTTGGCCTGGAGTTCCTTGTAGAACTGGACGATCTGGTCGCCGTTGCGGACGGAACCGTCGGACTTCTTGAAGATGTATTGCTTTTTCTTTTCGTCGTAGAACTCGGAGGCGGCCACATCGAGGGCGAGGAAGATGTCCTTACCCAGCTTGTAACCGGCCTGTTTGATCGCGATGGCGATGACCTCGAGGGCTTCCTCGTTGGACTTCAGGTTGGGGGCAAAGCCACCTTCGTCACCGACGGCGGTGGACAGTTTGCGGGCCTTCAGCACGGCCTTGAGGGCGTGGAAAACTTCCGCGCCCATTTGGATGGCGTGGGAGAAGGAGCGCGCGCCTTTGGGGACGATCATGAACTCCTGGATGTCAATGGGGGCGTCCGAGTGGGCTCCGCCGTTCATGATGTTCATGAGCGGAACGGGCAGGACCTTGGCGTTGACGCCGCCGACATATTTGTAGAGGGGCTGTCCGAGGGCCTCGGCGGCGGCGCGGGCGGTGGCGAGGGAGACGGCGAGGATGGCGTTGGCGCCGAGCTTGCTCTTGTTGGCGGTGCCATCGAGGGCGATCATGGCGTGGTCGAGGCCGACCTGGTCGGTGGCGTCCTGGCCTTCGAGGGCGGGGGCGATGATGTCGTGGACGTTCTGGACGGCCTTGATGACACCCTTGCCGCCGAAGCGCTTGGGATCAATGCCCTTGGGCATGTCCTTGACCTTGACGGAGGCGTCGCGGAGCTCGCAGGCCTCGTGGGTGCCGGTGGAGGCTCCGGAGGGAACCGCGGCGCGGCCGAGGATGCCGGACTCGAGGAGGACATCCACCTCGACGGTGGGATTGCCGCGGGAATCTATGATCTCGCGGGCGATGATGGAATCAATGAGGGTGCTCATGTGTGAAAAAGTGAAAGGCTTCACCAAACGACTAAACCGGCCCATGGGAAGCGGGAAAACGCATCGCGTAAACCGCGAAGGACCAAATTCCAACATCCAAGCTCCAAGGAAACACTTGAGTCACTCCACCTACTGAACAACGTTAATTCTCAAAGGTCATCTTGAGGATGAAGTTTGCCCCCCCAATGCATTGCTCAACTTTTTTTGGTCTGGCCATAATCGCCATCATCTCCCCACCTAAAGTATTGGCCGAGAGTCCCTATGAGACGTTTGTGAGCTCCGCCGGACTCACTCTCTCCGGTGACGGAGCCTTGCAGGCCGACCCAGACCGTGACGGTATTCCCAACCTTCTCGAATTTCTTTTCGGGGGTAATCCCACGGTGGTAAACTCCCACCTTCTGCCCACCCTCACGAGCACTCCGTCACCTGGCGGTCAGAATCTTGTGTTTCGCTATCAACGAAACACGGCGGCTTCAACGGCGGTGACTCAGGTCGTCGAGCACACCGCCAATCTTTCGCTTCCTTGGACCGCTGCCATCCCCGGGCAGGCCGGGGTTTCACTTACGGTATCCGATGTGGATGCGACTTCCGAGGAAGTCACGGTCACCATTCCTGTCGCAGAGGGCCAAAGGTTTGTGCGTTTGCGAGTGATTGAGGCACCGGTTTTGGTGGATTTCGCCGACTTTGTGCTGATCCCGGAGGGAAGTTTTGAGATGGGCGACCCCTTTGAGCAGCAAGGTGTCATCGGGGAACTTCCCGTCCACACCGTGACCCTCTCTGCATACTATATGGCTAAAACGGAATGCACTAAGGAACAGTGGGATGACGTGCGCACATGGGGCCTCACCAATGGCTACTCCGATCTCTATTCTGGGTCTGGAAATGGCCCGTCACATCCGGTGCACACGCTCTCGTGGTATGATACCGTGAAGTGGTGTAACGCTGCCAGTGAGAAGACCGGATTGAATCCGGTTTACCGTGTGGAGGAGGCAGTTTATCGCACGGGGGAAAGCAGGCCCTTGATTGACTACTTGGCCAACGGCTACCGCTTACCGACTGAGGCGGAGTGGGAAAAGGCGGCGCGAGGTGGCCTGAGCGGAAAACGTTTCCCGTGGGGCGATACAATTTCGCATAGTCAGGCAAACTACATCAGTGACGAAAGCTACGACTACGATGTGAGCACCACACGGGGTTCTCACCCTACCTACGTGACTGGTCAATTTCCTCACACAAGCCCGGTGGGGAGTTTTGCAGCCAACGGTTACGGACTTTTCGACATGACAGGCAATATTGGGGAAAGGTGCGGAGACTGGTATTCAAGCACTTACTACTCGAGTTCACCGGGCACGGATCCTACCGGGCCTGTCACGGGCACCGGAGGTGTAGTTCGGGGTGGCAGTAGTTTTAGCAGGGCTATCGCCTGCCGTGTGTCCTACCGGCACTTTTTTGGGGACTTCTCACTCCGTTCCTTTATTGGCTTCCGTGCGGCCCGCAGTCAGTTGCCCTGATGTGCGAAGGGGCAACATCCAGAGCACTGCCACTTCGTCCTTGCGCCATTTCTCCCGGCGCGGTTGCTGACAGGGATGTGCGCAACGCTTCGCAACGACTCCCCCCTGGCCGGACGCCGGGTGGTCCTGACCCGTCCCCCGGAGGCCGGCGGCCACTGGGCCGCGCACCTGCGTGAGCTGGGTGCGGAAATCGTTGAGATGCCGCTGATTACGATTCACGCCACCGACAACGGCAAAGCCCGCAAGGAGATCTTTGAGCAGTTCGGACGCTATGATTGGATTGTCTTTACCAGCGCGAACGGCGTGCGCCATTTCCTCACGCAGTTTCTCGCCGAGTTCAACGACATCCGCGCCCTCGGCCTGGCCAAACTGGCCGTCGTCGGGGCCGCCACCGCCGAGGCTCTCCGCCATTTCCATCTTCAGGCCGATCTCGTGGCCGACAAACCCACCGCGCAGAACCTGGGGGAACGTTTCGTCAAGGACGACGAGGCCGAGAACCGCCAGTTCCTCCTCATCACCGGCAACCGCAACGCCGATGTCCTCGGCGAGATGCTCGAAACCGCCGGGGCCATTGTGGACTCGCTGCCGGTTTATGAAACGACCGAGCGCGAGCCCGAGCCTGTGGTGGCGGCGGACTTTAAGAAAAACGGGGCCGACGCCCTCATCTTTGCCAGCGGCTCAGCCGCCCAGGCCTACCTCGACCGCCGCTCGAAACTCGAACCCAAGGCCGACCTGCGCCCCAAGGTGTTTGCCATCGGCCCGAGCACGGCCGCCGTGCTGACGAAGGGCGGTCTCAACGTGGACGGCCAGGCGGTGGACGCCACCATCGAGGCACTCGGCAAGTTGTTGGTGCAGAAGCTCGGACGCAAGTGAGCCGGTTATGGCTATCAAACTCAAAATCTGCGGTTTGCGCCGACCCGAGGACGCCGAGTTTGTCCTGCGCCTCGGCGCGGACTACACCGGCGTGATCCGCTATCCCGGCTCGCCTCGTTTTGTGCCGGACGAACAGCTGGGCCCGCTTCTGTCAGTGCTCCCGCCCGAGCGGCGCGTGTGGGTGGATGTGAACCCCGATCCCTCGCGGGTCGAGCAGGCCCTGCGGATGGGCTTTTACCAGTTTCAGCTCCACTGTCCGCCGGACGTTTCCCCGGATCGGGTCACCGCGTGGAACTCCCTGATTGGCAAAGATTTTCTCTGGCTGGCTCCGAAACTTCCCCCGGGAGCGGAGTTTCCGGAAAAGCTTCTGGAGCAGGCCGCGACCATCGTGGCCGACACCTGGTCGCCCACGGCCCACGGGGGCACCGGTCAGACCGGCGACTGGGGCTCCTTCAAACTCTGGCGCGAACGCTGGCCGGAAACGCGCTGGATTCTCGCGGGCGGTTTGAAACCCGAGAACGTGGCCACCGCCCTGGCCGCGACCGGGGCGGAGTTTGTGGACGTGAACAGCGGCGTGGAGACGGCTCCCGCCGAAAAGGACCCGGCCAAACTCGCCGAACTGTTCCGCGCCTTGCGGTCCGGCCATTTTTATTAAACACCTGAGTCTCATGCGCATCCATATCGAAACCGCCTCCTGGTCGGAACACGAACTTCTCGACTCCGGCAAGGGGTTGAAACTCGAACGTTTCGGGCCCAACCTCGTGATCCGTTCCGAGCCCAAGGCCTGGTGGCGCCCGGCCCTGCCCGACAGTGAATGGAAGAAGGCGGTGGGCACGTTCACCACGGAAGGCCGCGACGCCGCCTGGCAGTTTTCCCGCACCCCGCTGCGCGAGTGGAAAATGAAGCGGGGTCCGCTCGTGTTTGAGGCCAGGTTCACGGAAAACTCCAAGCACCTCGGCGTGTTTCCCGAGCAGGCCCCGCACTGGGACACCATCCTGGCCAAAGGCCCGCTTCTGAAAGCTCCCGATGGCGGCAAACCCCGGTTGCTCAACCTCTTCGGCTACACCGGCGCGGCCACCCTGACGGCAGCCCAGGCCGGTTTTGCCGTGACCCACGTGGACGCCTCGAAGCCGGCCGTGGCCTGGGGCCGCCGCAACCAGGAGCTCAGCGGCATGACGAACCTGCCGATCCGCTGGGTGCTGGAGGACGCGCTCAAATACGTCCGCCGCGAGAAGACCCGGGGCAGCTTTTACGAGGCCATCCTGCTCGATCCGCCCTCGTTCGGCCGCGGTCCCAATGGCGAGGTCTGGAAGTGCGAGGAACGCATCGGCGAACTGATGGACGCCTGCCGCGAGATCCTCAGTGAACGGGCCGGACTTCTCCTTCTGACGCTCTACTCGCTGGAAGCCTCTTCGATCATGGCCGGGAACATCATGGCCCAGGCCGCGCGCGGCTTGGGCGGCCAGATTGCCATCGGCGAACTGGCCCTCCGCCACACGCACGGAGACCGGCTCCTGCCGCTGTCCCTTTTCGCGCGATGGGAAAAGTGAGGCGCAGCCAGGCCGGCGGAGTTCTTTCAAAGTGACTTTCGGCGCGTTTCCGACCTGAAAACCATTGCCTTGCGGAGCCGGGCCAACGTAGTGCTGGGGCATGGACACCCCACCGCCCCTGCCCGCGCCACCGCCCCTGCCTCTGCCCCGTCCCCGGGCCCAAAAGAATGGAACTTCCCCGGCTCTGATCATCGTCCTGGTCGTTTTCGGGGGTGTGTTCCTGATCGCCCTGCTGGCCGCCATGGCCATACCCGCCTTTAACCGTGTGCGGCAGCAGGCCCGGGCGGAAGTGGCGAGGCAAAAGGCCGCCCTGCCGGTGGTGCCTCTCACCCTGGCCGAGGAGAAGGCCGCGACGGATTTCGGGAAGATCCTGATCAAGGCGGTGGGGGAGAACAAAGGTGCCGCGGTGACCGCCATGCACGACTACAACTTCTTCGTGGAGCGGGTTTTGAACGGCACCAACTTTCCCGCCGGATTCCGTGCCGGCCTGCTCAAGGGAGTGTCAAATGCCAACGGCGGCCTGCTCAAGGAAATGATGGGCAAGAAGTGCCTTCTCAAACGCGTCACCCAACGCGACGGCCTTACCGCGCTGACGCTCCGCATTTCCTTTGAAGGGGGAGGGGTCAGCTTCCTGGATGTCCTCATCACCCCCGGCGCGCCGTCGTTCAGGATCGTTGACATCTATAACTACACCTTTGGAAACCTGGCCAGCGGCGAGAGTCGGCAGGCCATCGCCCTGATGACCAAGGACAACCAGGGCCTTCTCTCCAACCTGTTGGGTTCGAACGCGATTGACTCCACAAAGGCCGACGCGGTGATGGCGCTGTTCACCTCGTTCCGGGAGAGGCGTTTCGAGGATGTCGTCAAGGGATACGAACAGCTTTCCCCTGATTTGAAAAAAGCCCGGACGCCTTTCCTCATCTATGTGCAGTCGCTCCAAATGCTGGAGGAACCCACCCCGAAACAAAAAGAGGATTTCATCCGGGCCCTCGAAACGGCCCCCTCCGTCCTGGGCAAGGACACTTCCGTGGCGCTGCTCCGGATTGACCCCTTGTTCGAAAAGAGCGACTTCAAGGGCGCGATCGCCTGCGCCCGGGAGGTCATCAAGGTGGTGGGGGAGGATGCCTACATGTCACGTCTCATCGTCACGGCCGCGATCAAGGACAGGGATGCGACCACCGCGCTATCTTCGCTGGCCGAGGCGGAAAAGCTGGAGCCGGATAACACGGGCATGATGGATCTGCGGCTTCAGGTCCGTTCCCTGTGCAAGGATTTTGCCGGTGTCGTGCGGGAACTGGAACGGTTCACCAAGGAAACGAAAAGCCGGATACTTCCCGAGCACCTCACGGAAGATGTTTTCACGGAGTTTCTCGCGTCTCCCGAAGGCAGGGCCTGGGCCGGGAGCCTTAAAAAGTGAGCCACGCCGCGGGTGGAAGGCTTTGCGCCCGGCGCCTCACCTGGGCTGCTGCTGCGAGAGGCAGTGGAGGGCCCCGCCTTCGAGGATGATGTCGAAGCAGTCCACGCCCACCACCTCGCGGCCGGGGAAACAGTCGCGCAGGATGCCGAGGGCCTGGTCGTCGGAGCGGGGTTGGCGGTAGGTGGGGACGAGCACCGCGCCGTTGATGATGAGGAAGTTGGCGTAGGTGGCGGGGAGGCGTTCCTCGCGCCAGTTTTCCGGGTGGATGGCGCCGGGGAGAGGGAGGTCAACGACGTCGAGACGCTCGCCTTTGGGGCCGCGCCAGGCCTTGAGGAGCTCGGTGTTGGTGGCCAGCACCGCGTGGTTGGGGTCGGAGGGATTGTCCTCGGAGCAGGTCACGACGCCGAGGGGGGAGAAGAAACGGGTCAGGGTGTCAATGTGGCCGTCGGTGTCGTCACCCTCCAGGCCGGTGGGGAGCCAGAGGATGTCGTTCACTCCCAGAAAATCGCGGAAGATCTTCTCGTGATCGGACTGGTTCAGGTGCGGGTTCCGGGTGGGGGTGAGGATGACACTTTCGGTCGTGATGAGGAGGCCCTCGCCGTTCACTTCCAGGGCGCCGCCCTCGCAGATGATGTTGGCGTCGAAACGTTTCAGCCCGAGGGATGTGGCGGCCTTGACCGGCACGTCGTCGTCGAGGTTGAAGGGCTCGAATTTCCCCCCCCAGGCGTTGAAGCCCCAGTTGGTCACGGCCAGTTCGCCCGTGGTCCTGTGTTTGACGAAAATGGGGCCGTGGTCGCGGCACCACACGTCATTGGTGGGGTGGTCAAAGAGCTCGACGCGGGAGAGGTCGGCCTGGGCCCGTTCCAACACCTTGCGGATGTCGGCGTGGTGGCGGCCGTCGGCGTTGATGCGGCAGACCTGGTAGTCGGTCACGGCGGCGACAATGCGTCCGAAGGTGTCCTGGATGTCCGAGAGGCTCCCGGGCCAGATGCGGTCGCTGAGGGGCCAGGAGAGCCAGACGGCGCTCTGCGGGGCCCATTCGGCGGGCATGGAAAAACCGGCGGCGGAGGGAGTCATGTAAGGGTGGAACGTTGACGGATTGGCGCTGAAGGCAAGGCGCGAGCGGGCCTGGGGCGAACCACCGGGCGGCTCACGTCGCTTGACGTGCGAAAGGCATATACCCCGCTTATTTTGGCCGGGGTGCTAAACCCGGAGCGAACCGCGAAAGGCCCGGGCGCCGTAGTAGGATTGGGCGCCGTTGTGGTAGATGAAGACCCGGCCGAAACGTCGGTCACCAAAGAGGGCTCCGCCAAGTTTTCTGATATCGGCGGGGGTTTTGACCCAGCTTGATGTTTTGGTATCGAAATTTCCCAGTTTTTGCAAACCGTGATACTGCTCCTCGGTCAAGATCTCAATCCCGATGGCGGCCGCCAGATCAACGGCGTTGTTATCAGGTTTGTGTTCTTTCCTGGATTCGAGCCCCTCCCGGTCGTAGCAAACGGCAGTGCGGCCTTTGGGGCTTTCCGGCGAGCAATCACAGAAGATGTATTCCCCGGTTTTGGTGTCGTGCCCAATCACATCCGGTTCGCCATCCGACCTTTCCATTTCGTGGACGGACCAGAGTTTCCCGGGATTCGCTTCCAGCCTCAATTGGACTTTGGCCCATTCCAGACCGACGTGGCGGTGCCCGTGGTTTTCAAAACGGGTTTTCAATGTGGCGAAGAGTTTTTCTCGCTGTTCGGCGGCCAGTTCTTTTTTGGGTTGGCTGGTTTTCATCGTGATTTCCTTGGTATTGCTCCGGGGGGTGAAAAGTATGGTCGAATCAGTTGTGTTTTTTGGAAATAAGCCGCATCAGGGCATCGCCTTTCCACATCCAGAATCCGGAGAGGACAAGTATGGGAACGAAAACAAATCTAAACATGGGGGCATACTGCTGAACTTCTTCGGGAGGACCGTAGATATAACCGAATAACGGAAGACCAAAGATGATGTGAATCCAGCGAAAAATCGAACGTTTGGTGGCAGGGCTCATGGTGGTGGAAGAGGTGGTGGTGACAAAGTGTGAAGACCGGGGCTTAGTCGAGGTCGGTGCCAGGGCCAGTGACGAGGACCTGGAGCTGTTCCAACATCTTCGCCCAGCCGAACCGGGCCCCGTGGATGGCCTGTTCGCTGTGTGGCTGGGAGAGGTCAAAGCCGGAATGTTCAAAATGAAGGCGCGTGCCCTTGCCTTCCGTTTCGAGACGAAAGCTGACCCGCGTGTTGACGACAGGACCTCCGACCGACCACGAAAAGGCCAGCCGAGTGGGAGGTTGGCACTCCAGCACCTCGCACCGCACCATCAGCCCTTCAAAGCCCACCTTGGGGTTGGGAGGCACTTGGAAGGTGAAGCGGTGGCCCACGCGTGCCTCGAAGTCGTTGGGATACATCCACTCCGCCAGGGCTGCGCGGGTGGTGATCGCCTGCCAGACCTGTTCCCGAGGCTGGGGGATGAGGATCTCTTTCCGGATGCTTTGGCTCATTTTTTGCCCCCCCGGGACAGGTGATTCTGAAGACGCTGAAGATGGTCGTCCCAAAACCGCTCATAGGGCGCGAGCCAGTCCCGCACCGGGCTGAGTTGTTCCGGGACGAGACGGTAGCGGCGTTCGCGGCCGTAGCGGCGCTCGGTCACGAGACCGGCATCCCGCAGGACCCGAAGGTGTTGGGAGACGGCGGGACGGCACATGTCGAAATGCGCCGCGATGACGCTGACCGAACTCTCGTCCTGGTTGAGCAAATCGAGCATCTGGCGACGGCCGCGATGGCTGATCGCGGCAAACACGTCGGGCTTGCGACTGGAGGTCATGACCATGGTCATCACACAGGTAAGGATTTACTTACACGTCAAGCCCAAGTCCTTCCTTTGCTTAAATTTATTGAGGGTCATGATGTGGGACGGGGAAGATCGCATGAGGCGGAGGCGGGCGAGGGAGTGGGTGGGTGTTTGAAATTTGACTGGTCTGGCGGCCGATTCCGCTCTCCTTAGGTTGCCTGTCTCTTTTACCTCGTGCCTTACCTCGAAGCCTGCGATCCGCTTTCCTCCCGCCAGTTCATGCTGTCGGTGCGCCGGCTGGCCGATTCCCTGAACTACGGGGTGGATCGCTCCTCCTTCCTGGGTTCGGGTTTGGATTACGCGCAGTCACGTCCGTATGAGCCGGGGGATTCCGTCAAGGCGATTGACTGGCGGATCACGGCGCGGACGGGCCGGGTGTTTGTGAAGGAATACGAGTCTCCCAAGCGGATGCCTTTCTGGATCGTGGTGGACACCTCGGCTTCGATGATGGCCAGTTCGGAGCGTCTCAGCAAATACGCCTGGGCCGCGCAAATAGCGGGTGGTCTGGCATTTGCGTGCCTCGACCGGGCCAGTCCCGTGGGGCTGCTGGGAGCGGGCGGCCGGGCGCTGCGTTTCAATCCGTCCCTCTCGCGCTCGACGGTCATGCAGTGGCTGCACGAGCTGAGGCATTACCGCACGGATGAGCCCACACGGCTGGCCGAGCGGGTGGGGGAGCTCTCCTCCTCGCTGTCCCAGCGCGCCATCCTGATCGTGCTCAGCGACTTTCATTCGCCCGACGGCATCGAGGCGCTGCGCCTGGCTGGCGGGCGTCATGAGGTCGTGGCCTTGCAACTGACGGATCCGGCCGAGGCCGGCTGGGCCGGGGCGGGGTTTGTGCGGGCTCGGGAGGCGGAAACCGGCCGCGAGTTTTTCTCCCGCGGTTCGGACCTCGGGCTGACGCCGCCAGCCGAGGTGGGCAAACTGCTCCGGCGCTCACGGGTGGACCATCTCCAGATCCGCACCGATGGCGCGGTCGCCGCCACGCTCCGGGTCTTTTTCGCCTCCCGCGCCCTGCTGGGCCGCGTCGCCAAAGGCTGATTTAACTCCGTGAACTTCCTTTCCCGCACCGCCCTTCTCCTTCTGCTCGCCACCTCCCTTTCGGAGGCCGCGCCCGTCCCGCTGGGCCAGGAACAGACGATGTTGGGCGTGGTGCTGCCCGGTGCGGAGCTGATGCCGCGTCCGGATCCCCTGAACAAGGCCCCGGTGAGACTCCGGGTGACGGTGGTGCAGCGGCACGGCACGGCCGGATTTCAATATAACATTTCCTACTACGGTCTCGAGGCAGGCCCCCACGACCTGGCGAAGTATCTGGTGCGGGCGGACGGTTCCGAGCCCGGCCCGCTCACGCCGGTCCCGGTGGAGTTTGCCGCCGTGCTTCCTCCCGGCCCTCCGAAGCCCTTGCCCCAGCCGGCTCCGGCCACGCTGCCGGCGATGGGTGGTTACCGCTTTCTGATCGGGGTGTGCCTGGTGGTGTGGGCGGCGGTGCTGGTCTGGATTCTCAACGGCCTGCGCAAACCCGCGCCCGAACCCGCCGCTCCCCCCGGCCCCGCCTCACCGGCGGACCGCCTGCGTCCCTTGCTGGAACGGGCTCGCGACGGCCAGCTCGACGCGGCCGGAAGAGCCGAATTCGAGCGCATCCTGCTGGGTTTCTGGTCGAAACGACTGGGCGATGGCCACCTGACTGCGGCCGAGCGTCTGGCCCGGCTGCGCCAGCACCCCGAGGCGGGTCCGCTTTTGCTGCTGGCGGAAACATGGCTCCACGCCCCTCCCGGCCGGGCCGCTGCGGATTCGGAGCAACAGATCGCGCGGGCCCTGGCCCCGCTGGTGGGATGAGCGGAAACCGCAAGGTGCGGAACCTGGTGTAAACTCATTTCCCGTCTGGCCTTGGCACCGGGGTTGCATCAGGGTGGCCGGGCGCTTTTGCCGCGCCTTCCCTCGTCGCAAGTCCTTTGTGACTATCACTTTAAGTTTTCTTCATGAAACCCCTCCCGCGTCTTCCCGCCGTTGTCCTCGGCCTGCTTCTCCTGTCGTTCCTGTGCTGGAGGGGAGGGGAACTGATTCTGCCCCAAGCCTCCGTGGGAGCCAGTCGGCAACTTCCGGTCACCCTGGCCAAGCCACCGGCGGCCAACGCCCGGGTGCCGGAAGTTTCCCGCCATCCGGTCCTGTCGCTCTCCGGTCCCGCCGTCGCGGCCTCCGCCCCAAGGGCGATGACAGAGCCGTCCCTCCCTCCCGCCACTCCCGCCGCCGGGGAGCCGCCGCTGTCCGAGGAAACCATCCGCCAGATCGCCGCGCTGCTGGAGGAGAAGGAGCGCCGCTCCGACAGCGAGGGCAAGGTGGACTCCAAACTTCTGCTGGCCAACCAGAAGCGCCAGGGACTGCCCGCCCCGGGCGGAGCCCCGCTGGAGGCACCGCTGCTTTCCCGCGACGCCGACGGCCGCATCCTCACCGACATCAAGGCCGAGGTTTCCGACGTGCTCCTGCAAAACATCGCCGACCGCGGCGGGCTGGTGGTGAACCACTTCGCCAAACACCGGGCCATCCGCGCCTGGCTGCCCCTCGCGGAGGTTCCCGGTCTGGCCGAGCGTCCCGAGATCGCCTTCATCATGCCGGCCGTCCGGGCCGTGACACACAAGACCAACACCTCCCTGGGCGATGCCGCCCACAAGGGGCCGACGGCCCGCTCCACCTATGCCGCCACGGGTTCCGGGGTGAAGGTCGGGGTGCTTTCGGACAGCGTGGACTTCCTTTCCACGGTCAAGGCCTCGGGCGACCTTCCCTCCAGTGTCACCATTCTCTCCGGCCAGTCCGGCAGCGGGGCGGGGGAGGGCACGGCCATGTTGGAAATCGTCTATGACCTGGCCCCTGGCTCCCAACTTTACTTTGCCACGGCTTTCACCAGCGCGGCCAGTTTTGCGGAAAACATCCGGGCCCTGCACGCCGCCGGGTGCCGCGTGATCATTGATGACGTGGGCTACATGGACCAATCGCCGTTTCAGGACGATGTGATCGCGAGGGCGGTCAACGAGGTCACCGCCGCCGGGTCGCTCTATTTTTCGGCCGCCGGCAACGAGGGTAACAAAAACGACGGCACCTCGGGCTGCTGGGAGGGGGACTTTGTCCAGGGCGGCACGATGTCCTCCGGCGGCACGGCCCGACCCATCCACCGTTTTGGATCACTGACCTACAACGTCCTGTCCGGGACCGACGGCCGGGCCGACCTCTTCTGGGCCGATCCCATCGGCGCGTCCTCGAACGACTACGACCTCTTCATCCTCAACTCCTCCGGTTCGGTGGTGGCCTCCTCGACCAACCGCCAGACCGGCTCGCAGGACCCCTACGAATACGTGGACACGGTGGCCAACGGCGGCCGCATCGTGGTCATGAAGTATGCCGGCGCGGACCGGTTCCTCCACCTCGACACCGGCGACTCGACGCTCTCCGTGAGCACGGACGGCACGACCCGCGGCCAGTCCTGCGCGGCGGACGCCTTCTGTGTGGCCGCCGTGGATGTGGCCACCGCCTCCTCCGGACCCTTCGTGGGCGGGACGAAAAACCCCGTGGAAACCTTCAGCTCGGACGGCCGCCGCCGGATGTTTTTCAACGCCGACGGCACCGCCATCACGCCGGGAAACTTCTCCTCGGCGGGCGGCACGCTCCGCAGCAAGCCTGACCTCGCGGCGGCCGACGGCGTGGCCTGCGCGACAAGCGGCTTCAACCCCTTTTTCGGCACCTCGGCGGCAGCCCCGCACGCCGGCGCCATCGCCGCGCTGCTGCGCTCCTACAACACCGGCCTCTCCCCCACGGAATACCGCAACCTCATGCTGGCCAACACCCTTGACATCGAGGCCGCCGGGGCGGACCGCGACTCCGGCACCGGCATTGTCATGGCCGACAAGGTGCTGGCGGCGGCCCCCACGGCGCAGACCCCCACCATCACCGGTTTCGCGCCCACCAGCGGCGCCATCGGGCAATCCGTGGTCATCACCGGCACCAAACTCACGGGCGTGACGGCGGTCAGTTTCAACAACACGGCCGCGGCCAGCTTCACCGTGAACAGCGCGACCCAGATCACGGCCACGGTGCCGACCGGGGCCACCACCGGTGTCCTCAAGGTGACCAACGCCTCCGGCACCGGAACCAGCGCCACCAGTTTCACCATCCTTTCGACGCCGGTGATCGCGAGCCTCACCCCCGCCTCCGGAAACATCGGCACCAGCGTGGTCCTGGCCGGAAGTTTCTTCACCGGAGCCACTTCGGTTAAGTTCAACGGGACGGCCGCGACCGCCTTCACGGTCAACAGCGCCAGCCAGATCACCGCCACGGTGCCGACCGGAGCCACCACCGGGCGGGTGACGGTGACCGTGGGGGCGCTTACGGCCACGAGTCCGGAAAACTTCACCGTCACCACGCTCCCCGTCATCAGTTCGCTCTCCCCGGTGACCGGCGGGGTGGGTTCTTCGGTCGTCTTCAACGGGGCCAATCTCACGGGAGCCACGGCCGTGAAGTTCAACATCACGGCCGCGACCACCTTCACGGTCAACAGCGCCAGCCGGATCACCGCCACGGTGCCCGCCGGGGCCACGACCGGAACCGTCTCCGTCACCACCTCCTTTGGCACCGGCACCGGACCGACCTTCACCGTCGTTCCCACCCCGACCCTGACCGGTTTTACTCCCGCCTCAGCCTCGGCCGGCGCGCAGGTGACGCTGACCGGCACCAACCTGACCGGCACCACCTCGATCACCTTTGGCGGCATCCCTTCCCTCAGCTTCACCGTCACCTCCGCGACGCAGGTCGTGGCCACCGTCCCGGCCGGGGCCGCCAGCGGCCTCATCAGCCTGACCACACCGGGCGGCACCGTTTCCACCGCTACCTCCTTCACCCTCATTGCGCCTCCGGCCAACGACGCCTTTGCCAACGCGCAGACCCTGCCCGGCGCGGCCGGATCGCTGACGGGGACGAATGTCGCGGCCAGCCGGGAGACCGGCGAGCCCAGCCATGCCGGCAACGTCGGCGGCCGCTCCGTCTGGTTCAAATGGACGGCGCCGGTCACCATGGCCGTGCGCTTCACCACGGCCGGGAGCACCTTTGACACCCTGCTGGGCGCCTACACCGGCAGCGCCGTGGGGGCCCTCGCCACCGTGGCCTCGAATGACAACACCGACGGCGTAGTGACGACCAGTTCCGTGTCTTGGGTAGCAGTTTCCGGCACGACCTATTACCTCGCCGTGGATGGACGCAGCGCGGGGGCCGGTTCGGCGGCGGCGAGCGGGCCACTCACTCTGGCCTGGAGTGGCACCACGGTGCCGTTGGTGACCTCCTTCACCCCGACGGCCGGAGTCGCGGGGACGACGGTGACCCTCACCGGGGCCAACTTCACCGGGACCACGGCGGTCGAGTTCAACGGCGTGGCCGCCACCTTCACGGTGACCAACGCCACCACGATCAGCGCGACGGTTCCGGCCGGCGCCACCACCGGCAATCTCACGGTGACCTCGGCGAACGGCGCGGCCGTGAGCCCCGGCACCTTCACCGTCCAGGCCGTGCTGGCCAACGACCTGTTTGCCAACGCGCAGGTCATCACCGGGGCCTCGGGCACGATCTCGGCCAGTTCGGACGGGGCTTCCAAGGAAACCGGTGAGCCCTCCCACGGCGGCCGGGCGGGCGGGAAATCCGTCTGGTTCCGCTGGACCTCCCCGGTCACGGGCACCGTCGAGTTCCACACCGCTTCGAACAGCTTCGACACCCTGCTGGGGGTTTACACGGGCACGGCGGTGAACGCCCTCGCCACCATCGCCTCGAACGATGACACCTCCTCGAGCATCACCGCCAGCCAAGTCTCCTTCAACGCCACGTCCGGCACGGTTTACCGCATCGCGGTGGATGGCTACAGCGCCGCCTCCGGGACCTTCAGCCTGGTCTGGAGCTCGGGCACGACCGTGCCGACCCTGACCGGCTTCACCCCGTCCCAGGGATCCCCGGGCACCTCCGTGGTTCTTTCGGGAACGAACCTTTCTGGCGCCACCTCGGTCACCTTCGGCGGCGTTCCCGCCACGGTCTTCGCCGTCAACAGCGCCACCCAGATCACGGCGACGGTCCCGGCCGCGGCCGTCACGGGGGTGATCACGGTGACGACCCCCTCCGGCTCCGCCACGAGCGCCGAAGTCTTCACCCTGGTGGTTCCCCCGACCAACGACACGTTCGCCGGCGCGCAGAACCTCGGCAACATCCCGGCGGTGTTTTATGGAAACTCCGCCAACGCGACGAAGGAGACGGGCGAGCCCACCCATGTGGGGGCCACGCCGGGCAAGTCGGTCTGGTTCCGCTGGACCGCCCCCTCGTCCGGCACCTGGACCATCAGCAGCAGCGGCTCCGCCTACGACACCGTCCTGGCCGTCTATACCGGCACCTCTGTCTCGGCCCTCACCCTGGTGGCCTCGGACGACGACAACGGCGACGGCAACACCAGCACGCTCACCCTTAACGCCACGGCCGGAGTGACTTACTCCATCGCCCTCGACGGCCTGGGCGGGGCCACCGGCGCCTACTTCCTGCGCGTCCTGCCCGTGACCGGCCCGCAAACCGTCTATAAAACCGGTTTTGAGGCGGTGGACGGGTTTTCGCTGGGAAATCTCAGCGGCCAGCAGGGCTGGAGCCTTTCCGGCACGGGAGGCAACACCATCGCCGCCGGGCTCTTCGCCACCGGCGGACGCCAGGCCCGGGTGGGTCTGACCGCTCCGACGGATATCACGCAGGACCTGTTTGTCTGGAAGCCCCTCGACCACACCCCGGATCTGGCCAACCGTCCCCTCGTCCGTTTCAGCGTGGACCTGGCCATCATTGATTCGTCCACGACCAACTATGACACCTTCTACTGGTCCCTCTACAACAAGGCCGGCGACCTGCTGGTCAGCTTTTACTTCGATAACAGCACACTGGGTTACGGCTACTACGATGCGGCCGGCACGGCGGTTTCCGTGGGCCAGTTTGCCAACGGCACCATCTACCCGCTGGAGGTCCTGATGGATTTCGCGAACAACCGTTTCACCGCCACGCTCAACGGCGCGGCCATCGCCACCAACGCCACCCTGGCTGCCGCGGGCAAAACCCTGGACCTGGGAGACATCGACGCGGCCTGGAGCATCCTGGGCAGCGCGGCGGGCAACAACTACATGGCTTTTGACAACTACACGGTGACGGCGGAAACCGGCGGCCTGCCCTCCATCGTGGTGGAGCCCCAGGGTGCGACGGTTAATGTCGGGGCCGCGGTCACTCTGGCGGTGGGAGCGACGGGCACGGAATCGCTCTCCTACCAATGGCGTTTCAACGGCAACAACCTGACCGGCCAGACCGCGCCGACCCTGGCCCTGACCTCGCTTCAGGCCGGGCAGACCGGGGACTATTCCGTGGTGGTGACCAACACCCTGGGCACGGACACGAGTCTGAACGCCCGGGTCACGGTGGTGACCCCAAGCGCGCTGCCCACCTGGACGGCGGAAGTGTTTCCCGGGGTGAGTGACACGGCCATCACCGGCCCGACGGCCGATCCGGACCGGGATGGTCAGACCAACTTTGCCGAGTTTGCCTTTGGCTCCTCCCCGACCTCCCCGGTGCCCGCCGCCGGACTCCCCCGCGCCAAAAGCGATGGGTCGGGCCTGACCTTCTGGCGTCGCCAGGGGGCGGGTGCCCCTACCTACGAAGTGCAGACCAGCGCCACCCTGACGAGTTGGTCGGTTTCGGCGGAAACTCCCGTGATCGTGACGGACGCCGCGGCCCCGGCGGGTTATGAACGCGTGGAGGTGAGCTTGCCGGCCGGCACCCGTGGGTTTGTCCGCCTGGTCGTGAAGGAGTGAGCGGGGCCTGCTGTCGGAGTGTTTGCGTTTGCCGCTTGGCCTCCGGTGGTGGTGCCCAGCGCTCCCGGGAGCCACACATCGCCGCGGTGGGGTTCAGGGCTTCTCCAGGCGGGCAATGAGGGCGGCGCGGAGGTCCTCGTTTTCCCAGCAGCTCTGGGCCAGGCGGTTGCTGGGGATGCTATACTCGGTCATCTTCTGCCCGAAACTGTTTTTGAAGACGATGCCCTGGTGCTGGCGGACATAGGACTCGGCGGCCGCGTCCAAGGCGGCAAACTCCCGCCGCGCGGCCTGTTTATCCAGGACGGTGTAGAGATCGCCGAGCTCGTTGACGCTGCGGTTGGGGTTGCAGACAAGGGGGCTGAGGAACTTGCCCAGGCCGGAGCCGGAGCCCGTGGCGGTGGCCAGGGCCTGGTGAAAGAAGGGAAGCTCGCCGAGGTAGAGAAGGCGGACGGTTTCCGGTCCCCGTTGCGCCTTGCGCAGTTCGGCGGCCAGGCGGGTTTTCATCTCGGGGGAGAGCTGGGCGTGGTCGAGCAGATAGGGGAGGCCCTGGTTGAGTTGTTTCTGAAGGTAGTGGATGAGATGGATCCGGTAGGAGCCACGGCTGGCCGGGAGCGTTTTCCGTGTCAGCTCCAGGAGGGGCAGGATCAGGGAAACCGCCTCGTCGCCCTTGCCCTCGCGGGCCAGGAGCTGGGCATGGGTGAGGTGCAGGCGGCCCAACTGGCGCCAGAGGCTGTAGTCCGGGTAGATGAGGGTGCCATAGCTGACGGCGGAATCGCCAATCCGCTCGAAACGGTTCAATTCCGCCAGCCAGGCCCGGGCCGGCGCGAGGCGTTCCCATTCGGCCAAGATTTGGGCGCGGTTCTGTTCGAGGTAGGCGGTGATCTCCGCATCGGTGGCCTTTTCGTTGATTTTGGGGATGAACTTGAAGGTGGGATTTCCCTCCGTGTAGGGATGGCTGAAGTTATAGCGCAGGAGCGCGGCGGAACTTTCGGTGTCGCCGGGCTGCGCCGGATAAAGCTCCGCCACGGTGGCCGGGTAGCGGAGGGGCTCGTCCCAGGCGAGGTAGGCGACCACAGCCCCGAGGGCGAGGTAGCCCAGCAGGACGCCCGCGATCTTTCGTTTCCAAACGAGATACCAGAGAAGGTGGACGACGGCAAACCCGGCCAGTATCGCGTAAAAGACCGGATTAAAAATGACGGTCCCCGACACCTCCTCGAACATGTTCCCGGGCCGGAGGGGGAGGGAGAGGAGAAGCAGGGTGCTGGCGGAGAGCGGCAACACGGCGGCTTGCCGGGCCAGCAAGAGGAGCAGTTTCAGGTAGGAGGAAACCGGCGAGAGGAGGGGGCGGGTTGAGGACATCGGGAAAGGAAAAAAGACTGGTTGCTGGTGGTATCTTGCGATGCGGGGCGGAAAAGTTGCGGGAAATGTTTTCCGTCCTCGTCCCCCCGTCCGGTTTCAGCGCCGGGCGATGAGCACGGCGTGCAGGTAGGCCAGTTCGGTATCCACCTCGTGGGGCGAGCCGACGGTGGCGGCAACCTTCCGGCGGAGCTCGTCGCGGAACTGGCCGCGGAGGCGGAAGATGGACGATTTCAGGGCGTCCAGTTCGACTCCCAGGGTGGCGGCGGCCTCCTCGTAGGCGGGAGGTTTGCCGGCTCCGGGGAGGAATTTGCGGAGGGTTTCCCAGTGGCCCGGCGGGCTGCGTTTGAGGTGGTGTTCCTCGACCGAGGCGAGCGTGCCGCGCATCAGCTCCACGGCCCATTCGCGGTCAAAGACGACGGTTTCCGGGCTGGGGGAGGCCGGTTCCCGCGCGGTTTCGGTGATCTCGTCGAGGCTGAGGGCAAGCTGGCCGCCGCCCCGTTTGAAAGCCTGGGCGCGGGCTTTCTGACGGTTCACGACATGCATCAGGATGGCCAGGATGAAACTCCGGAAGCGGCCCTTGGCGCGGTCGGCCCTTTGCCAGGCCCGGGAGAGGAGGAGCTCGTTGAAAAACTCCTGGGTGAAATCCTCCACCTCCTCCACGGCGTAGCCCCGGCTGCGGAGAAAGGCTTTCACCGGCGGGTGGTAATGGCGGCAGAGCAGATCAAGGGCCTGGCGGGCCTGGGTATCGCCGTTGAGGGAAGCCTGGGCGACCAGTGTCCATTGGGTCGTGGGGAAACTCATGGGTGGTTTATCTCCCAACTGATGGTAGTGACCAGCTCCGCGCGAGGTAAAAGTCGGGGGCCGTGACCTTTCCGACCCAAGGCGATCGGGGAAGGGAAGGCGACAGGGTCTCGGCACTCAGTCCGCCCTGCCGGAGGCGGTTCGGTTTCCTCAGGGGCCGAGGGTGACGCGGAGACGGATGTGCTGGGTGCTGGTGCCGGGGGTGGCGGGGAGGGCGGAGCGGAAGGTGACGGTTTCGGTGTCGTCGCCGTTGTCCACGATGGCTCCGACAGTGGCGGCGGCCGGGGTCCAGGTGACGAAGTCGGAGGTGGTTTCCACGGTGTAGGTCACGTCGAGGGTGGTTTTGAGGCGGCGGTGGGAGAGGGCGAGGAACTGGTCGGGGCCGACGGTGACGAGGCGGGGGGCGGGGAGCTTGGCGCGGTCGAGGCCGTCGCGGGGGAGGCCGAGGGCGTAGCGCATGGCCTGGGAGACGCCGTCGGGCGGGGAGACAGCGGAGCCGCTGACGTTTTCGAGGAGGCGTTCGGCGGCGGTGAACCAGGTGCGGCGCCACGTCTCGTAGTTCCAGGCGATGGAGGGCGCAGTGGTGGCGGTGGGCGAGCCGTTGACCGCGCCGCTGATGCGCCAGAAGCCGGAGTCGTCCCACTGGGTGTAGGGCGCGGCCGGGTTGCTGACGAGGAGGGTGCGGCCGAGGCCGTCGGTCGGGTCGGAGGCGGTGGCGGATTTGAACCAGGAGTCGGAGTAGGTGAAGGAGAGGATGGTCTCGCCGTTGGGCTCGCGGAGGGTGATCTTTTCGCCGGAGTTGGAGAGGTTGTCGGGGTAACCGCCCAGAACTTTCAGACCGGAGCCGGTGCCATATCGGGCCGCGAAGGCTTCGGGACGTTTCGCGACGACAAGGGAGGTGCCTGCCGCCAGGGTGGTGGAGGCGGGGAGGGTGAAGGTGATGCCATCGGCGAAGTAGCAGCCGGAGAGGTCCAGCGGGGCCGTGCCGATGTTGGTGAGGCGGAGGAACTCGAAATCCTGGGCGAGCACGCCGGGGAGGGCGGTGTTTTCCGGCGGGGTGGCTCCGGCGGGGTTGTAGTTGATCTCGGTGATGCGGAGGAAGTTCTGAAGGGCGCTGGGGTTGGCCGGGACGGAGAGGGTGGAGACGACGGCGCCGAGGGGGCTGAGGAGCTGGACGGTGTCGCCGCGGTTGGAGAGCTGGCCGTCGTAGCTGAAGAGGACGAGGCGGCCCTCGTTGGCCTTGGGCGAGCCGGTGCGGGCGCGCCAGCCCTTGATGGTCTTGGGGATGTAGAGGCGGCCGCCGAAGAGG
>JANOBW010000248.1:0-2693 GCA_031411855.1 Opitutia bacterium
TCGTTGAAGGCCGGGATGATGATCGAGAGGGCAGGGGTGGGTTTCACAAGAGGAAGGTTCACTGTGGTAGAGTTTGGGAACTATGATTCCGACACTGGATTCCAGACTTTGGCAAAGCCCACACCCTCAAAGTCCTTCACATTGGCGGTGGCAAATTCGGTCACGCCGAAGGCCTGGAGGCAGAGGGCGAAACGGAGATCATAGATGCGGCGGCGTGCGAAATTAGGGGTGGCGGCGGCTGACCAGAGGGCGGCATGGATGTCACGACTGCGGGGCGGGAAACCCAGAACACGCCAGCGTGGATGGCGGCGGTAGTTTTCAATCACCGCGACGGCTTCTTCGGGTTTGAGGGGCTTTTGCAGGACAGCTGGATTTCTCAGGTGAAGGTAAACTTCGGTGAGGATGAACTCGCTCAGCGCCACGTCGTCGCGAGTCGAGAGCGAGACGAGAAACTCTTTCGCCTTGGCATGGTGAGGCGAGGCCTCGCTGTAACTGTAGAGCAGGAGGTTGGCGTCCACCGAGATCATAGGACGGTCGGGTCTCCGGATTGCTCGTCAAAGGCCAGGTCACTTAACTCTTTGGCGGAAAGCCCTTTCCATCCCACTTTACCGGAAGTGGGAGGTTGCCAGGCTTGGGAAACAGGCGGAGCCGACTGTGGGTAGGTTTCCAACAAAAGCTCAGCCCCGCGACGAAAGGTTTCCGCCAGGGACCACTCGCGCCGCTGCGCAAACGCCTTGAGTTCGTCGTATAACTCTTCCGGGACCTGGATTTGAGTTTTGGTCATGAGGGAGATTTAAGGGCGACATCATTTTGATGTCAATGGAGGAGAGAATCTTGAAAAGTGACACGGTCTCTCAGGCCGTAATTCAAAAGCGAACGACGGTCTGGAAAGGCCGTATCACATTGGGCTTGTTTCTGCTTTGCGGCTGGGCCGTGGCGGGGTGGGCGACTTGTGTCAGGGTATCACATTTACCCCGCGAAGTCCGAAAAGACCGGCGGCGGCGAGGAGGTGGCGGTCGTTGGAGTGGATTTCGGCGAAACCGTGTTCGGCGGCGGTGGCAAGGTGGAGGGCATCGGCGGCGCGGAGATAGGCGCTGGCCGGGGCGGTGGCGAAGACAGCCTCGACGCGGTCAATGATGGCATCGGTGAGCGGCAGAAGCACCAGGTCCCCAGCCGCGACATCGGCATTGAATTGGGCGAAGACAGCCCGAAGTGCTGAGGGTGTCGCCAGGCCTTCTCGGACTTTGCGGAAGCCGATGGAGTAGAACTCGGCCCGGCCATGGAGCGAGCAGACGATCTCATCCGCTGTGGCGGCATGCGCCGCAACTTCCGGGGAGCCAGGTTCCCGCCAGTATAATTTCCCAAGATAAGCGGCATCAAAGAAATATCGCCTCATCGGGCATCCCGCTCCTCCGAGAGGCCAGGGGTCGAATCCACCATGCTGGTGAGGGAACCGGAGTTGAGCAGGGCCTCGTATTCAGGCAGGAGTTTCCGTTGCGCCCATTTGGACTGCTCGGCACTGTTGGCCGCGGTGGCTTTTTCTTCGCTGGCTAGAGCCTGTTCGAGTAAATGGATCGTCTCCTGGGTGACGGAGCGCCGGTGAGCCGTTGCGACCTGGCGCAGGCGGTTGTGGAGAACCTCGGGAAAAGATTTGATGACGAGGGTGGGCATGGTAGCGAAAAGGTAGTGTTTTGTATTATCAAAGGAAGCTTGAAAACGCGTAAAGCACCCGGGCCTCAAGATTTTCTGATCACTACTATGAGACTCTGGACGGTGTGGTCCCCAAAGCCAGTCCAACGGAACCACAAAAAAGCCGTCCCGGAATGACCCGGGACGGCTTGAAGTTTTCGTCAGTTGAGACGAGCCCAAGCGGCTGGAAGCCGCTTGGGCTGTGGTCTTACTTCTTCTTCGCGGCCTTCTTGGCGGCGGCGAAAATTGTAAAATAAGTCTGACCGGCATTTTGACTTTGACGAAGTCGCGGCTGGACCAGAATTCGTTGCCAGCGTGATTGGTTCGCCGGATTTTCTCGAAAGGAGTGATGGCTTGGCTCATGACAGGAGAAAAGGTGTCGGGGAAAGATTGATAACAGGTCTGCCCTTGGAATTGGCTTTGAGTTTTACGCGTGGTTTCTACTGAACCGCAGGGTGGCGCAAGCGAGGCCTCTCGCTCAGTGGGCCTGAGATGAGTCACCACCCTTGAGCATTCGCATCCGGAAGCGTTAATTCTGAAGCTAGGTAATCGAAGCGGAACCAAGTGACTGTCTCATACGCGGTGCCGGAGGGAGTCGTCGGCACATGCCGGATCTTCAGGCGCATGCGCCAAAACCTGGCATTGACGTCGTCATCTCTGTTAGGTTGCTCGGGCATAGTGTTCTCCGGAATGATCAGGATAGGGCCATCCCGCCCGGTGATAAAGGGGGAGGTGTATTCCGCACCGCCATATACTAGCGATTTGAATAGCTTCCACTCGTAGATCAGATTTTCCGCCTCAAAGCCCGCGCGATCATACGTTCTGCTCGCATCGAACTTATTAGCCTCATACGCCCAAAGGGAGGTATCTATCCTAGAGTTCCTTAAGCCATCGCTTTCGGTGATGGTCGGCCTGCCCGCCTCCCCACGACTCTCATCCCAAGATTCCACGGTATTATCGTCACTGACCTTTACATCAATAAACCACTTTGGCGGCGCAACCGG
>JANOBW010000249.1:0-4932 GCA_031411855.1 Opitutia bacterium
CATGCGCTCGTCCAGCATGGCGATGGGGCCGTGCTTGAGTTCGGCGGCGTGGTAGCCCTCGGCGTGGACGTAGCTGATCTCCTTGAGTTTGAGGGCGCCTTCCAGGGCGACGGGGAAGAGGTAGCCGCGGCCGATGAAGAAGGCGCGGTCGTGGGCGGCGTAGCGCTCGGCCACGAGGGAGATGGCGTCGTTCTGCTCCAGGACGGCCTCGACGAGGTCGGGGAGGCCGCGGAGCTCAAGGGCGAGCTGCATGCCTTCCTCGCGGGGGAGGCGGCGGCCGCGGGCGAACTTGAGGGCGACCATGAGGAGGGCGGCGACCTGGCTGGTGAAGGCCTTGGTCGAGGCCACGGAAATCTCGGGGCCGGCGTGGAGGTAGATGCCCCGGCCCGCCTCGCGGGCGATGGTGGAGCCCACGACGTTGCAGAGGCCGGCGACGATGGCGCCCTTCTGGATGGCCTCGCGGACGGCGGCGAGGGTATCGGCCGTCTCGCCGGACTGGCTGATGGCGAGGAGGAGGTCCTGGGAGTTGATGATGGGGTTGCGGTAGCGGAATTCGGCGGCCTGCTCGACCTCGGCGGGCATGTCGGCGAAGTCCTCCAGGGCGTATTCGCCGACGAGGCCGGCGTGGCGGGAGGTGCCGCAGCCGACGAGGAGGACGCGGCGGAGGGCGGCGATGTCCCGCGGGGTGAGGTTGAGGCCGGCGAGGGTGGCGGTGCCGAGGTCGAGGTCGAGGCGGCCGCGGAGGGTGTTGCGGAGGGCCTCGGGCTGCTCGAAGATCTCCTTGAGCATGAAGTGCTCGTAGCCGCCCTTTTCGGTGGCCCCGATCTCGCCGGTGATCTCGGTGGTGGTGCGGACGACGGGGGTGTTGTCGAGCGAGCGGACCTCGACACCGGAGGCGGTCAGGACGGCCAGGTCGTTGTCGTCCAGATAGATGACTTCGCGGGTGTGGGCGATGAGGGCGGTGGAGTCGGAGGCGACGAAGTTTTCCCCGGTGCCGAGGCCGATGACGATGGGGCTGCCGCGGCGGGCCACGATGATCTCGCCGGGGCGGTCGGCGCAGACGACGGCGATGCCGCAGGCTCCGACGATGCGGCGGAGGACCTGGCCGACGGCGGCGGCGAGATCGCCCTGGTAACATTCGGCCAGGAGGTGGGCGATGACCTCGGTGTCGGTCTCGGACTTGAAGACGTGGCCCTGGTTTTGGAAGTGGGTGCGGATGACGGAGTAGTTTTCCACGATGCCATTGTGGACGACGGCGAAGCGGCCGGAGGGATCGCTGTGGGGGTGGGCGTTGGCCTGGGTGGGGGCTCCGTGGGTGGCCCAGCGGGTGTGGGCGATGCCGCAGGAGGCGGCCAGGGCCGAGGCGGGGGCGGTTTCCAGGGCGGCGGCGAGGGCGGCGACCTTGCCGGACTGTTTGCACATCCAGATGCCCTGGCCGGTGACGAGGGCGACGCCGGCGGAGTCATAGCCGCGGTATTCGAGGCGACGGAGACCTTGGAGGAGATGGGGGAGGGCCGGACGGGGTCCGACGTAGCCTACGATGCCGCACATGATTTTTGGAAAAGTGTTAAGGTGAAAGTGGAAAAACGATGTGTGATTCTCGATTCTTGATTCTTGATTTTCCGGGCAAAGGGCGAGGCTGATTTTGACTGTTTGCGCGGCGCTTTAGAAAAAAAACGCAAATAACTCTTCTTCAAGTTGTTGCGTAAATCATAAATCAAGAATCGAGAATCAAGAATCCCGAATGTCCCGGTCCACCTTCTGGCCGGGGAGGGTGGAGAGGCCGGGCCAGATTTTGCGGCCGCCGTAAACGCCGGTCTGGATGCCGGTTTTGACGCCGTCGCCGAAGACGGTGCCGAACTTGCGGCGTCCGGTGTCCACGAGGGTGCCGCCGACCATGCTGCGGTGGTTGCCGCCGTCGTGGCGGAGGTTGGAGACGATGGTGCCGGCGCCGAAGTTGCATTTTTCGCCGATGACGGAATCGCCCGCGTAGCTGAGGTGGCCGATGTTGGTTTTGCCGAGGACGAGGCAGTTCTTGAGCTCGACGGCGTTGCCGATGTGGCAGTTGTCGCCGAGGGAGACGCCGCCGCGCAGGTAGCAGTTGGGGCCGAGTTTGCAGTTTTCCCCGACCACGACGGGCCCTTCGGTGACCACACCGGGAAGGATAACCGAACCCTTGCCGAGAAGGAGCGGGCCGCCGATGGAGGCCAGCGGGCTGACCGTGCCGAGGATGTTGCTCTCCTTCAGGGAGTTGAGGTAAGCCTCGTGGGCGCGGAGGAGGTCCCAGGGGTAAACGATGGCGAAAGAGTCGGGGCCGGCGGCGACTTTGGTGGCGTAGTCCGGCGCGGCATCGGTGGGGGAAGTCCAAGCCAGAAGGTGACCGCTTGCGGCGACGATGACAGCCGGGGAGGGTGCGGCGAGAAGGGCGGCCAGATCGGCAGGGGAAAGCCAGGAGGCGCCGTGAACCACGAGGTGGGCCGAAGCCAGGGTGTCCGTCTGACCAAAACCTTGCGCGGCAAGAAGTTCGAGCTGATGAGACCGGAGCGGTCTGTTGCCGATGGAAAAAGTCTCCAGGTCGCGGGTCAGGGTCAGGGGCGCGCAGGTGGCGGGGCGGCCGGCGGGAGTGAGGAAGGCGTTCATACAAATTATGAGTTATGGATTATGAGTTATGAAAACGAGGCAAGAAAGGCAGGCGAACATCGAACGTCGAACTTTGAACGTTGAAGTCAGAGAGTGCTGAAAGGATCAAGCATGAGGATGGCAGCGAGGTTCGTTGCCTTGGCCTTCGAAGTTCAGCGTTGGACGTTCGATGTTCGACGTTCTGCCTTGGTCCTCAGTCACACAAAGCCGCCACGGCCGCGATCCTGAGATTTTCCACCTGCTCGTCGGCCATTTTCGCGTCCTCGCATTCGACGAGGAGGCGGATCTTGTTCTCGGTGCCGGAGTAGCGCACGAGCGTGCGGCCCTTGCCGGCGAAGGCGGCCTCGGCCCGGGCGATGGCCTCCTGGAGGGCGGGGACGGTGTCGAGGGCGGGTTTGCGGGCGACCTTGAGGTTGACGAGGCGGGAGGGGAACTCGGGGAAACCGGCCGCGAGGTCGGCCAGTTTGGCGTTGCGGGCGCGGAGGAGGGAGAGGACGCGCAGGCCGCTGAGGATGCCGTCGCCGGTGGTGGCGTGGTCCAGGAAGATGAGGTGGCCGGAGTTTTCGCCGCCGAAGGCGAGGTTGTCCTGGCGCATGCGTTCGAGGACGAGGCGGTCGCCCACGCCGGTGGTGACGACCTTGACGCCGCAGGCCTGGAGGGAGGCGTGGAGGCCGAGGTTGCTCATGACGGTGACGGCCACGGTGTCGTTGCGGAGTTTGCCCTCCTCCTTGAGGGAGCGGGCGCAGAGGCCGAGCATGGCGTCGCCGCTGACGACACGGCCCTCATGGTCGCAGAAGATGACGCGGTCGGCGTCGCCGTCGAGGGCGATGCCGATATCGGCCTTCGTTTCGCGGACGACTTTGGCCATGTGGTCGGGGTGGAGCGCGCCGACCCCGGCGTTGATGTTGCGTCCGTTGGGGTCCACGCCGAGGGGGATGACCTCCGCTCCCAGTTCCTCGTAGATGGTGGGGGCGATGAGGTAGCCCGCGCCGTGGGCGCAATCGAGGACGACCTTGAGGCCTTCAAGGGAGACGCCGGCGAGGGAGTGTTTGACGTGTTCGAGGTAGCGGCCCTTGGAGTCGTCAATGCGGCGGGCCTTGCCGATCTGCTCGGGGGAGGATTCGGTGGCGAGGTCCGGTCCGAGGAGGAGGGACTCGATTTTGGCCTCCAGCTCGTCGTTGAGTTTGAAGCCGTCGGGGCCGAAAAACTTCAGGCCGTTGTCCTCGAAGGGGTTGTGGGAGGCCGTCAGCATGACGCCGACGGAGCAGTTGAGCGAGCGGGTGAGGTGGGCCACGCCGGGGGTGGGCATGGGGCCGACGAGGAGGACATCCACGCCCTCGGAGACAAGGCCGCTGGTGAGGGCGGTCTCGAGCATGTAGCCGGAGAGGCGGGTGTCCTTGCCGATGACGACACGGGCGTGCCCTCCGGAGGCGCGGAGCAGGCGGGCCACGGCGCGGCCGGTTTTGAGCGCCATTTCAGGCGTGATGGGGTAGCGGTTGGCGGTGCCCCGGATGCCGTCGGTTCCAAAAAGTTTCTTCATAGCCTTTGATTGGTCGGTTTTGTTGGATTAGGACAACTTACTCAAGAATTTTGTCCGAAAAGGACCGGTTTGGGCCGCATGTCAGTCTGAAGCGCACGCGGCTGGCATGTTGTCTTTGGCTTTGGGGCTGGCGCGCTGGGTGACTTTACGCGCCGGTTTGGGCCGGTTGGATGAGTTTGCGGAGTTCGCTGAATTTGAAGGGTTTGGTCAGATACTCGTCCATGCCGGACTCCATGGCCTTGTGACGGCTTTCCGGCATGGCGTCGGCGGTCAGGGCGATCAGCAGCGTCCGCTGGCGTCCGAGTTCCGCCTCGCGGGTCCGCATCCGCCGGGCGGTTTCAAAGCCGTCCATTTCGGGCATGCGGAGGTCGAGGAGGACGATGCGAAACGGCTCTTTCTCAAAAATGGCGAGGGCTTCGGCTCCGTTGGCGGTGATGACCGCCTCGCTGCCCATTTTGGAAAGGGCCTGCTGGATGAGGCGCTGGTTGAAGGAGTTGTCCTCGGCGACGAGGATCCGTTCGAGGGGGGCGGCGGGATCGGTCCTGGGGTTGGGCTCGCCCAGGGAGGATTTTACAGGGACAGCCTGGGAGGGTGGGGGAGGGGTGGCGGAGGCGGTGGTTTTGAAAGGGCCGGGCCGGGGGGGGAGCCGGAAGGGCCGGCGTGAGCCTCTGACCACGGAGACCGGGCCGGGGGGGCGAGGGGTTTCCTTGGGCGCGGGAGGGGGGAGGAGGGGAAGGGGCGACAGCGTGATG
>JANOBW010000250.1:0-8272 GCA_031411855.1 Opitutia bacterium
AAAGGAGACAGCCCCAAAGCAGGGGTAACTTGACCGAGGGAGGGCGAGGTGTGGGCATGCACGGTGCGACCTCAGTTTTATCAACTGGTGCTCAACTTCGTCACACAAAGCCTCGCCTCCCCCAAAAAATTTCAAATCCCCCTTGACAATACAGACAGGTCTGTCTTGTCTGTCCCAGTGAACGACACCCGCCAGCAAATCCTCGACACCGCCTCGCAGCTGTTCTGCGGACGGGGTTACGAGTTGGTGGGCATCAACGAGATCATTGAAAAATCCCGCGTCGCCAAAGCCACCTTTTACGCCCACTTCCGCAGCAAGGAAAGACTCTGCGAGGAATGGCTCAAGGCCGAGGCGGTGCTGGTGGAGAAAGGCAACGAGGCGCTGTTGAAGCTTGAGCTCCCCGTGGCCGAAAAAGTCGCCCGCAAGTTTGATGGCCTGAAAAAGTATGTGAAGAACTCGGAGTTCCGGGGCTGTCCCTTTTCCATCACCGCCTCCATGCTCAACCCCGATACCGAGGTCCGCGCACTGATCCGTGATTACAAGGCGCGCACTCGTCTCTTTTGGCAGACCCTGGCATCCGAACTGCGGACAGATCCCGCCGAAGCCAAGGCCCTCGGCGACACCCTTTTTCTCCTCTATTCCGGTTCCATCACCGAGGCCCAAAACGCCCAGGGGCTCTGGCCGGTGGATTCCGCCAAGGCCGCCGCCCTGGCGCTTTGCTCCACTCCCACCAAGCGATAATTTTTTTCAACCTTCAAAGACAGACCTGTCTGTCCAATCCGTCTTAGTTTCTTTTCCCACACACATGAAAACCACCATCCCGCTCACCGCCGCCACCTTTGACGGCTTTCTTGCCGGCTCGGACAAACCCGTCCTTGTCGACTTCCATGCCGACTGGTGCGGCCCCTGCCAGTCCATCGCCCCTCTGATCGAGGAGATCGCGGACGAGACCCGCGAGTCCGCCGTGATCGCCAAGCTCAACGTGGACGAGGCCCCCGCCATCACCGCCCGCTACGGCATCCGCAGCATTCCCACGTTCATCGTCTTCCGGGGCGGCAAACCGGTGCGGACTCTGCGCGGCGTCAGTTCCAAGGCCGCCCTCCTGGCCGCCCTCGGGGCTGCCTGAACCTAACCTACTTTCCGTCATCTGACCGAAAACCAACCCACACCATCCCCCACATGAAAACAGCAGTCATCATCATCAGTGATCCCAAAGCCGGCGAGGAAGCCCTGGGCCGCGCCTTTAACGCGCTTGTTGTCGCCGCCGAGGGCAAAACCGCCGGAGACGAGGTCGAGATCAGCTTCACCGGCACCGGCACACGCTGGCCGGCCGAGTTCTCCAAAGTCACCCACCCGGCCAACGGCCTCTACCACGAGGTCCGCGAACTCATCGTCGGTGGTTCCTGCGGATGTGCCCAGGTCTTTGGCGCCTCCGAGGGCATGAAGGCCTGCGGCATCCCCGAAAAGAAGGACCACGCCCTGGCGGGAACGCCCGGCTTCATCAGCGTCCGCCGCTACCTGGCCGAAGGCTGGCATGTCCTGATTTTCTAAACCATCGCCGGCGGCGGAAGTCCTCCTCCGCCGGCTTTTTTGTTCCCCCCTACGCTCCCTCCCATGGCCCACAAGTTCCTTGAACAGACCTTCACCCCCGGCGTCCTGGCCGCCCAACGCCACTACTACGGCGCTGCCCAAAACCTCCCGCCTGCTCCCGGCGATGATGTCCTTGGAGACGAAGAGATCCACTTCATCGAGGCCCGGGACAGCCTCTACCTCGCCAGTGTCGGTGAAACCGGCTGGCCCTACCTGCAACACCGGGGAGGCCCGCCCGGGTTTTGCAAAATCGTGGGGCGCAACTTGCTGGCCTTTGCGGACTTCCGGGGCAACCGGCAGATGCTGACCACTGGCAACCTCGGGGCGGACGACCGCGTCTGCCTCTTCCTCATGGATTACCCGAAACGCGAACGCCTGAAACTCCAGGGCCACGCCGAAGTCCTGGATGCCCGGGAACACCCCGACCTGGCCGCCACCCTCGCCCCGCCCGGCCTGGCCCGTGTCACGGAGCGCATCTTCCGCATCCGCATCGTCTCCTTCGACTGGAACTGCCCGAAGTTCATCACGCCCCGCTTCACCGCCCCCGAAATCGCCGGCCTCGTCCAACCCTTGAAAGACCACATCGCCGAGCTGGAGGCCCGTCTGGCCAAAGTGGGCCATGAACCCACATAAAATCGGTTCACTTGTTGCTTCTTCGCGTTCTTCGCGGCCTTCGCGCGACCCCAATCCGAATTTCTGATCACAGTCGATATGTTCATGAGTTTGTCGCGCGAAGGACACGAAGGGCGCGAAGAGAGGCAAAGACTCATGACGGAACCGTTTTATCCTCACTTAAAACCATCATCTTCAGCTTTTATGAATATTTCTCCCCTCGCGTTGCTGCGAGACTTTGTCGTGGGTCCCACCTCTCAGAAACGGGCATCGTTTGCCGACATCGTTCTCGCCTCGGGAGCGGGTTCCGTCGCCATCGCGGTTCTGGCTCTTCTGGGCCAGGGTCTGGGAACCACCCTCCTGCTCGGTTCCTTTGGGGCCAGCTCCGTGCTTCTTTTTGGTTACCCGGATTCGCCGTTCAGCCGTCCCCGCAACGTCATCCTCGGCCATCTCTTCAGCGCGTTGATCGGCCTGGCCTTCACCCAGGTCTTGGGCCCCACCTGGTGGAGCCTCTCTCTCGCCCTGGGCACCGCGATCGGGGCCATGATGCTGACCCGCACGGTTCATCCGCCGGCGGGCTCGAATCCGGTCATCGTTTACCTGCTTCACCCGGGCTGGGGTTTCGCCCTCTTTCCCACTCTGGCGGGGGCCGTGGTGCTCGTGCTGCTGGCCGGGGCCTGCCAGCGGCTCAAACCACGGTGACCGGGCCCCTACCTTCGCCAACCGCTGGCCGGGGAAACTGGCGGGGCACTGGCCCACCCGGGGCCGAATCCCGCCGTTTCTCACTTCAAGGTTCGACGTTTCTGCGTCCGATGTCCAACGTGCGGCCCTTTCCCCATGCGCCTTGCCTTTGTCATGTCCGTCCACGCCGGCTTTGAGCTCGAATACGAGCGCCGCCACCGCCCGATCTGGGCCGATTTGGAGCAGACGCTCCGGGACCACGGGGTGTTGAACTACTCGATTTTCCTGCACCCCGGCACCCGCCAGCTGTTTGCCTACGCCGAGGTGCGGGACGAGGCCCGCTGGCAGGCGGTGGCGGGGACGGAGGTCTGCCGCCGCTGGTGGGCCTACATGGCCTCGGTCATGCCCGCGAATCCCGACGGCAGCCCGGTGGCCGAGCCGCTGCGGGAGGTTTTCCACCTGGGCGGCTGAGGCTCACTCGGCCCCGGGGGTGCGCAGGACGCGCACGGTCAGCACGCACACGTCGTCGGGAAACTCCGTCTTGCCGCTGAAACGGCGGGCCTCGTCCACCAGGCTGTTGGCCAGTTCCTGCGGAGCCTTGTCCGCGTGGCGGACGAGGGCCTCGCGCAGGCGCTGGTCGCCAAACTCCTCCTCTTTCGCGTTCTGCGCCTCGGTCAGCCCGTCGGTGAAGAGCAGGAAGGTGTCGCCGGCCGCCAGGGTGCCGCGGCGGCCCGCGTAAACCAGGCCGTCTTCCAGGCCGAGGGGCGGGTCGCATTCGTCGCCCATGGAGTCGAGCGGGGTGACGCTGCCGTCGGCGGCCCGGAGGAGCAGCGGCGCGGGGTGGCCGGCGCTGGCGTAGCGGAAACGTTTGATGGCGACATCCACCACGATGTAGCAGGCGGTGACGAAAATGGGGGACTCATCGGCCGGGAGGACGATCTTGCAGAGGCCCTTGTTGATCTCGGTGAGGAAGGCGCCGGGATCGTCCGCGATGGGGCGCATCTCCTCGATGAGGCCGCGGATCATGGCGGTGAAGAGGGCGGCGCGCAGGCCGTGCCCGAGCACATCGCAGACGAGCAAGCCGGCGCGGGTGTCGGAGAGGCGGATGACGTTGAAAAAGTCGCCGGCCAGGTTGGAGGAGGCCTCGTAATGGCGGCCGAAGGCCAGCGTGGCGTCCTGCGGCCCGGACCCGGCGGGGAACTCGGGAAACTTGTCCGGGAGAAAGGCCTGCTGGACCTGACGGGCCATTTCCAAGTCCGTGTTCATCACCTCGTTGCGGCGCTGGAGGCGCTCGCGGCTGAGGCGGAGTTTCTCCTCCGTCTTCTTGCGTTTGGTGATGTCGTGGGAGATGACGACGACGCCGAAGGGCGGCTCGTCCTTTTTGCGGCGGAGAGGCACCTTGGAGGTCAGCATCCAGTGGCCTTTGTCATGCTCGTCCAGCTTCACAAACTCCTCGTGGTTGACCTCCCTTTCGCCGGTCCGGATGACGCGCAGGTCCTGCTCCAGGGCCGCCCTGGCCCAGGGGGTGTCGAAAAGGTCGGTGATGAGGCGGCCCATGGCCTCCTTGTGTTTCGCGCCTCCGAGAAACCGCCGGTGGGCCCGGTTGTTCATCGTCATGCGGCCCTCGGTGTCCTTGACCACGATGCGGTCGGGGATCGAATCAATGATGACCTTGAGGAGTTTGCTGGCGCGGACGGCCTCGTCGGTGGCCTTGAGGGCGTCGGCCTCGGCCTTGCGGCGGGCGGTAATGTCGCGGACGACTCCGAAGGTCCCGATGATGGCTCCTTCCAGGTCGCGCAGGGGGAGTTTGGTGACGGAAATCCAGCGGCGTTTCCCGTTGGCCACGACTTCCTGCATCTCGCTGTTGATCAGGGCCTCACCCGTGGCCATGATGCCGAGCTCATCGGTCCGCGCGGCGGCGGCGTTTTCCGGGCTGAAATAGTCGCTGTCGGTGCGTCCGGCGGCGGCCTCGGGGGAGGCGAGGTTGAACTGGGCGGCGTGGGCCTTGTTGACGCGGAGGAAGCGGCTTTCCCGGTCCTTGAAGAAGATCTTGTCCGGCAGGCTGTCCATCAGGTTGCTCATGAGGAGGCGTTCCTGTTCGAGCTCCTGCTCCATGCGTTTGCGGGCGGTGATGTCGCGGGAGACCCCGAACGTCCCGATGATGCGGCCCTGTTTGTCCCGCAAGGGCATCTTGGTGGTGGCGCTCCAGGTCACGGTGCCGTCGGTGAAGGTTTCCCTTTCCTCCTTCTCCAGAATGGGAACCCCGGTCTCCATGATGCGGAGCTCGTCGGCGCGGGCGGGGGCGGCGTGTTCCGGGGTGAAGCAGTCGGCGTCGGATTTGCCCACGAGCTCCTCCTCCCGGGAAAGGCCGAACTGGCGGAGGATGGCGTGGTTGCCGCGGATGAAGCGGCTGTCGCGGTCCTTGAAATAGATCCGCTCGGGCAGGTTGTCCAGCAGGGTGCTGAAGAGATGGCGCTCGTGCAGAAGCGCGTGGCCGGCGGCCTCCAGCTCGGCGGTGCGGGCCTGGACGCGCTCCTCCAGGCCCCGGTTGGCGGCCTCAAGTTCGGCGCGGGCGCGGCGCAGCTCGGTCACGTCCAGGGCGATGCCGAGGACCATGGGCTCCCCCTGCGAATCGGGCCGGAAGGGGACCTTGATGACGCTGAGCCAGCGGGTTTCCCCGGTGGGGCTGGTGAAACGTGTCTCCGGGGCGTCCACGCGGCGTCCCTCGTTGAGCACGGCCTGGTCGGACAGGAGCATGGCCTGGAGCTCGTCGGCGTCGGAATGGAGGTCGGCCTGGAGGCGGTCGGTGAGTTTCTCCACCGTGGTGCCGTAGAGGTTGGCGGCCTCCTGGTTGACGAGGGCGAAGCGGCCGGCGGCGTCCTTCAGGAAGATCATGTGCGGGACCAGGTCCACCACCTGGCGGAGCCGCAGCTCGCTGCGGGCCAGCCCGGCCTCGGCGCGGGTGCGGCGGGAGATATCCCGGAAGGCGAGGAGGCGGCCGGGGGACCCGTCGGCGAGGGGAAGCGGACCGGAGGTGGCCTCGAGGTCGCGGACGGTGCCGTCGGGGCGGCGGAGGGAGAAACGGACGGGGGCGCCGCCGGGCGGGGGGCCTCCGGCCAGGGCGGCCGCTGTTTCGTTGCCGAAACAAAAGGCGAGGTCGCGCCCGGCCAGCGCGCGCTCATCCCGGCCGATGATCTCGACCAGCTGGGGGTTGGCGGAGACGAAGAGGCCGGAGGCGTCCACCACCGCGAAGCCGGCCGGGGCGCAGGCGCAGAGCTGGTGGGCGAGGGCGGCGAGGGGCGAGGGGGCGGGGAGAGGCAGGGCGGCAAGGGCGGCGGCCTGTGCGGTCCAGCTTTCCGGCTGGGAGGCGTCCGCCACGGCCGTCCGCGCGGGGGCCAGCGGGGAGGAGGTCAGGATTCTCCGCCACCGGTCCGCGTCGGCGGGGTCAACCGCGACCAGCACGGCGGCCCCGGGGGCCTCCGCCGCCAGCCGGGCCAGAAGGGTGAGGGGCTGGGCGGTCCCAGGGCCGAGGACGACCACCGGCGAGCCGATGCGGGCGGCCTCAACCAGCAGTCCGGCGTCGTTTTCCACGCGCAATTCCCATCCGTTCCGCCGGGCGGTTTCGGCCTGGGAGGCGGCACCCGCGCCGGGTGTCTGGTGGAGGATCAGCGGGGTCATGGTGTCCGGTGGAAAACGGAAGGCTGAGACTGTCCGGCCGGGTGAGGCGCTCAAGGGAAAACACTTTGCAGGCGGACGGGATTAGTTTCGACACGCCCCCCCCGGGTCTTTTCCCTCCCCTGCCCTCGGGTCGCACATGCGCACCATCCATCACATCCGTTTTGGTCCGGACCAGCAGGTCACGGACATCAACCAACTCTCCTCCGCACCGGATGAGCACTACTGGATTGATCTGATCAAGCCTGAGCGGGACGAGGTCCTGGAGGTGGAGAAGATGCTGGGAATCGAGCTTCCGACCGCCTACGAGATGGCCGAGATTGAGACGTCGAGCCGCCTGTATTCGGAGAACGGGGCGCTTTACCTGACTGCCTCCCTGGTGGCCCAGGCCGACACCGAGGCGGTGCAGAGCGCGCCCGTCACCTTTGTGCTGTTCCGCCGGTGCCTCATCACCATCCGCTACATAGACAACACCCCGTTCCGCAACTTCTTCAAGACCCTGAACAAGCCGCAGTGCCAGGTCGCGACGAACGTGGACGCCCTGAGCGGCCTGCTGGACGCGATCGTGGACCGCCTGGCCGACATTTTGGAAAAGATCAGCGCCGACCTGGAGGTCCTGGCCAACGACATCTTCGCCTCCGGGGAAAAGTCCCGCCGGCATGTGGACAACGACCAGATGCTCAAGGAGATCCTGAAAAAGATCGGCCGCGACCACGGGCTGAATTCCAAGGCCCGCGAGTCCATCGTCTCGCTCAACCGCCTTCTCGTCTATCTCATTGAAAGCCAGCGGGGCGCGTCCGAAGGCTCGACCGTGGTGGTCCACCTGAAGGGGATCGCCCGCGACCTTCAGTCCCTCGGGGACCACAGCAGTTTCATCAGTTCCAAGATCACGTTCCTTCAGGACGCCACCCTGGGCCTGATCAACATCGAGCAGAATCAGATCATCAAGATCTTCTCCATCGCGGCGGTCATCTTCCTGCCGCCCACCCTGGTGGCCAGCATCTACGGGATGAACGTGGACCACATCCCGGGGCTGCACAGCGACTACGCCTTTGTCATCACCTTCGTCCTGATGGTGCTCTCGGCCGTGATTCCCTACTGGTATTTCCACCGCAAGGGCTGGATCTGAGGCGCGGCGGCATTCAAACGTATCATAACCCGAAGGAGGTTCCTCAAGGGTAGGTTTCATACCAAATCGCGTTCAAACGTATGAAAACGGGTCTCGCGAAGGAGGAGGGCCGCCCTCGGCCCTCGTGGTTCTCCGGCCAACGCAAGCGGGACGAGGGCGTCCCGCCTCCTGTGGGCACAGGCGAATCCAGGGTGGGCGATTCCGGGAGGCGGACGACAGGCCCTTCCGGCGGTTTTCAGCGGCTTCGGGAGCGCCGGCGCAAGGCCATGACGGACAGCGCCGCGAGGCCGAGGCAGGCGGCGTAGGCGGAGGGTTCCGGCACGACCCAGGAGAGGCCGTAGGTGGTCTCGGTGTCACTGCCGTAAACATTGTCAAGGCGGTGCACGACAAGGGCGTAGGAGCCCATGCCCGGGAGGGTGAACCAGAGGTGTTCGGTGGTATCGTAGCCGGCCTGGGACATGGCGACCAGGGTGGTGGGGACCTGGTGGGAGTCGAGGGACCAGACCTCGAGCTGGAGATCGGCCAGGGAGGCGTCCGCCCCGGTCACGCCGTTGACCAGGTCGTAGGCGTAGGTGCGGTTGGCGA
>JANOBW010000251.1:0-7654 GCA_031411855.1 Opitutia bacterium
GCCCGGAAGTCGGCCGTCTCCGACTTGAGGACGCCGAAACCGGTCTCCAATACGAGCTCAACACCGGCGACGAGACCGTCCGCCGCCGCTACGCCGAAGGCCGCACCCATTTCACCGCCGCCCTCTCCCGCTGCCTCCGCAAGGCCGGGGTGGATTTCATGCCCATCTCCACCGCGAAACCCTTCGTCGCCGAGCTCACGGCCTTCTTCGCCCGCCGCACCCGCCGCCTCTGATGCCCCTGATAAACCTAAAAATGCCGGCTTTGCCCGGTTCCGGCAGCCCATGGCATGGTGTGGCTTTCGGCTGCTTTGTCCTTCAAGGTTCGATGTTGAACGTTCGAAGTTCGATGTTCCTTCCCCTCGCCCAGGCCCTCCCCGGCCTCCCCAGGTTGCGGGACATCGCCGGCCCCCTCCCGGTCAATACCGTCCCGGAACCGGCCATCTCACCCTCCGGTTGGGTGCTGATCGCCGTGGGCCTCCTCACCCTGGCCGCACTTCTGACCTGGTTTTTTACCCGCGACACCAGCCGCCCCTCCCAGCCGGAAGCCCTCCTCAAGGCCCGCGCCAGCCTCCGCGAGGCCGCCCGGCTCGTCCCGGAAGATCCTTCCAACGAACTTCCCTCCCTGCTCACCCGCGTGATCCGGTCCTACCTCTCGGAAACTTTTGGTGTGACGGCGGTATCCATCACCACCGACCGCCTTCTCTCCTGCTTGGAATCAGCCGACCGCCTGCCCTCGCCCTTGGCCGCCAAGGCGGTAGCCCACATTGAGGAATGTGACCGCTTCAAATATCTGCCTGGCGCCCCACGGCCCGACTCGTCCGAACGTTCCCGCCTGCACTCCGCCACCCGCGACCTGCTGGAAGAGCTTGCCCTCGCCAACGTGGATACCCGCCACCACCACCACATGGCCCGAAACCAGCCCGCCACCTCCCTCCCCAGCCCCGGACCCGCCACCGGCGTGCCCCCGCCTCTGCCACCACCTCTTCCGCCCACCACCTCCTCCAAGTAAAACGTCCCTTCGCCCCCTCAGGTCCCTTAAGTCCTCCTGCCTCCCCTCTGCCTCTCATTCTTAATTTCACCCGTGTTTCGTTTCGCCCACCCCGAACTCCTCTGGCTCCTCCTGGCTGTCCCCTTCCTCGCCTTCCTCATCGGGGCGCGCGGACGCCGCTCCGCCCTCGGTTTTTCCAGCGGTTCCCTCGTCCAGGGGCTGGCCTCACCCTCCCGTTTCGGAATCGGGGCCCTCGCCCTCCTCTTTCGCTCCCTCGCCCTGGCCGTCGCCATCTGCACCCTCGCCCAACCCCAGCGGGGCAGCACCATCATCGAAAACAAATCCGAGGGCATAGACATTGTGCTCACGATTGACCTCTCCCTCTCCATGTGGACCCACGACATGGAGCTCGATGGTGCCCCCAGCGACCGCACCGCCGTCGTCCGCCGGGTCGTGAAAGATTTCATCGAGCGCCGCCCCAACGACCGCATCGGCATCGTCGCCTTCTCCGGCGACGCCTATGTCGTCTCGCCGCTCACCCTCAACCACGAGTGGCTCATTGATAAAAACGTCGCCCGCCTCCAGAACGGCCTCGTCCCCGAGATGGGCACCAACATCGGCAAAGCCCTCGCCGTCAGCGTTAACCGTCTTAACTCACAGGCCTCGAAAGAGGCCAAGGGCCGTGTCATCGTCCTGCTCACCGACGGCGACTCCAACATCAAGGACAAGTTCACCCCCAAAGGTGCCGCCGAGGCGGCCAAGACCCTCGACATCAAGATCCATGCCATCGGCCTGGGCGAGGAAGGAATGGTCAAGTTTCCCCGTTTCGACGTCCCCTTCGGCGGCTCCCGCCGCAACAGCGACTTCACTCCCCAGCGCGACCGTCTGGGCAATATCCTCTTCAGTCTCCAGCCTTCCTACATCAACATGGCGGCCCTCGATGAGATCGCCAACATCACCGGCGGGCGCTCCTACCGGGCCAAGGACACCGCCACCCTCGCCAGCATCTACGACGAGATAGATCGCCTCGAAAAAACCAAGGTCAACACCATCGAGAAAACCCAATACCGCGACATCTTCCCCTATTTCCTCTATGCCATCCTCGGCCTTCTCGCCGCCGAATGGCTCATCGTCCGGGTCATCTTTGCCCGCCTACCAAGCTGAAGCTTGGTAATTAAAAATTAAGAATTTAAAATTAAAAATTGTCCCGAAGCACCCTCCCCGGCCTCACCTTCTGAAATCTGAAATTTGAAATCTGAAATCACTCCTTCACTTCTTCGCTTCTTCCCCTCTCCACCACTTCCGAACCGCCGCCTTCTGAAATCTGAAATTTGAAATCTGAAATGCCGGTTTTCCGGCCCTCCTCTGCCTTTCAATTTTTAATTCTTAATTTTTAATTCTTAATTTGTATGTCCTTCGGAGCCCCCGAGTTCCTCTACCTGGCCGCCGCCGCCCCCCTGCTCCTCCTCGCCGTGGCCATCCTCCAGCGTGCCCTCTCCCGGAAACGTCTGGCCCGGTTCGCCGACCACCCCCTTCTGCCCAGCCTCCTCGCCGGCCATTCCCCCGCCCGCACCCTCGTCAAAAACATCCTGCTCGCCCTTTCCTTCGCCCTCCTTTTCACCGCCCTCGCCCAACCGCGCTGGGGCTTCAAGAACGAGGAACAGGGCGGCTCCGGCGGAGATATCGTCATCGCAGTGGATGTCTCGCGCTCCATGCTCGCCCAGGATGTCCTGCCCTCCCGCCTCGAACGCGCCAAATTCGCCGTGCTTGACCTCGTGGACAAACTCGGCGGCGACCGCGTCGGCATCGTCGCCTTCGCCGGCACGGCGTTTCTCCAATGCCCCCTCACCCCCGACCACTCCGCCGTCCGCCAATCGGTCGAGGCCCTCGACACCGACACCATCCCCCTCCAGGGCACCAACGTCGCCTCCGCCATCTCCGAAGCCATCGCCGCCTATCCCTCCAACGCCGCCCACCGCACCCTCATCCTTATCACCGATGGCGAGGACCTCGAGGAGGACGGCCTGAAACGCGCCGAAGAGGCCGGCAACGAGGGCGTTCTGATCCACACCATCGGCGTAGGCGACCCCGCCGGCACCACCCTGCCCGACCCCGACCGCCCTGGCCAAGCCCTCCGCGACCACCGCGGCCAGACCATCATCACCAAACTCGACGAGACCACCCTCAAACGTGTGGCCGAGCTCACCGGCGGCACCTACCGCCCCCTCGGCACGGCGGGAGACGGTCTCGAAAGCCTCCGCCAGGACGGCCTGAACAACCTCGAACAATCGGAAAACAAATCCACCCGCTCGGTCCGCCGTCCCATCGAACGTTTTCACTGGCCCCTCGCCGCCGCCCTCGGGCTGCTCACCCTCGAACTCCTCGTCAACACCCGGAGAAAGCCCTGAAGGACATTTGTGATTTATGATTCTTGAATTATGATAGGTGAGCCCGTCAACGCACCCTTGGGAGTCTCATCCCCAACCGGCTCCCCCTGCCCCCGCCCTTCTGAAATCTGAAATTTTAAATCTGAAATCCGCCGCCCCCACCGCCATGAGCCACCACCTCCCCTCCTCCGTCCCAGCCTCATCGCGCCCTGCTCTTCTCCCGGCGAGCCCCCGACTTGGCGCCTTGTCTCGGCTCCTCCTCCCCTCCTCCCCTCTTCTCCTCCTCTGCCTGCCCGCCCTTCAGGCCGCCCCCGATCCCGCCGCCTCGGCCCGGGCCGTGGAACTCTATTCCCAGCAACTCTCCGAAAACCCCGCCGACCCCCGCCGACACTACAACCTGGGCGCCGCCCATTACCAGTTGGGCGACTACGACAAGGCGGCCGAAAAATTCCGCGAGGCCCTCACCCTCTCCGTGGAAAGCTCCGACCACGAGCTCCAGGCCAACGCCTCCTACAACCTCGCCAACACCATCTTCCAGCAGGGCCAGTCCGCCCTCCTGCAAAAGGAACCTGACTCCGCCGGAGCCCTTTCCCGCTGGCAGCAATCCGCCAAACTTCTCGCCGCCGCCATCGAGCTTAACCCCAGGAAAAGCGGCCCCGCCAAAGCCAACCTCGCCGTCGTCCGCAAGTATATCTCCGCCCTCGAAGGGAAAATTGACCGCGAGAAAAACCCGCCCTCCCCCTACAGCCAGGAACAGCTCGACCAGATTGAGAAAATCCAGCGCGACCTCGACCAGCTCCAGCAGGAGATGGACAAAAACAAGGAGGCCTTTCCCGACCGGCCCGAAAACCAGGAGGACGAGATCATCCGCAAACTGAAGGAGGAACTCCAAAAACTCCAGGAGCAGCTCGCCCGCGACCCCGCCAAAAACCAACCGTCCGAATCCGAGGAAAACGAGGCCAGCGCGGAGGATAACATCAAGAACCTCAAGGAACAGCTCGAGTCCCTCCGCCAGGAACTCGAAAAAATGCAGAAGGAGCGCGATTTCATCAAGGAACTCCAAAAGCAGCTCGACCAGCTCAAGCAGGATGTCTCCAACCGCCAGCAGCAACACCCCGACCAGGCCGACAAGACGGCAGAAAAAAAGGAGCGGACCCTCAACGACTTCGACAAATTCGACGAAGCCAACCGCAACCAGCACCAGGAAAAAATGGAGCAATACCGCGAGGAACTCGAGGAGCTCAAAGACAAACTGAAAAACAACCCGCCCAAACAAACCGGCTCCCAACCTCCCCTCGATCCCTCCTCCCTCTCCCCGGAAGATCTTAAATCGCTCTCTCCCGAAGACTTAAAGTCCTTGTCTCCCGAGTCCCTTAAGTCCGCCCCCAAACCCCAACCCGGTCAGCAAGAGCCCAAATCCAGCCCAAAACAGCCAGGCCAGCAGCCCGGGAAACAACCGGGACAAAAGCCGGGTGACCAGCCCGGTCAGCAACCCGGTTCGCAACCCGGTCAATCCCCCGGCCTCGGCTCCGCCGGGGACAACCTCGATTCCATGCAGGGCATCCTCAACGAAATGAAAAAGGATGTCGGCAAGGAGAAGGGTCAGGACGGCCAGGAAGGAGAGGAAGGTCAGGACGGGGAGGACGGTAAAGACGGCCAGCAGGGCAAAAACGGCAAACAGGGAAAGAATGGTAAAAACGGCAAACCAGGCCAGGGCCAGGGTCAGGGGCAGCAACCCGACCAAATGGGGCAGATGCAGGACAAACTCCAGCAACTGGCCAACCAGCTCGGAAAACAGAAAGGCAACAAGCCCGGCCAAAACGGGAAGGAAGGCAAAGATCAGGCGGGGAAACCCCAAAAGGACAACGGGGACCGCACCGACGTGCGCCGCCACGAACGCCAGGCCACCGAAATCGAGGAGGTGCAGCGCCTTCTCAAGCAGCTGGAAAAACACGAGAAAAAAATCCCCTTCCAACAGTCGGACCCCCGCAGCCAGCCCAAGGACGGACGGCAAGACCTCTCCCCCTCCAACCGCAAGGAATGGTAGGATCATTTATGATTTATGATTCTTGATTTATGATTTCCAAGGCACTGTCCCCAGCCTCTCACAAACGCTACCCTTCCTCCCCTCCTCCCCTCCTCGCTTCTTCTCCTCCCGCCCCGTCTTCTGGTTCGCTGCCTCACCTGCCTTTTCTGAAATCTGAAATTTCAAATCTGAAATCCTCCCGTCCCATGCCTACCCCCCTTCCTCACTTTTCCTCCTCCCGTCCCCGTCTGGTTCGCTGCCTCGCCTGCCTTTTCTGAAATCTGAAATTTCAAATCTGAAATCCTCCCATACTTTTCTGAAATCTGAAATTTGAGATCTGAAATCCTCCCGTCCCATGCCTCGCTCCCCCCTTCACATTTCCTCCTCTTCCCCCCTTCTGGCTCGCTGCCTTGCCTCCCTCCTCCTTTGCCTGGCCTTGCTGGGCCAGGCGCGCGCCCAGACGAGCGCCGGCTTCAACCCCGATTCCTGCGAGGTGGGTGACCCTTCCGCCTACACCGTCGTTTTTGAAAACATCTCCGAACTCCCCCCCGGCCTGCACCCGCCCGCCGTTCCCGGCCTGACGTTTTCCAACAACTTCGGCACGTCCACCCAAATGACCATCGTCAACGGCCGCATGTCCCAGAAAATCGGGGCCAGCTGGCAGGTCCAGGCCACCGCCGAAGGCACCTTCACCGTCCCCGCCTGGACCGCCCTCGATAGCAACGGCAAGACCATCACCGTCCCCGCCGCCACCCTCACCGTCGCCCCGGTTTCCCAGGAACGGCGCGACGCCATCAGCTGGGATATCAAGATCCCCGAATCGAAGGACGGCCATATCGTGGGCGAACGCATCCCCGCCACCGTTTCCCTTTTCATCCGCACCGACCACCAGGTGGCTTCGCGGCTCCAACTCAAAATGACCTCGGACGCCGTCACCTTCGACCCGTCCCAGGACGTCGGCCAGTCCCTCTCCCAAAAGGGTGGTTTCTCCTTCCGGCGCTACGATTGGAAGGGTTTCCTCATTCCCTCCAAGTCGGGCGAGCAGACTCTCCAGTTTTCCGCCGAAACCGTCCTCATCATCCCCGGCCGCGGCATTTCCCAGCAGGAACTCCCCTCCCCCAGCTTCAAACTCAACGTCACCCCGCTGCCCCGCGAAGGCCGCCCCGACCACTTCGATGGGGCCGTCGGCCAATACCGCCTGAGCCAGCAGCAGGGAGCCACCTCCCTGACCGTCGGCGAAGTGCTTTCCGTCACCCTCGAACTGTCCGGAAACGGTGACCTTCAGGGCTCGGCCGGCCCGGGTTTTCCAGCCGCTGACGGTCTCAAAATCTACGCTGGTCGCAACCCCTCGCCCGAACCGGATGCCCAGGGACGCCTCAACGCCACCTACACCTTCACGGTCATTCCCACCAAAACCGGCACGGTCACCCTTCCGCCCGCCCGGTTCGCCTACTACGACTCGGCCGCCCACCAATACGTCAACGTTTCCACCAAGCCCATCCAGCTCACCGTCGCCGCAGCCGCACCGGGAACGGCCGCCGCTTCGACCCAGGCGGCTTCCAAAAACACCCCGTCCCCTTCCTCCCCCCCGCCCGCCGTGGCCGCCTACGACCTCAGCCTGACTCAGCTCGGTGCCTTCGGACCAAGCTCCTTCCTCCCCCTCTGGAAGGAGCCGGTCTTCCTCGCCAGCCAGATTCTCATCGGCAGCTTCCTGGCCGCCTTTGTCTGGCTCAGAATCCGGGCCGCCCGGGCCGCCGCCGACCCCATGTGGCATCTCTCCCGCCAACGCCGCCGGGCCATGCGCCAGTTTGCCCAGGAAGCCACCCAGGCCGCCTCCCGGGGCGACACAGCCGCCTTCCGCAATGCCGCCTTCCGCTGGCTCCAGCATGCCGCCGCCACCCCCGCCTTCCGCGAACCGGCCGCCCTGAGCTCCCGGGAGGCGGTCGCCCAGCTGAATCTCAGAAACGCTCCCGCCGATCTCGTCAGCGAACTCGCCCAACGTCTGAACTTCCTGGAAAATCCCATCAGCCGGATCAGCAACCCGCTCCCGGCCGAACTCATGGAAACAGAACGCCTCGCCCTCCGTCTGGTCAGTTTGAAATCATGAGTGCTGACGTATGAGTTATGAAAGAAATCCCCATGCAGCCCGGAGCCTCAGCCACATTTTATGCCCCTCCTTACCTGCCTGGTTTCATCATTCGTCACTCATACGTCATCATATGTCTGGCCTGCCCCGGCCTAGTCCCACCTCCC
>JANOBW010000252.1:0-7145 GCA_031411855.1 Opitutia bacterium
CAAGCTCCGCTGGCGCCAAGAGAACGACTTCAAGTACCTCAGCGACAACTACGCCATCGACCAAATCGTCCAGTACGGCGCTGATCCCGAGACGCAGGATCGCCGCATCGCGAACCCCAGACGGAAGGCCCTCAAGGAGCAGATCCGGATGAAAATCCTCTACCCGATGACCCACGCCGACCTCTTCCGCGCCTACAAAAAAAAGGTCGGCGGGGGCGTCCTCCTCTACGGTCCGCCCGGCTGCGGCAAGACCCTCATCAGCCGCGCCACGGCCGGGGAAATCAAGGCCAACTTCTTCTGCATCGGCCTGCACGACATTCTCGACATGTGGGTGGGGCGCAGTGAGAAAAACCTCCACGAGATCTTCCGCCTGGCCCGCGAGAACGCCCCCTCAGTTTTGTTCTTTGACGAAATAGATGCCCTCGCCGCCGACCGCAAGGACCTGCGCCAGAGCGCCTCCAAAACCGTCATCAACCAGTTCCTCGCCGAGATGGACGGCGGCACCTCCGACAACAGCGGCGTGCTCATCCTCGGCGCCACCAACGCGCCCTGGCACATTGACTCCGCCTTCCGCCGCCCCGGCCGCTTCGACCGCACCATCTTCGTCCCCCCGCCGGACGAGACGGCCCGGGCCGGCATCATCGAGGTCATGGCCAAAGACAAACCCATCGCCGAACTCGACGCCCGCGCCCTCGCCAAAAAGACCGACGGCTTCAGCGGGGCCGACCTCAAGGGTGTCTTCGACCACGCCACCGAACTGGCCCTCACCCAGGCCATGAAGGAGGGCCGCCTCGTCCCCATCACCATGAAGTCCCTCCTCCAGGCCGCCAAAGAGACCAAACCCTCCACCCGCTCCTGGTTCGACAATGCGAAAAACTACGCCCTCTACGCCAACCAGGGCGGTTTCTACGACGACGTCCTGGTCCACCTCGGCCTGAAAAAATCATGAGCAGCGAGGACACCTCCGACTCCCAGGCCCACCTCCAGCGCGGACTGGCCCTGCTGGACCTCTCGCGCCATGCCGAGGCCGAGCGTTTCCTCCGCCTCAGCCTCGCGGCCGATCCCAACCAGCCCACCACGCTTTTTCTCCTTTCCCACAGCGTCACCCGGCAGGAGGGCCGCGACCAGGAAGCCCTGGAGATCATTGACCAGGCCATCGCCCTGGATCCGGAAACCGCCCTCTTCCACGCCCAGCGTTCCCGCCTCCTCAGCGGCCTCAAACGCTACCCCGAGTCGGAAAAGGCGGCCGATGCCGCCGTCTCCCTCGAACCGCTCTCCGAGGACGGCTACGTGGCCAAGGGGCTCTGCTACCTGCGGCAGGCGCGCTGGGCCGAGGCCGAGGAGCAGGCCCGCGCCGCCCTCGCCCTAGACGCCGACGATGTGACGGCGCAAAACATCCTGTCGCAAACCCTTCAGTTCCAAGGGAAAACCGACGAAAGCGAGTCCGATGTCCGCGTCCGCCTGGCTCGCTCGCCGGACGACTCCTTCACCCACTTCAACGCCGGCTACGCCGCCCTCCGCCGCGGCGACCACAAGGCCGCCGAAGGCCACTTCATCGAGTCCCTCCGCCTCGATCCCAACTTCGAGGCCGCGCGGCAGGGCCTGCTTGAATCGTTCCGCGCCCGCTCCCCGTTTTACCGCGCCTGGCTGAAATACGTCTTCCTCGTCGCGCGGCTTTCCGAAAAGGGCCGCTGGGCCTTCGCCCTCGGCGTTTACGTGCTTTACCGCGTCCTCCGCGCCTTCCTCAAAACCGTGTCCCCCACCCTCGCCATGCTCGTGGGCATGCTCTGGATCGGGTTTGTTTTCTGGAGCTATGTGGCGCGCGGGATCGGCAACCTCTTCATCCTCTTTGACTCCCACGCGCGGCTCGCCCTCAAAACCCGCGAACGCTGGGAAGGCATCCTGGTCGGAGGCGGCGTGTTGTGCGCCATAGGCTTCGTCATCGGCGGGCTTCTGCTGGGCAGCCCCGTCGCCGTCGGGCTCGGGCTGGCCTTGGGCTGGCCCACCATCCCCCTGGCCCTGACGCTGAGCAACAGCAACCCCACCGGGGTCAAACTTTACGGCACCCTCGCCGCCCTCACGATCCTGGGATCCGTCGCCGATCTCGCCGCGATCTGCAGCGAGACCTTGGACAAAAACCCCTTCGTCGGGACCTGCTCGGACATCGGCCTCTACGCCTTTGTCGCCTCCACCTTCCTCGGCGCCTTCAACGTCAAGCAGGACTGAGCCGCGCCGGTTGCTCCCTGGCGCGGCCAGATCGAGGCCTGCCGTTTACAGCCAGTGGTTTAGAGCCACTTCCATTCGGTCACCTCGCGGGATCCGTCGAGTTTTTTCCAGACCGTGGCGGAAGCTTTCTTTTTCTGGCCGCCCTTGGCGAAACGGGCCGTCACCTTGTAATTGGTCCCGGCCACGACCTGCGACTGCGCGGAAAGCAGGCCGTCATAGGCCCAGCCTCCGCCGATCTTTGTTTCCAGCGCCTTGGCGGCCGCGATGGCTCCGACATCGGTGGTGGGCAGCTTGGAAAAACCGCCCGCCACGGGCTCCTTTTTGGGTTTGGGAGTATCGGTCTTGGGTTTGTCCCCCTTTGGCTTGTCCGGCTTCGGTTTATCAGCCTTGGGCTTATCGGCCTTGGGTTTGTCGGTCTTGGCTTTCTCAGCCTTCTTTTCCCATTTCCAGTTGGTCACTTCCAGCGAGCCGTCCAATTTGCGCCAGACGGTGGCGGTGGCACCGCGGGACTCACCCGCCTTGGCAAACTTTGCCACCAGCTCGTAGTTCGTTCCCGCCACCACCTGCGATTGGGCCGAAACGAGCTCCGCGAAAGACCAACCGCCGCCGATTTTGGCCGCGACCGCTTTCGCGGCGGCGGTGGCGCCGGCATCCGTCACGGCCAGCGGGGAAAAGCCACCCGGGACCGGGGCGGAATTGGCCTTGGGCTCGCCCATCGGGGCCCGAGCGGCGGCCGGAGCGGCCTTGGCGGCGGGATTCGCGGCCGTGGGGCTGGTGGATTCGGTGGCGCAACCGGAGAGGACGAGACCGATGAGGGCCAGGGAGGAAACAAAACGGAGTTTCATGGGAGAGAAATTGTTGATACGAGGTGATTTAGGAGAGTTTTCCCGAACAACCCCGCAAGCACGAAGCATTCATCCCAAGGCCTATGGCCAGGGAGGCGGCGAATGCGGAGTGAGGGAATTAATCTTTTGTTGACCTATAGTCATTGTTTTAACAAAGGTCACATCGTTGCCACATCCCATGACCCACTCAATCAAATCACCCCTCCTTTGCCCTCCGCGCCCGACTCTTCCCCTCCGCGCTCTCACCGGATTCCTGGGAACACTCACGCTTCTTTCGACCGGTTGCTTCACAGCCACTTACGCGGAAATGGAAACAAGGCCCGAGTCCACGTCGTTCAAACCCGGGGCAGTTTACGGCAATCCGTCGGGAGACCTTTGGATCAAAGGCTCCGTTGCCAGGTTGAGTGACGACGACCTTGTCAGTCCTTGGACCCTGGCCTATGTCCACGTGGCCCAATCGCAGCTGCCGGACAAACAGAGGCAGGAGAGCAAAAGCACGCCGGGGAACTCCGCCACAAAAATACCAAAGGCCTCCCTGGCGGAGTTTTTCGAAGACGGCAAACAGCCGAAGGAGATCCACACCAATCTGCCTCCGGATTACGCATGGTTGGAGGATTGGCAGACTTATCGGCGGAACGGTTTTCCCCTTTCCCAAAGCCGCCGAACCACCGTCCGGAAGCCCATAAACCTCGTCTGGACCGTCCCCCTCGACGCCGTCACCCTACCCGTCCAGATCTTGGGCGCTGCCCTGATCTGGCCCTTTTTCACGCCGTGCTCAGGTGGTTCAAGGCATTGATTTTCCGTTCACCTGAGTGCCTGCGCAGGGCCGGCCAACGGTATCAAACCACCCGAAGTCTGACCGGAGAACCTTTCGTGTTCAGCCACCCTGTCCCGGAGGACTTGAAACCCTACGGTTTTCTTTGCCACCGCCCGGGATGGCGTGGAAATGATTCTTTTCGGTTGATCCGAAAAACTCCTCCGCCCCTTTGTCCTCCCGTCCTTTTCCTCGTCCATGAGTTCCCCCCGCTTATCCCTGAACCGGTGTTTGTTTTCCGCCCTCACCACCCTGGTCCTACCAGGATGCGCCCCGTTGAAAGCGGCGACACTGCCGGCCGGTTTTTCTGAAACCAAAATCGCGGAGGGCTTGAATCCGACCACCATGGAGTTCGCGCCGGATGGACGTCTTTTTCTCTGTGAAAAACAGGGGCTGCTGCGGGTCGTGACCGGCGACAAGCTCTTGGAAAAGCCGGTGCTGGATCTGACCAAACAGGTGGACAGCTGGAACGAGCGCGGCCTGCTCAGCGTGTGTTTCGATCCGGAGTTTGCCAGAAATGGCTGGATCTACCTCTATTACACGCACCTACGTAAGCCGGATGATGCCAGCCACACCTCAAGCAACAACCGCGTCAGCCGTTTCACCGTCACCAGCAATGCCGCTGATCCTGGCAGCGAGAAGGTAATCCTGGAACTGAATGACCTTTCCAAAGTCGGCTGGCACAACGGCGGTGGCCTGGCCTTTGGCAAGGACGGCAAACTCTACGTCAGCACCGGCGAAAACGCGGTCGGGCCCAACGCGCAGAACCCCGGCAATCTGTTGGGCAAACTGTTGCGGATCAACAAGGACGGCACCATCCCCACCGACAATCCCTACTACGGAAAATTCGAGGGAAAAAACCGCGCCATCGTCGCCTTGGGACTGCGCAACGCCTTTGCCATCTCCGTGCAACCGGGCAGCGGCCTGCTCTACCTCAGCATGGTGGGGGCAAACTTCGAGCAGATCGAACGCTATGACACGGGCAAACGCCCGGAAGCGGTGAACTACGGCTGGCCGGAGATTGACGGCCCGCCGAAGCAGCAAAAACAGCCCGAAGGATACCGCGCCCCAGAGTATGCCTACGACCACGGCAAAGGCAAAGGCGTGGCCCTGTGCGGGGGTGATTTCTACAACCCCGCCAAGCCCGGCCCGGGTGCGTTTCCTGCCACCTTCACCGGCAAATTTTTCTTCAGCGACTACGGCGGATGGATCAAGTTGATTGACCCCGCCAAGCCGGGGGAACGCCAGGATTTCGCGCACGGTATCAACCGGCCGATTGACGTCGCCACAGCCCCGGATGGCGGCCTGTGGTATATCGAACGCGCCGGCATCCCCGGAGGCTCCGATGCCTCGAACTCCGCCAGCACCAACGGAGCGCTATGGCGGGTGACGTGGACCGGGGAGCGCGCTTCGGCGAACCTCGCTTCCAAGGACCAACCCAAGCCCGCCTCGTCCGGCAGTGAGTTCAACCTCCCGCCCACGGCGGAAGGGGCGCTGCCCGCCACCCTGGCCGCGACCGGCCTGTTTTCGGACAACAGGCTCTCTCCCAAGGCCGGCGTCGTCCCCTACTCCCTCAACGGCACCGCCTGGGCCGATGGCGCGAAAATCCGGCGCTGGGTCGCCCTGCCGAAATCCGGGAAAGTCGGCTTCGCCCCGAACGGCGAATGGCAGTGGCCCGGGGGCACGGTGTTGGTCCAGCACTTCGACCTCCCCCGCCCCGGCCAAACAGGGGCTCTGCGCCCGCTGGAAACACGTGTGCTCGTCCTCGATGGCACCGGGACCTTCGGTTATGGCCTCACCTACCGCTGGCGCGAGGACGGCAGCGGGGCCGATCTGGTGGCTGAAGGCGGACGCGAGGAGAGCGTGGCAACGACCGACTCCGGCGGCGTCGCACGGCAGCAAACCTGGAGTTATCCGGGCCGCGGCGCCTGCTACCTCTGCCACACCCCGAACGCGGGTTTTGTCCTGGGTCCGAAAACCCATCAACTCAATGGCCCTCACACCTACCCCGGGGCCCGCACGGACAACCAGCTCCGCACCTGGAACTACCTGCAAATGTTCCGTGAGCCCCTGAACGAAGCCACCATCGCCAGCCTGCCCCGGGCCGTGGCCTTGGACGCGCCGGGCGCTTCGCCACAGGACCGTTTCCATTCCTATCTGGATACGAACTGCGCGCAGTGCCATCGTCCCGCCGGCACCGGCGCCCTGTGGGACGCCCGCTTCGGCACGCCCCTGGCCAAACAGGACATCATCGGCGGCGCGGTGCGGAACAACCTCGGCATCGAAGACGCCAAACTCATCGCTCCGCACAACGTGGCCAAATCGCTGATGCATCACCGGATGTCCTCCACCAACCCCACCACGCAAATGCCGCCCTTCACCCGCAACGTCCCGGACAAAGCAGCGCTGGCCGTTTTGGAGGAATGGATTCGGTCGCTGCCTTGACCGTTTTGAATAACTCGCCGTTACAGGAGCGCGGGCGGCCCGCCCGCCGTTTTGAACCTTTGCGAAGCCGCTGACCTAAAGCCCCAACGGGGCGGCCTTTCCTCAGCCCAGCCCAACGGGCTGGGTAAACGTTGCGATACCCCGTGCGCCCTGAAGGGGCGCGATAAGGGCACGCCCACATACCTTATCCCAATGGTATCCAACGTTTTCGGCGCACCGTATCGCGGCCCTTCAGGCCGCCGGGGTTAGACTCTTGATTACCCAGGCCGTTGGCCTGGGCTGAGGGAAAGCGGCCCTTTGGGCCTTGATGCAACCTGCGCACCTTAATCAAGTTAGAAAGGTTCAAGGTTGGTAAAAAAGACCGGGAGAGCAGTCTTGGCCTTGGGTTTCGCCACTCGGATCACGCCCGGGCAAAGGACAGAAGGGGCTGGAAGTCTCCCGCGTCGGCGGACTTGAGTGCGCTCAGGTAGATGGCCCGGGTGTCGGTTCGGGCCGTCAAATCAGGACCCCCGCCCCAGGTGAAGGTGGGCTGTTCGAGGGCCAGTGCGAGACGGTCGGCAAGAAGGCGGGCATGGCGTCCGTTCCCATTGCGCCATGGGTGAATCGCCACGAGACCGTGGTGCAGCCGGACGCAGATTTCGTCCGGAGGGTAACTGGCGTAGCCCACCCACGCCCTAGTGTAGTGTTTGTGAATTGACTATACAAAACAAGCGGGTGAAAGTGGACCATGGCCCGCCCCATCAGTCCTCTTCCCCTCACCCCTGAGCAGCGCCAGGAACTCAACGGCGTGTTGCGACGACCCACCACCAGTCAGC
>JANOBW010000253.1:0-6463 GCA_031411855.1 Opitutia bacterium
CCGCCATGGGCGGGCTCGGCATGACCCTCTCATGGGGCCTGGCCGACCGCCACCTCCGTTCCTGGTCAACCTCCTGAGGCCTCCCATGTCCTTCTCCACCAAACCTTTCTCCGTCAACGGGCGCATCTACCAGCCCCCGGCCCGGCCCGTTGTCGTCATCTGCCTCGACGGCTCGGCCGACGAATACCTCGACTGCGCCCTGGCCCGCGGCCTCATGCCCCACCTCGCCGCCATGGGCGTGAAGGGCTGGCGCGGTTTCGCCCGCGCGGCCATGCCCACCTTCACCAACGTCAACAACAGCAGCATCGTCACCGGCGTGCCTCCCTCCGTCCACGGCATCGGGGGAAACTTCTTTTTCGACACCCTCACCGGCGAGGAGGTCATGATGAACTCGGCCCGGTTCCTCCGCGCCGAAACCCTCTTCCCCCACGCCCAGCGGGCCGGACGCAAGGTGGCCGTGGTCACCGCCAAGGAGAAGCTGCGCGACATCTTCGCCCACGGTCTCATCTGTGGCGGCGGCATAGCGTTCTCGGCGGAGAAGGCGGGGCAGGCCGTGCTGAAATCCCATGGCATTGAGAAGGTTGAGGACATTGCCGGCCCCACTCCCGCCATCTACAGCGGGGACGCCAGCCTCTATGTTCTGAAGGCCGGTGTCGCCCTGCTGGAGCGCGGCCTGGCCGATTTCCTCTACCTCAGCACGACCGATTACATGCAGCACAAACACGCCCCGGAAGAGACGGAGGCGCTCGAATTTTACGCGGCGATCGACGCCGAACTGGGCCGGCTGCTGGCCCTCGGGGCGGTCCTCGGAGTCACCGCCGACCACGGCATGAACGCGAAGCAAAAGCCCGACGGCACCCCCAATGTCATCTACCTCGAAAGCGAGCTGGAGGCGGAGTTCGGCCCGGGCTTCCGCGTCATCCTGCCCATCACCGATCCCTACGTCGCCCACCATGGGGCACTCGGCTCCTTCGCCCAAATCCATCTGCCTCAGGGAGTTTCGGCCGAAACAGTCCGCCGCTGGCTCCTCCGGCGCGAGGGGGTCACCGAATGCCACGAACGCGCCGTCGCCGCCCGTCTCATGGAGCTGCCGGAGGACCGCATGGGCGACCTCGTCGTGGCAAGCGCGCGTCATGTCGTCCTCGGCCGCACGCCCGCCTACCACGACCTCTCCGCCCTGGCCGGCCACCTCCGCAGCCACGGCGGCCGCTACGAGGAGATGGTTCCCCTGCTCTTCAGCGAGCCGCTGAACCAAACCTACGCGGCCCGGGCCGCCGGCGACGTGCGCAACTTCGACATCTTCGAGTTCACCTGCAACGGAGCCCGTTGAGCGCGGAGGCCCTTTCCCTATGCTTTCCCTTCCCAGTTACCTTGCCGGCCAAGCCGCCACGGGCGAAACGTGGCTCACCGTCCGGAGCCCCTGGGACAACGCCGTCGTCGGACGGGTGGCCTGTGTTGACGCGCGCCAGCTCGAAACCGCCATCCAGGCCCATCTGGCGCCACACCAGCTTCTGACCCGTTTCGAGCGCAGCCGGATTCTTCGCCGGACAGCCGAGGCCCTCGCCGCCCGCCGCGAGGAGTTTGCCCGGCTCATCACCGCCGAGTCCGGCCTCTGCCTGTGGGAGACCCGCTATGAGGTGGGGCGAGCCTGCGATGTGTTTGAGTTCGCCGCGATGGAGGCGTTGCGCGACGACGGGCAGACCTTCTCCTGCGACATCACCCCCGTCGGCAAGGCCCGGAAAATTTTCACCCTGCGCGAGCCGCTCTCGCTCATCGCCGCCATCACGCCGTTCAACCACCCGCTCAACCAGGTCGCGCACAAGCTCGCCCCGGCCATCGCGGCGGGCTCTCCCCTCATCCTCAAGCCGTCCGAAAAAACCCCGCTCACCGCCGTCCGCCTGACCGAGCTGCTTTACGAGGCCGGCCTGCCCGGACACCTTCTGAGCTGCGTCCATGGCGGCCTCGACGAAGTCACCCGGCCTCTCGTCCGCGACCCCCGCGTGGACCTCGTCACCTTCACCGGCAGCGCGTCTGTCGGCCGCGAGATCGCCGCCACCGCCGGCTACAAAAAACTCTGCCTCGAACTGGGCGGACACTCGCCGCTCCTCATCCTCGGCGACGCCGATCTCGACCTCGCCGCTCGCCTGGCCTGCGAGGGTTGTTTCCGTAACAGCGGCCAGCGCTGCACCGCCGTCCGCCGTCTCCTCGTCCACCGTGATGTCCTCGCGGAATTCACCGCCCTTTTCCTTCAACTGGCGCAAACCTACACCTGCGGCGATCCCACCGACGAGGCCACCATGGTCGGAACCGTCATTGATCAACGAGCCGCCCAATCGCTCGAAGCGGCCGTGCGGGAGGCCGAGGCCCGGGGCGCAAAGGTCCTTCTCGGCGGCCACCGGCAGGGCGCGGTCATGCCTCCCACTGTCCTCAGCGATGTGCCCCGCGACGCCCATCTCGCCACCCATGAATGTTTCGGGCCGCTCGCCCCCATCCTCGCCGTGGACGGCCTGGACGACGCCATCACCCTCGCCAACGCCACGCCCTACGGCCTCTCCAGCGGCATCGTCACCCGCGACCTGGAATCCGCCATCAACGCCGTGAAGCGGATCAAAGCCGGCACGGTCAACGTCAACGAGATCCCCGGCTACCGCCTCGAACTCAGCCCCTTCGGCGGCGTCAAGGACAGCGGCCTCGGCGTCAAGGAGGGCGTCGTCGAGGCCGTCCGTTTCATGACCACGGTGAAGACGTTTTCCCTGCCGTGGTAAGACTCTCAGGCGGGCTTCTGCCGGAGGAAATAGAAGCAGGAAATCACCAGGCAGACGACGCCCAGCAGGCACATGCCCCAGGTGTAGTTCACAAAGAAATCCAGCCGGCTTTCGGTGGAGGCCCAGATGTCCTTGTAGAGCTGGACCCCGGCCGATCCCAGGTAACCCACGCCGTCCACGAGGTAGATGGCGTAAACGGCCGTCCCCGCGTGGCGGGTGTGGGCGATGAGGCGGTCGAAAAGCATCGAGCCCATCGGCACATAGGTCAGGTAGGAGCCGAGTCCCGTCAGCGTGAGCCAGGCGAAACCACCGATCAGGCCGGCCCGAAACGCCACCGTGCCCAGGGCCACCATCAGGAGGCCCGCCACCATCAGCGAGAAGCAGGCCAGCAGGCCGCGCGCGTTGTCGCGGACAAGCGAGAGCAGCGCCAACGCTCCCAGCACGCCGAGGCTGGTCCAGAGGCTCGACCTCGTCAGCGCCGTGGCCTCGGAGGCGAGGCCGATCTCACCCAGGATGTCCACCGCGAAATTGTCGCGGTAATCGCGGTATCCCATCAGGGCCACGGCCAGCAGCAGGAGAAGGAAAAGGCCCGGGGCGAAACGCCGGAGAAAGGCCCCGCGGGCCGCGCTGTCCATCACCGGCCGGGACTGGCGCTCGGCCACGTCGCGGGCGTCGGGGCGGGGCAGGCTGGCCAGCACCGCCACACTGGCGGCGAAAAGGGGAAGGAACATCGCGGCCACGGCCAGGGGCATCCAGTTTTCCGCCACCCCGACGGTGTTGAGCATCCAGCGGCCCACGTCCTTGGTCAGGTCGCTGCCGAAAATGAAGGCGCAGGAGAGCACGGCCAGCAGCACCTCGCCCGCCCGGCGGCCCTCCAGATAACCCACCACCAGGCCCCAGACAAAGCCCAGCGGCAACCCGTTGACAAACATGGCGACAAGTTTCCAGGGCCCCGGCAGCACCGCCAGCAGGAGGAGCGAGAGCAGCGCCGTCCCGATGACCCAGCCCAGCCACCTCGCCCGACTCTCCCAGCCCACGCCGGGGAGATAGCGGATGCCCAGGAATTTGCTCAGCGTGTAGCCGCACAACTGGCTGAGGATCAGCGCCGTTTTCAAGGTCACCAGAGTGTCCAGCCCTCCCCCAAGCATCAGCGGGGCGCCATCCTTCCCGGCATAGAGCGCCGCCACGAAGGGTTTCCGAAAGGCATACATCGAGAGGTAGGCGAGGAAGGACGCCGCCGCCGCCACGGCCATGACCAGGGCGATGGGAGATTTTTCGAGTGTCTTGCGGAGGAAATCCATGAACCGAGTGTGGTCCCGTTCAGTTGCGGGTGTGTGAGCGGGCATCCTGCGTCCGCCGTTTTTTCGGTCAACGTCCTTCCTTTTTTTTCGCCCCTTGCCAGCCCCGTCGGCCGGCGTCTGATTTTCACCCGATCCTCCCCGCCTTGTTCGCCGCCTCCAGTTTAACGATCCTCCTGGCCTACGCCGCCCTGCTGGCCTCCCTTCTGCTCGCCACCGCCTCCCGGGGCTCCTGGGATTCCGCCGTCAGCGCGCTGTCGTCGCCCGAGATCGTCCACTCGCTCGTCTTCAGCGTCCTCTCGTGCGGTCTCGCCACCCTGCTCTCGCTCTGGGTCGCCACGCCCGCCGCCTACTTTCTGGCCCGCCACCAGTTTCGCGGCAAAGCATTGCTGGAGATCATTTTGGATCTTCCCGTCGTTCTGCCCCCGCTGGTGCTGGGACTCGGTCTCCTCCTTCTTTTCCAGACTCCGCCGGGCCGCTTTGTGGAAAACACCCTGGGCTGGCGTTTCACCTATGAGCCGTCCGGGGTCGTCCTCGCCCAGTTCACCGTCGCCTGCGCCTTCGCCCTGCGCTCCCTGCGGGCCACGTTTGACGAGCTCCCGGCCCGGCCCGAACAGGTCGCCCTCACCCTCGGGGCCACGCCCGGCCAGGTCTTTTTCCAGGTCGTCCTGCCCTCGTCCAAGGCGGGTCTGGCCCATGCCGCCGGCGTGGCCTGGGCGCGGAGTCTCGGCGAGTTCGGCCCCATCCTCGTTTTCGCCGGGGCCACGCGGCTCAAGACGGAAGTCCTTCCCACCACGGTGTTTCTGGAGCTGAGCGTGGGCAACCTCCAGACCGCCGCCACCGTCTCACTCCTGCTGGTGCTGTGCGCCGCCGCCGTGCTGCTCATGCTCCGGGTTTTCTCCAGCCGCCCCCATCCCGTCTGAGGCCGCCATGCTGTCCGTCGAACAACTTGTCGTCACCCGGGGCTCCCTCCGCATCGGGCCGGTTTCGTTTTCCCTCGGCGACCGCGCCTACGCCGTCCTCATGGGTCCGACAGGCCTCGGCAAAACCTCCGTGCTGGAGGCCGTCGCCGGTCTCGTCCCCGCCACCTCGGGCTCAATCCGTCTCGGCCCCCTCGATCTCACCTCCCTGCCTCCCTGGAAACGGGGCCTCGGTTATGTGCCGCAGGACGGCGCCCTGTTTCCCGGTCTCAGCGTCGAGGAAAACCTCGGCTTCGCCCTCGGCCTGCGCCATGTTCCCGCCGCCGAAAAAAAGGCCCGGGTCGCCAGCATGGCCGAAAAACTGGGGGTCGCCCCCCTCCTCGGCCGCTCCGTCCACAAACTCAGCGGCGGGGAACGCCAGCGGGTCGCCCTGGGCCGGGCCCTCATTTTCGATCCTCCCCTGCTTCTGCTCGACGAGCCGCTTTCCGCGCTCGACGCCGCCACCCACGCCGAGTTGTGCCAGCTGCTCCGCAGCCTCCACGCCGAGCGTCCCATGGCTGTCCTCCATGTCACCCACTCCGCCGGGGAGGCCGCCGCCCTCGCCACCACCACGCTTCATCTGCCGGAGCTTCTCGCCCATGGACGCGCCTGACCTTCCCGAGCTCAGCAAGGACGAACGTGCCCGTCACGAATGGCAGATGTGGTCGCCGGGCGTGGGTGAGGAGGGCCAGCGTCGCCTCAAGGCCGCCACGGTCCTCGTCTCGCGTGTCGGAGGGGTGGGCGGGGCCGCCGCCCAGCAGCTCGCCGCCGCCGGTGTCGGGCGTCTCATCCTCGTCCACGGGGGCAACCTCAAGCCCTCCGACCTCAACCGCCAGGTGCTCATGAAACACGCCGCGCTGGGCACCTCCCGCGTGGCCTGCGCCGCCGCCCGCCTGCGCGAGCTCAACCCTTCCCTCGTCATTGACGAGGTCGCCTGCCATCCGTCGCCGGATGTTCTAAGCTACTGGACACAAGGAATTTCCGCCATAGTTTCCGCCGCGCCGCTTTTCCGCGAACGCCACGCCCTCCACGCCGCCGCCGAACAGGCGGGCTGTCCCTGCGTCGAGGCCGCCATGTATGATTTCGAAGGCTACGTCACCACCGTCCACCCGCCGCGCACGCCGCGTTTCAGCGACTGGTGCCCGCCCGATCCGCCCGGTTGGACGCGCCAGTTTCCCGTCTTCGGGGCCGTCGCCGGTGTGGCCGGCTGCCTCGCCGCCGCCGAGGTCGTCAAGCTCATCACCGGCGTGGGCGAGCCCCTCTTCGGCCGCATGCTTGCCTTCGACCTGCGAGCCGGCTGCTTCCGCCAGGTCAGCCTCCCTCGCCAAGGTTGATTCCCGAAGAACAACTTCCAGCGTTTCACCAGCCATGCCCCCCAAAGGTCCACCCCGGATTGGAATCAGGCTGCCCACCTGGGCCACCTTCGCCCGCGATGTCATCC
>JANOBW010000254.1:0-16884 GCA_031411855.1 Opitutia bacterium
GGCCTCGGCGTGACCTTCGCAGTAAACACTTGGAGTTGTTCCGATTCGTTTCGGCACCACGACCTCCCACGGCCCGGCAACAAGGTTGCCCTGGGCCACAGCGGCGACAGGGTCGCCGCACTCCACGGTGCTTCGCACGGCCAATACGGCACACTCACAGGGGCCGGGGCAGCTTGCCCATCGCTTAAAACCCGCATCAGGCCATAGGCTCGATCTGGGAGTGTTGGGCTCCAGCCTGGCGTCTGGGAACCGTTCTCCCGATGCCACGCCAAGTTGGAGCGCGGCGCTCCCAAGGACGAATCCATCGTCAATTTTAGTTTTGGAAAACTTTTTCAGCAGATTAAACAACCAATGAACGTAAACCACGTAACCCCACTGAGTTTGGTTCACCCCGCCTCCATCTGCCACCCCATCAACCGGTTTCAACCATGAAAATCAACTTGTATGCCGCCGCCTTCATCCTGCTGCTCACCCCTCTTTTCTGCCGGGCCGACACCGTCGTTTACTCCGATAATTTTTCCGGTTTGGCCTCCACCGACCTCAATGGCAAGACTCCCACGGTTGGCGGCGGGACGTGGACGGGGACCAATCAGTTCAATGCGGATGGCAGCGTTGTGAGCGGCCAGGGGTCGGTCACCCTGCCTTTCACCCCCGCGTCGGGCCTGATCTACACCCTGAGCGCCACTGTCGCCATGACGAACAATGACGCCAACTGGATCGGCCTGGGCTTCGGGGATGCCGCCACCACCTGGGCCGGCAGCAATCCGGCGCAGAATTCGGCGGTGCGTTTCTCCAACGCCAACCTGCCCGGCTATTCCTGGATGATCACGGCACCCACCACGGGACAAAGCGGCTTTGGCGGATCGCGAACTGCCAACACCTCAACGGAAACTGGCTTCACCGACGTCCTCAGCGCCACGGTCAACCTGAAAGTGGTGCTGAACACCACCGCAGCGAACTGGACCACTTCCTATTATGTGAACAATGCCCTGCTCGGCACGACCACCCATGCCGGCGCGCAACCCATTGACGTGGTGGGCTTCACCTCGACCACGGGAGCGGCGGGGCGGATCAGCAACTTTCAGCTCACGTCGGCCACGCCCCTAGGACCTGACACCGATGGCGATGGCCTGCCCGACTCCTTTGAGCTGGCCCATACCACTCCGCCTTCCGCGACGGCATTGAATCCCGGAGACGACCTCGAACCCGATGGTCTGACCAACCTTCAGGAATACCAACGAGGAACGGATCCCACCAACCCGGACAGCGATGGTGACACGCTCCCGGATGGCGCGGAAGTGGCAGGCGCCGGGGCCCGCCCGCCGACCAATCCAACCCTGGCGGACACCGACGGCGATGGCCTCAGTGATGCGGTGGAAAGCAACACCGGCATCTTTGTCAACGCGGCCAATCCCGGCACCAACTCGGCCAACGCGGACACCGACGGGGACGGCTCCAAGGACGGCATGGAAGTCGCGGCGGGAAAAAATCCGCTGGATCCCGTCTCACGTCTGCTGCGCCTCATGTGCATGGGCGATTCGATCACTGCCGGTTACACCGACAACCCGGGCTGGGCCAACCATCCGTTCAAGTTTGGTTATCGCGGTCCCCTTTACACCCGCCTCACCAACGCCGGGTATCCCTTCCAGTTTGTCGGCAGTTCCCCAGAACCCTGGGACGGCACCAGCGGAGATCCCACCAAAGGCGGCACCTACACGCCCGCACTCGACTTGCGGACCTTCGACCAGGACCACCACCGCGGCTACGGGGGAATCCAGATTCCCACCGTGCAGACCAACGTCACCGGCTGGCTCACCGCCGACAAACCCGATGTCATCCTGCTCCTGATTGGCATCAACGGCATCGGCACCGGCAGCCCGGCCCTGCTGGACACCTTGGTGAACACCATCGTGACGACCGCCCCCAACGCGCACCTGATCGTGGCCCAGATCACGCCCCGCAACACCTACAACGCGGACCTGTGGAACTACAATGTTTACATCCGCGACACCCTCGTCCCCGCCTACGCGGCCCAGGGCAAACACATCACCACGGTGGACCTCTACTCGCTGTTTCTGAGCAATCCCACCGACCCGACCGTCATCGCGCCAGGGGTCTTGGCCAACAACATCAACCATCCCAACAACACGCTCTATGATGCCATGGCCGGCGTCTGGTTTGCGGGGATCGAATCGCTCGGCCTGAACGCCGATGCGGACTCCGATGGGCTGCCCGACTCGTATGAGCTCGCCCACACCTCGCCGCCCTCAGCCACCTCCATGGCGGCCTCGGCGGACGTGGATGGCGATGGCCTCACCAACCTCCAGGAATTCAACCTTGGCACCGACCCGAATGACAACGACACGGACAACGACGGCCTGCTGGACGGCGCGGAGCTGGCCGGCGCCGGGGTCAGGCCCCCCACGGATCCACTGAAGTTTGATACCGATGGCGATTCCCTCTCCGACGGCGCGGAATCGAACACAGCAGCGTTTGTGAGCGGGACAAACACCGGCTCGAACCCCACGAAAAAAGACACTGACAGTGATGGCACCGACGATGCCCAGGAAGTCGCCGCCCTGACCGATCCCAGCAACCCCAACAGTTACCCACCCGTGCCCCTGGCCGGACTCTGGCGCTTCGAAGGAAACGCCGAGGACAGTTCCCCGAACGGCAACCACGGCAGCTTCCTCAACGGCGCCGTGACCACCAGCGACACTCCGGCCGCTTTGGGCGGCGGGCAGTCCCTCTGCCTGGTCGGAGCCTCCCAGCAATATGTCCTGGTCCCCCATGCCGCGTCGCTCAACATGGGATCAAGAATGACCATGGCAGCCTGGGTGAAGACCTCAAACGTCGGGTGGGATGGCATTCTCGCCAAAAACCCCAGTGTCGGCTCCACCTCCGCCCACGCTGGAAACTACGAACTCCGCGTCGCCAGTGCGAACCGCAAGGTAAACTTCTGCTACCAGCGGGGCGGGGTGAATGACACCAGCACTCTGGCCACAACCGGCACCGTGACAGACAACACCTGGACGCACATCGCGGTGACCGTGGATGGCACCAGCGCCAAATTTTACCGCAACGGAGTGCTGGAGGAAACCCTGGCGATGACCGCCGGTTTCGGGGCCACCAACACCAGCCCGCTCTACCTCGGCACCCGGGCGGATTTTTTCACCAACTTTGATGGCTGTCTTGATGATGTGGCCCTCTTCAGCGGTGTCCTCGGACCGGCGCAAATCTCCAAAATCATGACCGGGGATTTCAGCGATTTCGGTGTGACCGGGACTCCGTTCAAGATCACCAGCATCCTTTTGGATCCGGCCACCCCCGCCCTCACCCTGAGCTTCAACTCCCACCCCGGACGGACCTACCTGGTCGAATACTCCACCGCCCTGAATGCCGCGGGACAGCCCGGTGGATGGGTCGCCCTCGCGGCTGCTTTTCCCTCCCAAGGCTCAAGCACGACCTATGTGGACACCCTCGCTGTCGGAGCGGGTCCCCATGTGTTCTACCGTGTGACGGAAAATCCCTGAACGCGCACGCATGCTCCTACCCCTTACCACTTTATGAAAAAACACCTCCTCCTCTCCCTCCTCGCCCCGTTGCTCCTTCCCCTGCTGGCGTTGGCCCGCGACAAGCCCAATGTTCTCTTCATCGCCATGGATGATCTTCGCCCCGAGCTCGGCTGCTACGGCAACACCATCGTCAAGAGTCCGAACATAGACCGCCTGGCGAAATCCGGCATGGTCTTTAACCACGCCTATTGCCAGCAGGCCGTCTGCCTGCCGTCCCGCGCCAGTCTGCTGACCGGCACCCGGCCGGACACCACCAAAGCCTGGGATCTCAGCACTGATTTCCGCAAGGCGCTCCCCGACGTGGTCACGCTCCCCCAGTTGTTCAAAAACAACGGCTACACGGCACTGGCCATGGGCAAGATCTACCACCATGGCTACGACGATGTCGCCTCCTGGTCCCTTCCCACCAGGTTTCCGGAAGCCTCCCACGGCACGGGAAACAACCAAGTTGATACGGATGCGGAGAAGTCGGCACTCTCCAGCAAAGGCCGGGGCCCGGCGGCGGAAATCGTCAATGGTCCCGACAACAGCCTGCACGACGGCCAACTGGGCGACATGGCGGTCGAGGCCCTTCGCGACCTCAAGCAAAAGGGCCAGCCCTTCTTTCTCGCCGTCGGCTTCATCCGCCCGCACCTCCCGTTCAATTCGCCGAAAAAGTATTGGGATCTCTACGATGAGCAAACCATCCCCCTGGCGGTAAATCCCTTCCCGCCCAAGGACGCGCCCCCCTACGCCATTCCCGCCGGCAACGAGGTCCGCTCCTACTCGGGTGTTCCCGCCGGGCGCCACTTCCCCGACGACTACGCCCGCCATCTGAAGCACGGCTATTATGCCGCCATCAGCTTCGTGGACGCTCAGATCGGACGCCTCCTTGATGAGTTGGACCAGCAGGGCCTTCGCGAAAACACGATCGTCGTGCTTTGGGGCGATCATGGTTGGAAACTTGGCGAACATGACGCCTGGGCCAAACATACGAACTTTGAAAACGATACCCGCGCCCCGCTCATCATTTCCTCGCCCCGCATGAAACAGGCCGGGACCCAAACCGAGGCGCTGGTCGAGTTTGTGGACGTCTATCCGACCCTGGCCGAACTGGCCGGCCTGCCCCTGCCGAGCCATCTCGAGGGCCAAAGCATGAAGCCCTTGCTCATCAACCCCGACCGGCCCTGGAAAGAGGCCGTCTTCAGCCAATACCCGCGCAAAGTCGGCAAGAAGGACCTCATGGGTTACACCATGCGCACCGCCCGCTACCGCTACACCAAATGGGTGGACCGCAAGGACCCCGCCAAGGTGGATGCGGTCGAACTCTATGACCAAGAAACGGATCCGCAGGAAAACACCAACGTGGCCGCTGATCCCGCCAAGGCCGAAATCATCCAAAAACTCGACGCCCAATGGCAGGCCGGCTGGACCAAGGCCAAGGCCGACCCCAAAGCAAAACCGAAGCCCAAAACCGCCGCCGCCCCCGCCGAGTCACCGGCCCCACTCGACTTCTGGAAAATGGAATTCGAGCAGGAGCACCCGCTGCCGCCCACCCTCGCCAATGTTCCCTACGGCGACGACGAGCAGCAGAAACTCGACTTCTGGAAAGCCGACACCAAGGGACCCGCCCCGCTCGTTTTCTTCATCCATGGCGGTGCCTGGAAGAGCAACGACAAGGACCGCGTCACCGGCCTGCGCAGCTACCTCGCGGCCGGGATTTCCGTGGTTTCCATCAACTACCGCTACGTCCAGCGCGCCCAGGCCGCCGGCATCCAGCCGCCGGTGAAATGGCCGCTCGAGGATGCCGCCCGCGCCCTCCAGTTTGTGCGCAGCAAGGCTGGCGAGTGGAACCTCGACAAAACCCGCGTCGGCGCGTCCGGGGGCTCCGCCGGAGCCTGCTCCAGCCTCTGGCTGGCCTTTCACGACGACATGGCGCAGCCCGGCAGCAGCGACCCCATCGCCCGGGAATCCACCCGCCTCAAGTGCGTGGGCGTCCTCGGCGCGCAGACCTCGCTTGATCCCGTCCAGATGAAGGAATGGACGCCCAACAGCCTTTACGGCGGCCACGCCTTTGGCTTTAACGGCGACAAAGCCAAGAAGCTCTCCGCCTTCCAGCAGTTCCTCGACCACCGCGATGAAATCCTCCCCTGGATCAAGGCCTACTCGCCCATCGAACTCGTCTCCGCGGACGACCCGCCCGTCCATCTCTACTACACCGACACTCCTGAGTTGGGCCAAAACCGCAAGGATCCCACCCACACCGCCAACTTCGGCCTGCCCCTCCAAAAGAAAATGCAGGAGCTCAACGTGGAGTGCCAACTGATGCACCCCGGAAACACCGCTAAAATCGCCTCCGATCCGGTCGCCTTCCTCATCGAAAAGTTGAAGTAATCCCATGGTGGAGGAGACCCGCTTTCGGTAAGAACAAGGTCCTTGGAACGTGACGGAAACTTCCGTTCCTCGGACCCATCAAAACCTGCCTCGCGTGCGCAGCACCGTGGACTGCTACAACCCTGTTGTAGCTGTGAGGCATCGCGACCCTGTCGCGGCCTCGGCGTGACCTTCGCAGTAAACACTTGGAGTTGTTCCGATTCGTTTCGGCACCACGACCTCCCACGGCCCGGCAACAAGGTTGCCCTGGGCCACAGCGGCGACAGGGTCGCCGCACTCCACGGTGCTCCGCACGGCCAACACCGGCACACGCACCGGGGCCGGGGCAGCCTGCCCACCCGGGCACGCCGGGCTCCGCACCTGCATCTGAGACGCTCGCCTTCTCGGCTCCGCTCCCCTCCCCGGCTGCTCCGCAGCCCGGGCTGGACCGGTCAAGGCTCCTGACCTACGGCCAAGCGCAAGCCCAGGAAGTGGTAGCGGGAAACGGGGAGGTCGCCGTTGCGGGCGGCGGAGCGGCAGGGGCGGGCGTGGCCGACCCAGGAGCAACCGCGCACAACGCGGGAGGCGCGAACCCCAGCACCCGTCGGATCACCGCCCGGGTAAGACCCACACCAGTCCGCACACCACTCCCAGGCATTTCCGTGCATATCGCTCAAACCCCAGGCGTTAGCCCGCTTTGTCCCCACCTCATGGGTTTCACGACCGGAGTTGCCTTCATACCACGCATAAAGCCCCAACTTGCTTTCGTCGTTGCCGAAACAAAACTCACCCCGGCTCCCGGCCCGGCAGGCGTATTCCCACTCCGCCTCGGTCGGCAGACGGTAAACCTGCTTTGGTCCCAAACGCCCCGCCGCCCGTTCCCGCTGGGTCAGCTTCTGGCAAAACAACACGCAGTCATCCCAACTCACCTGCTCCACCGGACGGTTCGGACCTTTGAACTGACTCGGGTTGCTCCCCATCACCGCCTCCCACTGCGCCTGCGTCACTTCCGTTTCCCCCAGGTAAAAGCCTTTCGTCAAGGTCACCACCGTGGCGGGTGTTTCACGCCCATCTACCTCCTTCACCTTCCACTCCGTCCACCCCGCCGGCTTGAGGTCGTTGTATTCCTCCTTCACCGACTTCACCCACTTCGCCTCGTCCTCCGTCCCCATCGTGAAAGTCCCGGCCGGAATCCAGAGCAGCTTCAACTTCAGATCAGGCACGACCAGAGGCGGTGTTTCCGTCCGTTCCTTTTCAAACTCGTGATGTTTCCAAGCCTCCCAGCCGAGTTCGCCGGAAACCAACACCGCCACCACCAGCAACGGCCCGCCCATCCACCACCGCGACAACGGCTTTCGCGGCGCGGTTTCGGAAGTGTGCGGCAGGGCGGTTTCAGTCTCGGCCATGCGTCCACCCAAACCAACGCCCCAACGCTTAGCCAGTCAAACCTGTCCCGGGTGCGGAGCACCGTGGAAAAACCTGTCTTGGCCGTGCGCAGCACCGTGGACTGCGGCAATCCTATTGCCGCTGTGGCCCAGGGCGACCCTGTCGCCGGGCCGAGGGACGTCGTCACCACAAATAACATCGGCACAACTCCCACCGATTCCGCAAGGTCACCCCGAGGCCGCGACAGGGTCGCGATGCCTCACAGCGGCGACAGGGTCGCCGCACTCCACGGTGCTTCGCACTTCACTCCCCCACGGTGTTTCGCACTTCCCCGCTCACTTGATCGTGTGCGGCGGGGCCTTCGGGTTCTTCAGGCAGTCCAGATCCGAGGCCACGGGCTGGCCGGTGGTTTCGACCGGTTCCGTGAAGAGATACTTCCACACGGCCTCATGGATGTATTGGCCCGAGGAGTCCTTCACGGCCGAACCGCCCGGGACGACGGAGCCGTGGGCGCGGTCAGGTTTGTTTCCCACATCGGCGGTCGTGACGAGGCGGCGGGTGTTGCCGTAGGGAGGCTTGTTTTGGTCCACGTTCACGATCGGTCCAAACTTGGAGAGACCCATCATCTCCCAGGAGCGGCAGTAGTGGTGGCCGGTCCAGCCGCCGTCGAGCACATGGGTGAAGCCAAAGAACCGGTTGGGCGGGGTGGCCGAGGGCAGGCTCTGCCAGGTCTGGTTGTTGTCCCGCGCCCCCGAGAACATCACGACGCGGTCCACCTTTTGGTAAATGCCGAATCGGGCCGCCGTGGTGGCCCCGTGCGAGATGCCGGTGATGATGACCTTCTCCCAGTTCAGGCCCTTGCCGTCGGCGGCGATGAACTGGTCCCAATTGCCCTGCGGATTCTCTTTCGCCAGCCACTTCACAAACTGGAACGAGCGTTCCATCATGCCGTCCGGTTTCGGAATCGTGACCTCCGGGGTCACGTCCTCGCCGGTGCAGGCTTCCAGGCGGATGTCGCCCAGGATCTTCTCGTCGGAGTCCGCCGCCTTGGAAAACTTGCCGAACCAGCCGTTGGCGTAATGGACCTGGATGGCGTGGTGGCCGTAGCTGGCGACGTGCTCGAAGAGGCCCTGGTTGTGGCCCATGAGCCAGATGACGAGTTTGCCGGAATCCTTCACCCGGGTGTCCACACAGGCGTGTTCGACGTCGGCGGGTTTGCCATTCTTGTCCGTGAACACGAAATCAATCTCGGGGTGCTCCTTGGCGCGGGGATCAATCACGCTGGCCCGGGCGGTCAGGTCGAAACGCTGCGGCCCGGAGGACGAGGGTTTGGTTTTGTCGGCCGCCGTCAGAAACGGGACGGCGCCAAGCAGCAGCACGGCGGAGAGCGGGAGGAGGGGTTTCATGGGGTGTGGTTAAGTGGCTGAGAATGAAGGAAAAGGAAAACCAAGGAAAAGGACGAAAACCGGCGCGCGCTTATTGTTTGATTTTGTAGAGGCCCACGTAGCCGGCCCACAGCTCGTTGGTGGCGGAGTTGAAGCGAAGGACCTGCGGCTTCACAAAAGGCAGGTTGCCGGTGATGTCGCTCCAGGTCGCGCCGCCGTCCTTCGACTTGTAAACCGCGCCCTTGGACGAGGAGTCCCAGGTCGTGGCCGAAACCCAGAGCGTGCCGGGTTCGCGCGGATGGACCTCGAAGCCGACGATCGAGCGCTGCTCCTTGAACTGGGTGAGCTGCTTCCAGGTCGTGCCGTGGTCGGTGCTGCGCCAGAGTTGCTGGCCCATGCCGTAAACCTCGCCGCCGGCTCCCACGTGGACGTTCCAGACGAAGTTTTCGTTGGGGAAGATGTGTTTCCAGGATTCGCCGCCGTCCTCGCTGCGGTAAATGCCGCCGCCCTGGCCGGAGCCGCCCCAGAAGATGCGCTTCGAGTCGGTCGGGTCCACCGCCAGCCCGTAAAACATCCGCCGGCTGCCCGGCTGTTTCGGAAGCTGCGTCCAGGTGGTGCCGCCGTCGCGGGACCGGAAGATGCCGCCGCCGTTGTGGCCGTCGGAGGGGTCGCCGTCCACCCCGAGGTAAACGGTCTGCGGGTCCTTCGGGTCCACCGCCAGCGCCCGGGGATGGCCCTGGCCCCACATGGTGTTGGCGTGGATCTCCTTGGCGGGGAGTCCGGCCTTGGCGACCTGGAAGGTTTTGCCGCCGTCGTCGCTCCGGACCACGCAGGTCGGGACCTGATACCAGGGGGAGACGGTGCTGAGGATGCGCTCGGCGCCGTTCACCTCCGTCACGGCCACGCGCCAGTTGTGGCCGCTCAGGCCGGGCGTGTGGGCCAGGGGCCAGAGCTGCCGCCAGGTGTCGCCGCCGTTCTCACTCACCAGCGTGCCTTCATCCATCGCGGTGACGTAGGTTTTGCCTTTCGAGAAACGGATGTCGGTGATGCAGGAGATGTCGGTGCCGCGGTCGGCCTCCTTCCAGGTCTGCCCGGCGTCCGTGCTGAGGCAGCAGCGCCAGTTGCCCGCGATGAACAACTCCTTCGGGTTGCGCGGGTTGAGCGTGAGGTTGCGGGGCGCGCTGAGTTGGGCGGTGCCGTTGAAGACGCTGTCGAGCGTGGGGTTGGCGGCGGCGTCCACCGCGACGGTGGAGGAGTTCTTCCAGGTCTTGCCGCCGTCGTGGGAGGCGAAAAAGGCCCCGTTCCATTCGAGGTAGCCGAGGGCGAAGAGGTCGAGAGGGTTGGCCGGGCTGACCACGATTTCCCGCATCTGCGTCTTGCCCGTGGCGGCCTGGGAGAGCGCGGCCCAGGTTTTGCCAAAATCCTCGGACCGCCAGATGCCGTCCGCAAAAAAGGCCCCGTAGATCACGCCGGGACGGCCGGGGTCGAAGGTGGCGTGGGCGGCTTTTTTCGGCGTGTCCAGCACGGTCCAGGTCCGGCCGGCGTCGCGGCTGAGGACGAGGCCGGAGTCATGGGTCGCGGCCACCACGTCGGCGGAGTTGAGCGGCGAGACGGCCACGCTGTAAACCGTGCCGGCCTGGGGGGCGCCGAAGTGCAGGTTGCCAAACTTCTGGGTGGGCGGCTCCTTCCCGAGGTCGCGGAAGGCCACCAACCTGGGCTGCGGCTCCCGGGCCGGACCCGCCGCGAAGAAGAACCGTCCGAAACGGGCCGTGGTCGCCTCGGCCGGCAGGTTGCCCGAGCAGGCCAGGTCCAGGCGGACCACGCTGTCCCAGACCGGCGACGGGGCCGATTGGAACGCCTCGGGGTGCTGCTTGGCGTAGTCCGGATCGGGGATGAAATCCTCCGCCCGGAGCACGACATCCTTCCAGGTGTTTCCCTGGTAAACCTCGCGGAGGTTGCGGCTGCGGTAGGCCACGCCGGAGGCGGTCTTGAGGACCAGGAAGGAATCCTTCGGTAGCGAACTGTTTTCCCCCTGGAGGGAGAAGCCGAGGCCCGAGACCTCGGCGGGTTTCAGGTCCTTGGGGAAAGTGACCGGGACGACAAAGTCGCCGAAATACTCGCCGTTGATCTTGCCGAACTGGACGCGCAGGCCGGACGCGCCGCCCGCCTCCTCCTTGCGCTCGTAGGAGACCGTCCAGGTGTCACCGCCGTCCACGCTCCGGTAAACCTTCCCGCCCGGGCTGGCCGCATAGACGTTCTTTCCGTTTTTGGAATCCACCGCGACGGCCCGCACGCTCTTGTCGCGCTCGGCCGTGAGGTGGAGTTCCTTCGGCCCGGTCCGGGGCAGCGGCTGCCAGGTTTCCCCGCCGTCCCGGCTGCGGCACAGGCCCTCCTCGGTCGCGGCGAAGACGGTCTCCGGCTCGGCCGGGCTGACCGCCAGGGAATAGACGGCGTAGGACGAGATGCCCTTATTGATGAGGCGCCAGTGTTGGCCCCGGTCCTCCGTCTTGTAAACGCCGGCGCAATCGCCCCCGAGGTAGATGACACCGTCCCGGGTGGGATGGTAGGCCGTGGCCCAGTAGAAACCGCCCCCGCCCCAGCCGGCCTGTTTCCACCCGGCGGAATCGGCGGCGTGCAGGGAAACCAAGGCTCCCAACGGAAGCAGGACGGGGACAAGGAAACGTGGGAGGCGGGGCATGGGCGAGAGGTGACCCAGGGCAGACCGGCCAAAGTCCCCAAGGTTGCCACTTCCCGCGCGCCCTCGCTTCCGCCTCAGGGGGCCTGGCGGTCGCTGAGGTGGAGGTAATCGAAATCAGCCGAACCTCCGGCCGTTTTGGTCGCGTAGGTGAAGAGGCCGAAACGGTAGCCCATGAAATGCGGCAGGGTGTAGGCCATGCGCAGGGGTTGACCGAGCTCCACCCAGGTTTTCCCGTCCAGACTGTAGGAGAAGCGGGCGCGGTCGGCCTTGTCCCGGTAATCACAGGCGGCCCGGAGGTGGACGGTGCCCTGGGTGAGCGGAAGGCTCTGGATTTCAACAGGTTTGTCGCTCTGGGCCGAGACCATGACGAGGGAGCGGACATCCCCGGACACCTTGACGCCCACGAATCCGAACTTCTTTTGCAGCAGGGCCAGACCGGCGACATCGCCATCCTTCATGCCCTGGGTGTCGAGGAGGGTCGTGGCGGAACACTCCGGGCCAAACGTCCTTTGGGTCAGCGTGTTGCGGGCTTCAAGGAATCCCTCGTCGAGCCGACCCGTCGTGAGGCGGAGCCAGCCCGGACGGCTGGCCAGGGACCAATGGGCGGGGTCAGGGTTGTGGTTCCACTGCCAGGCCAGCGGCAGCGGGGCCTCGCCGGAGGCGCGCGGGCCAAACTCATCGGAGGCGACAAGCGCGGGCAGGCCCGGTGCGGCGGCGGGAAGTTTCAGGGTCGCAGGCACTTTGCCTTCCACTCCCAGGACGGGCCATCCGTCCTTCCACTGCACCGGCACCAGGTAGGGGATGCGGCCGACCGCCCCGTGGTCCTGAAACAGCAGGGCATACCAGTCTCCCCCGGGGGTATCCACCAGCCCGCCCTGGGCCACGCCCTGATCCTGAAGCGCGATCCTGCCCTCGTAGGGTCCGGTGATCTTATCGGCCCGGTGGACAAGCTGGGTGCGCATGCCGCCGCGCGGCCAGGTGATGTTGGAGAGGTAATAGCGGCCGTTGACCTTGATCATTTGGGAGCCCTCGGCGGCCAGTCCCGGGTTGGGGCCCGCGGCCAGGGTGGCGTTGGGCACAATGACCTGGTCCACGCCGCCCGGTTTGATGCCGCTCAGGTCCGCCTTCAGTTCGGTCAGGCGCAGGTTGCCGCCCCCATGGATCATGTAAACGCGGCCGTCGTCGTCGAAAAACAGCGAGTGGTCATGCAGGGCGGGAGAAAACGAGTTTTCCGTCCAGGGTCCGTGCTCAATGTCCTTCGTCCGGTAAACGTGGGTCTTGCCGGTGTTGGCGGAAAACGTGGTGACGTAAAACATCCCGTCGTGCTGGCGGAGACTGCTGGCCCAGGAGCCTTTGCCGTAGGCGTTTTTGCCGTTCCGCAGCGCCAGGGAGTCGTTGTCACCCAGGGTTTCATAGGCGTAACCCACCGGTTTCCAGTTCACGAGGTCGGCGGACTTCATGATCGGCAGACCCGGGCTCATGTGCATGGTGGTGCTGCTCATGAAGTAAGAGCTGCCCACGCGGATGACGGCGAGGTCGGGCACGTCGGCCCACAGGATGGGGTTTTTCGCCGCCGCCGGGGTCGGGGTGGTCTCAGCCCAGACCGGCGCCGGGAAGGCGAGAAGGGACAACAGGCAGACCAGGGGGATTTTCATGCGGGGAAGTTTTGGGAAAAGGAAACGAATGGGAAGTTGGGCCGTGGGAGGAAGCACGTCAGCCGGGCGGAGGTTGCAAAAGCACACATCTTCGGGGTTCAGACGGACCGGGACCAAAGGCGCAGCCAAGGGGCGGGGCCAGCCTGGATCCGCCTGGGTCGCGCGAAAGGACGGGGATCATCGCCACCGGGCAAGCTGCCCCGGCCCCTTTGACATCACGCAGACCTTGCCGAAACTTCTCCCCACCCCGGCAGTTTAGCCCTATGCCCTGTTTCCCTCCCTTCCCAGACACACCCCTTCCATGAAACCTGTTTTTGTCCTGACTCTCGCCGCCCTGCTGCTGGGCGGTCCGACCGCCCACTCGCAGACTGCGCCGGCCACAGCTCCCCAGGCCACTTTGCGCGAAGCTTTTGCCGATGATTTCGCGATCGGGGTGGGCCTAGGGGCGTTTATGATCATGCGCCCCAACACTCCCACCGCCACCCTTGTCGCCCGGGAGTTCTCCAGCCTGACGCCGGAAAACGAGATGAAGTGGCAGAGCCTGCATCCGGCCCCGGACCGCTTCGATTTCCGGGCCGCCGACGTCTTTGTGGAGTTTGGTGCGAAAAACCACATGTCGGTCATCGGCCACACCCTCGTCTGGCACAGCCAGACCCCGCCGTGGGTGTTTGAGGGCGAGAACGGCCAGCCCGCCACCCGGGAGGTCCTGCTCCGCCGCATGGGTGAGCACATCAAGGCGGTGATGGGCCGCTACCAGGGCAAAATCAAGGGGTGGGACGTGGTCAACGAGGCGGTGTCCGACAATGGCCCGGAGGTGCTCCGCGACTCACCCTGGAAGCGGATCATCGGCGAGGACTTCCTCGACCACGCCTTCCGGTTCGCCCACGAGGCCGATCCCAAGACGGAGCTTTATTACAACGACTACGGCCTGGAAAACCCGCGCAAACGCAAACGCGCCCTCGAACTGCTCGGCGGGATGATCAAGCGCGGCGTCCCTATCAACGGCGTGGGGCTCCAGGGCCACTACCACCTCAGCCAGCCGTCCGCCTCCGAGGTGGAGCAGACCATCAAGGACTTCGCCGCCCTCGGCCTCAAGGTCATGATCACCGAAATGGACGTGGACGTGCTGCCGATGCGGGGACCGGCGGGCAACGCCGACATCTCCCGCCGCGAGCAGGCCGCCCCCGCCCTCGACCCCTACCAGGCCGGACTTCCCTCCGAGGTGCAGGAGCAGCTCGCCCGCCGCTACGCCGAGCTCTTTGACGTCTTTCTCCGCCACCGCCCGGCCGTCACCCGCGTGACCCTGTGGGGCACGGACGACGGCCACTCCTGGCTCAACCATTTCCCCATCCGGGGCCGCACCAACCACGCGCTGCTCTTTGACCGGAAACTGGAACCGAAACCGGCCTACCGGGCGGTGGTGGCCAAAGGTATGGCCTCAGTGCCGGTGGCTCCGGCGGCACAGGCGGTTCCGGCCAAGACCACCACCCCCTGACAATCCGGAAGTGCGGAGATGGTTCGCCCCTGGGAGCGCCGGGCTCAGTTCTGAACCACCCGGACGCGGACGAAACGCGCCGTCCCCGGGATGACCGGGGTGTTGTCGCGGAAGGTCACCGTCTCCGTGCCGTCGCCGTTGTCCACCGTAGAGACCTGGGTCGAGCCCGACGCGGTGTAACCGGCGGTGTCGGCCGTGGAGGAAAACTCCGGCGTGAAGGTCAGGTCGGTGGCTCCCTTGATCCGGGTGTAAACCAGGGCCACGTGTGCATCAGCCCCCACCGGCACGGTCAGGGCCTGGGGCAGATGAACCGAGGAGGCCTGCTTCGGGTTCGTGCCAAAGGCGTATTCCATGAGGTTGGTGATGCCGTCCCCGTCCGGATCGGCACCGGGACCGGAGACGAGCGGATCGGCCTGCTCGGCGGGAGAGAAGTTGCCGGTGGCAAAGGCCGTGAAGCTCGGACCGGAAGCGGTGACCGTGATGTTCAGCACCGCCGTGACCGTAGCGGTCCCGTCAGTGACGGCCACCGTGAAGGTGTTCAGTCCGGCGTCCGCGTTGGCCGGGGTGCCCGCAAGCGCGCCGCTGGACGAAACCGCCAGCCAGGCCGGGCCACTTTGTTTTGAGAACGAAAGAACATCGCCCGCATCCACGTCGCTGGCCGAGAGCTGGCCGGTGAAAGCCGTGCCGCCGGTGCCGCTCAAGTTGATCGGATTGGCCGCAAAGGTCGGTGCGTCGTTTGTGTTTGCGACGGTGACGTTGAGCGTCGCGGTCACGGTGGCGTTGGCGGTGTCCTTCACGCTGACCGTGAAGATGTTCAGGCCGACGTCGCCGTTCAGCGGCGTGCCGGAGAGCGCGCCGGTCGAGGAAACATTCAGCCAGGAGGGACCGGAAACTTTCGCGAAGACCAGCGTGGCGGTGTCGCCTATGTCCACGTCGCTGGCGGACAGTTGACCGTTGAAGGCAGCGTCTTCGGTGGCGTTGAGGTTGATCGGATTGGCCGCAAAGGCCGGGGCGTCGTTGGTGTTCGCGACGGTGACGTTGAGGGTCGCGGTCACGGTGGCGTTGGCGGTGTCCTTCACGCTGACCGTGAAGATGTTCAGGCCCACGTCGCCGTTCAGCGGCGTGCCGGAGAGCCCGCCAGCGGTGGAAACATTCAGCCAGGACGGACCGGAAACTTTGGCGAAGACCAGCGCGGCGGTGTCGCCGGTGTCCACGTCGCTGGCGGACAGTTGGCCGGTGAAGGCGGCGTCTTCGGTGGCGTTGAGGTTGATCGGATTGGCCGCGAAGGTCGGTGCGTCGTTTGTGTTTGCGACGATGACGTTGAGGGTCGCGGTCACGGTGGCGTTCGACGAGTCCTTCACGCTAACCGAAAAGATGTTCAGGCCCACGTCGCCGTTCAGCGGCGTGCCGGAGAGCCCGCCGGAGGAGGAAACATTCAGCCAGGAGGGACCGGAAACTTTCGCGAAGATCAGCGTGGCGGTGTCGCCGGTGTCCACGTCGCTGGCGGACAGTTGACCGTTGAAGGCAGCGTCTTCGGTGGCGTTGAGGTTGATCGGATTGGCCGCGAAGGCCGGGGCGTCGTTGACGGCGCTGACCATGAGGGTGACAGTCGCGGCGGCCGAGAGGGCGAGGCCGTCAAAGGCCTGATAGGTGAAGGTGACCTGGCCGTTGAAGTTTTCCAGCGGAGTGTAAGTGTAGGAGCCGCCTGGATTTAAGGTGAGGCTGCCCGAGGCGGGCGGAGTGACCAGCACGGCGGTAAGGGCCGAGCCCTCGGCATCTGTGTCGTTGGCCAGGACTCCCGGAGCGGAAACGTTCAGCACGCCGTCCTCGGCCACGGTCTGGGAGTCGGCCACGGCCACGGGCGCATAGTTGTAAACCGAGCTGCCGGGCGTGCCCTTGAGCTGGATGCTCTCGCGCCAGAAGTCCACGCCCAGATCCCAGGCGGTGTAGGCGGCCGAGGGATCGCTGGCCACGAGCGTTTTGCCCGCGCCGTCGGTGGCGGGATACCAGGTGTCGAGGTAGCTGAAGGAAAGGATCGTCTCGCCGTTCGGCTCGCGCAGGGTGAGCTTTTCACCGCTGTTGGAGAGGTTGTCGCTGTAGCCTCCGAGCAGGGTGACGCCGGCCAACGTTCCATAGCGGAGGGTGAAAGCCTGCGGGCGCTTGGCGATGATGAGGGACGACCCGGCCGCGAGATTCACACCTGAGGGCACAGTGAAGGTGATGCCCTCGTCGAAGTAGCAGCCGGAGAGATCCAGCGTGGTGAGGCCGGTGTTGGTCAGCTCCACAAACTCGAAGTCCTGGGTCGCGACACCGGGCAGGGCGGCGGTCTCGGCCGGGG
>JANOBW010000255.1:0-7897 GCA_031411855.1 Opitutia bacterium
CACTCCACGGTGCTGCGCACGGCCACACCGTCCTGGCCGGATTGAAGCTTGAGGCTTCTTTGGGGCTTGGAGCTTGGAGCTTGGTCATTTCGCCTCCGGCGACCCGGCTCACTTCTTCGACAAGGCCTCGAGGTAGTCGAGGAGGCTGGCGAACTCGCGGACGGTGAGGCTGGCGACCAGGCCGGGCGGCATCATCGAGTTGGGGAGGCGTTCGCGTTTGGCGATGTCCTTCACGGCGATGGTGTTTTCGGTGGCGGCGATGTCGCGGAGTTTGACCTGGTCGGCGCTCTCGAAGGTGACGAAGCCCATGAGGCTTTTGCCGTCCTTGAGGGTGAACATCTCCGTGTTGAAGCCCTGGGCGATGGTCTTGTTGGGATCGAGGATGTTCTGGGCCAGCTCCTGGCGTTTGTAGGTCTGGGCGATGTTGCCGAGGTAGGGCCCCTTCTGGGCCTGGCTCTGGTTGGTGGTGTGGCAGGCCACGCAGCCCTGGCGGGTGAAGAGCTGTTCGCCGAGGGCGGCGTCGCCCTTGGTTTTGAGGACCTGGGCGATGACATCGTCGGGTTTCATCGTGGCGGTCATGGGCTCCTTGCCGGTTTTCTTCTCAAACTTGAGGGCCTTGGCGACGGTGTCGGCGGCCTTGGCGACCTCCGGATCGGGATCGTCCAGGGCGGCCAGAACCTTGTCGGCGTAGGGGGCGTGTTTGACCATCTGCACGGCCTTGAGAATCTGGACGCGGCGCTTGGGCTGGGACCAGCCGGCCTCGAGGGCCTTGGTGGCGGCGGCCAGGTTTTCCGGGCTGGCGTTTTTGCGGGCGGAGATGGTGAGGAGCGCGGCATCGGCCCAGGAAGAGGGTCCGCCGGTCACGGCCGAGGCGGTGGTCTCGAAGGCGGCTGCGGCGAGGTCCAGTTTCGGGGCAGCGAGGAAGGCCTGGCGGGCGGCGTCCTGCTCCTTGCCGGAGCCCTTGGCCTTGTCGAGGGCGCCGAGGGCGGAGAGCGCGGCGGTGAGGCCGGGGACGGAGTCGGTCTTGGAGAGGGCGACGACGGCCTGGGACAGGACCTCGGGAGACGAGCCGGGCGCGGTGGCGGCGGCGATGAGGACCGGGATGCCGGCGGCGGGGATGGTGTCGGCGGCGGCCAGCTGGCCCACGGCGACGGCGGCCTTGGCGGGATCCTGGGCGGCCATGGCGACGATACGTTCCAGGGCCTCGTCGGACTTCATCCGGTTGCGGCTCATTTCCGAGACGATGAAGGAGGTTTCCTCCCCGGAGGATTTCGACAGGGCGTCCTTGAGTGCGGCCGCGACCTGCTCGGAACCGGCCCAGGCCTCGGGCTGGTAATAGGGGCCGCGGGTGTCGGGGCGGGTGCCCCAGCTGTCACCCTTCCAGGTGCCGTCGAGGAAATGGAGGCGGGCCAGGGCGGAGATGAGCCCCTTGCGGACCTGGGGATCGTTGGCGCGGGCGAGGCGGTCGGCCAGGCCCTTGACCACAGCGGGGTCATGGATCTGGCGGAGGCCGCGCAGGGCGCCCTGGCGGAAGGCGGGGTCGGTGGAGGCGTCGAGCAGTTCGAAGCCGATGGCCGAGGCCTTGAGTTTGCCGAGGGCGTTGTAGGCGGTCTGCTGGACGACAAAGTCGCTCTCGCCCAGGGTTTTCGCCAGGACGGACTTCACCGCCGCGGGCGACCAGCCCGGGCAGGCCGCGATGGTGCGGACGGCCTGGACGAGGAAGGCGGGCGAGGCGTGGACGGCAAAGGCCTTGGGCAGGGAGGCGGAGGGGCCGTAAAGCGTGGCGACCTCGGCGGCGAAGCGGGCGTAAACCACGGCAAACTCGCCGTCGCTGGCGGGCGGGTTGAGGCTGTCGAGCAGGGCGCGGGCGGCCTTCTGATCCGAAAGGGCCGCAAACAGCGCGGCCGTGCGGGTGGCGATGGGTTTGGTGGTGTCGGCCGCGAGGGTCTTGAGGGAGGCCAGGGTGGCGTCGCTCAGGCCGCGGCGCATGAGGGTGCGCTCGGCTTCGAGACGGCGGCGGTGGCTGGGGGTTTCCAGGAGTTTGACGAGATCGCCGTCGGAAAGTTTGTCGAAGTCGGGCAGGGCCTCGGGCTTGTAACCCGTGGGGGTGACGCGGACGATGTAGCCGACATTGCCGCCTTCCCAGTCAAAGGTCGCGCCTTTCCAACTGGCCTGGTAAACGTGGCTGAGGGCGTCCACATCGGCGTCGGTCGGGCGGGTCATCTTGATGAACGGCTTCGGTTTCTCCGTCTCCTCGAAGGTGGCTCCCTTGGCCTTGACGGTGTGCTTCCACAGGGCGCCGGTGCCCCAGTCGCAGCTCATGGGGGCGTGGTTCCACTCCTCGGGAAAGCCGGGCTCGTCGAGGTAAACCGCGCCGCAGCCGGAACCGCCGCCGTAGTCGGCGAGGGGCTTGATTATTTCGTCATCGAAATTTTTATAGAGGCGGGGGTAGCCGTGGTTCTCGCCGCCGGTGAAGCTGTGGAAACGCACGTCCCAGCCGCCGCCGTCGTTGGTGTTGTCGCGCGAGAACATCTGCATGGTCGGGCCGACCGCGACCTCCAGGATGTTGCGGGTGCCGTCGGCGTAGAGCTCGAGGCCGGAGCCGTCGGGCCGGAAGCGGATCACTCCCCCACCCCGGTGCTGGAGGTGGCGGCCGTCGGTGCCCACGGCGTCCATGAAGCCGAAGTCCCCCCCGGCGATGTAGAGCCAGCCGTCAATGCCGATGCTGAGGCCGTTCGTGGTGTGGTCGGCCGGGCGGTCGGCGAAACCGAAGGCGATGCCCTTGACGAGGGTTTTCGTCTCGTCGGACACGCCGTCGCCGTCCTTGTCAATGAAGACGGAAACGTCCGCCGGGTGGATGACGTAGAGGCGGTCGTGGTCCCAGACGAGGCCGCGCGGGGAGTCGAGGTCCTTGACGAACTCGGTGACCTGGTCGGCCCGCCCGTCGCCATTGGTGTCGCGCAGGCGGAGGATGCGCCCCCGGTGGGGCTTGCGGCCGAGAGAGCCGTTGCCGTCGCTGGAGACGTAGAGGTCGCCATTGGGCGCGGCGGCCACGTAAACCGGGTAGTTGGCGGCGGGCGGGCTGGCGAAGAGGGTGAGATCAAAACCTTCCGGAACCTTCACATCCTTAAGAATTTGCGCCTCGCGCTCGGGCGTGACGGCCTCGATGGCCGGCGGGACGTTGCCCTCCTTGGCGAAGGCGTCCACGCCGCTTTTGCCGTCCTTGCCGATGGCGGTGAAACCCTTGAGGTTCGGGCCTTTGAGGACGACCTCGCGGATGCTGACCCAGGCGGCGCCGCCGGCCGAGGTTTTCTCGACATTGATGCGGACAAACCTGATGCCGTCGGCGGTGAAGGTGTGCTGGTTGCGGCCCTTGTCCTTGGTGTTGGTGGCGTCGGCCAGGACCTTCCAGGCCTTGCCGTCGGCCGAGCCCTCGACCTTGTGGAAATAGATGGTGTCGGCCTGCTCCCAGAGGATGTCTATGCCGGTAAGTTTCTCCGCCTGAGGAAGTTCCAACTGAAGCCATTGCGGGACGCTGCCGCCGTCGGCGCACCAGCGGGTCTCAGCCTCGCCGTCGAGGACGTTGATCTCGTCGTTGCCGCCCTGCGTGCTGGAGGCGGTGACCTTCACGGCCGGGCCGCCGCCGGCCTTGGGGACCTTGGGCGGGGGAGCCTGTTTCTCGATGAGGGTGAACTTGCCCTCGGGACCCTTGTAAGGGGTGAGGTAGTCGGCGTTGAGCTTGTTGGCGGACCAAAGGAGACCGCGGGTCACGAGGTCGAGGTAGCGGGCGTCGGCCACGGTCTCGTTGTTGTGCCCGAGGGAGGTGGTGAAGGAGCGGGCGCCAAACTTCTCATTGGTCCAGGCCACGATGGTTTTCTCCACCTTGCCGTTGCCGTAGTCCTGCGTGCCGACGATGAGGGGCTCCTGGTCGAGCAGGCTGCGGTTGTTGTAGAGTTCCTCCTTGATCGTGGTCCAGTTGGCCATGCCCTGGGTGACGGGGTGCTGCTTGTTGACGAAATCGAGGGCGATGGGGATCTGCGCGCCGTGGCCGGTGGATTGGAGGCCGAGAAACTCATACCAGCGGGCGTTGTCCGCGCCGCGTTTGACGGGCTCGCCGAAGTTGCCCCAGCGGTAGCTGTGCATGGCGCAGTGGAGGTTGACGGCCGGGACGGTCTTGTGGGCGTTGAGGATGTTGGCGACGTAGTCCCGCTCCGTCACATCGGCGGCGCATTCGTCGTGGATGACAAGATCGTAGCCCTTGGCCCAGTCGGCCGACTGATACATCGGGAAACGCGGCGAGGTGCTGGAGTCCTTGGAGAGGACGACGTCCACCTGGACATTGGCGCGGGCCTGGATGCCGTCGCGGAGGATCTTGGACTGGGCCGGGTAGTCGTGGCAGCAGCCGCCGGCCACGAGGAGGACATGGAGGGGTTCGGCGGCGAAGGCCGGAAGGGCGGTGACGGCCAGAAACGCGGCGGTGGCGGGCAGGGCGAAGGGACGGACGATCATAAGTTTGCGGTAAAGGAGTGGGAGCGGCGGGGAGGCTTACTTCGCCGGCTTCTCAATGACGGTCAACGTGCCGGCCGGACCTTGGTAGGGCTTCTGATAGTCGGCGTTGAGTTTGCCGGAGGCCCAGAGGACGCCGCGGGTCACAAGGTCGAGATAGTTCGGTTCCGCGACATTTTCAGTGTTGTGCCCCATGGTGGTGCTAAAGGTGCGGGCCCCCTGGGTCTCGTTGGTCCAGGCGATGACGAACTCCTGGGTGGTGCCGTTGGGCTGGATCTGTTTCCCCAGGGCGAGGGGATGCGGGTTGAAGAGGTTCACGTTGTTGTAGAGCTCGTCCTTGGTCGTCGTCCAGTTCGCCAGGCCCTGGGTGATAGGGCTTTCCTTGTCCACGTAGTTGACGCTGATGGGCTGCTGGGGGCCGTGCCCGCTGGACTGGATGCCGAGGTATTTGAACCAGATGTCGGTGCCGCTGCGGTAGCAGTGCATGGCGCAGTGGAGGTTCACGGCCGGGACGGTCTTGTGCTCGTTGATGATGTTCTGGATGTAGGGGATGTCCTTCACATCGGCGCCGCATTCCTGGTGGATGACGACATCGTAGCCCTTGGCCCAGCCGCCGTGCTCATACATGGGGAAACGCGTGGTGGTGGTGTTGTCCTTGGCCAGGACGATGTCCACCTGGACGTTGGCGCGGGCCTGGATGCCCTCTTTGAGCAGCTTGGACTGCGTGGCGTAGTCGTGGCAGCAGCCGCCGGTGATGAGCAGGGCGCGGATTGGCCTGGCCTCGGTGTGGGAGGCGCAGCCCGGAAAGGCGAGCAGGGCCAGGGTGGCGGCGGAAAACGGCAGGACAAAGGAACGCAAGGTCATGAATGTGATGAAAAAGTGAAAGCGGGGTAAAAGTCAGAGTTAATTGGGTTGCAGTTGTTCCGGTCACAGCAAGGGGGAAGAAGACGTTTATTCAGGAGGAGCACGGCACAGGGCTGAGGTTAACCTCACGCATCGTCTCCACACCGGAAAAAGAACACACGATTTTTGATCCCCGGGCGATCACGGGGCCCAAAAAAAGCCCGCCGGGAAAAACCGGGCGGGCTGGCAAAGGGGAGCGAGTCGAAGGATCACTTCTTCTCGGGCTTTTTCTCTTCCTTCTTGGGGGCGTCCAGGGTGGTGAACTTGCCCTCGGGCCCCTTGTAGGCGGTGAGGTATTGGTCGTTCAGCTTGTTGGCGGACCAAAGCGCGCCGCGGACAACGAGATCGAGGTAACGGGCGTCAGCCACGGTGGCGTTGTTGTGGCCGATGGTGGTGCTAAAGGAGCGGGCGCCAAACTTCTCGTTGGTCCAGGCCACGATGGTTTTGTCCGTCTTGCCGTTCACTTCCTGGGTGCCGGTGATGAGGGGATGCTCGTCAAAGAAGCCCTTGTTGTTGTAAAGTTCCTCGTTGATGGTGGTCCAGTCGGCCATGCCTTTGGTGATGGGATGCTCCTTGTCCACAAAGGTCAGGTTGATCGGCTTTTGCGCCCCGTGTCCGGTGGACTGGAGGCCGATAAACTCATACCAGCCGGCATTGTCGGCCCCGGCCTTGACGGGGGCCTGGTAGTTGCCCCAGCGGTAGCTGTGCATGGCGCAGTGGAGGTTCACGGCGGGGATGGTCTTATGTGCGTTGAGGATGTTGGCGACGATGGCCTTGTCGGTGATGTCGGCGGCGCATTCGTCATGAATGACGAGGTCGTAACCCTTGGCCCAGTCCGCGTTGGCATACAGGGGGAAGGAGGGCTTGGTGCTTTTGTCCGGGGAAAGGACGACATCCACCTGGATGTTGGCGCGGGCCTGGATGCCGTCGCGGAGGATCTTGGACTGGGCCGGGTAGTCGTGGCAGCAGCCGCCGGCAACGAGCAGGACATGCAGAGGCTTGGTCTCGGCGGCGTGGGAGGAAACCGTGGCGACCGCCATCAAGGCGGTGGCGAACGGAAGAGCGAAGGAGCGCAGGTTCATGGGAGTGAGAGTGTAAGGAGAAGCACCTGAAGGGAAGGAGGCGCGGAAGGACAGAGCAAAAACACACCTGGTTGTTCCCGCAACAAGAAGTGCCGGACAAAACAAGGCGGAGGGAGAAACCGGTTCCGGGAACCGGCCAAGCTTTTTCCCGGGCGGGACAAATCAGAATTGTCAGCTGTCGCATCACTGGCACTTTCCCTGCACGTTTCACCACATGAAGGCCCTCCAAGATAAGATCCACCGCTGGCTCGCCACCTCCTCCACCGCCTCCTGGCTGGCGGCCAAGGTCCGCAATCAGGCCAACAGCGTCATCGCCTACCATCTGGGGGAAACCTGCGACTCCAACCGGAACGGGGAATACGCCCTGATTGACCACCTCGCCGCCAAGATCACGACCTTTGTGGATGTCGGGGCCAATGTCGGGGAATGGTCGGACCACATGTTCAAACACGCCAACGCCAAGGGGTTCATCTACGAACCCTCCCGCACCTGCGTCCAAAAACTCAAGGAACGTTTCAAGGGCAAGGACGCCGTCATCCGCGATGTGGCCGTCTCCGACCATGTCGGCACCGCCATCTTCGCCCAGGAGGACAACTGCGGGGAAGGCAGCTCCCTGGTGGACGGCTCCGCCCCCGGCCAAGGCAACTGCACCGAGGTCTCCATCACCACCCTGGACGCCGAATTCAAGAACTCCCCGCTGCGGATTGATTACCTCAAAATTGACACCGAAGGCTACGACCTGAAGGTGCTGCGGGGGGCCCACGAGGTCATCACCAAGGCCCGTTTCGTGCAGTTTGAATACAACTCCCACTGGGCTTCGGTCGGCTCCACCCTGGCGGATGCCATCCGCTACCTGAACCACCTGGGCTTCACCGTTTTCCTGGTCCGCAGCACCGGCCTGCACCCGTTGCGCTACGAGGTTTGGAACGATTTCTTCCGCTACTCCAACTTCTTCGCCTGCCGCGCCGAGGATGTGGAGTCGGTCCAAGCCCTGGTCCGGGACCCCATCTGAACCTGGAAGCCCTGCCGGCCCGGAGCTTATCCCCTGCCCGCCAACCGCTTAAGCCGGGCTTTGAGACAACCGGCCCGCCCCCGGATGTTTTCCGGCAGCAGCCATTCGTCCCGCCGGATTTTCCCCTCCACTTCGGAACGGCGGCCCGCCAGCCCGGCCCGGATTTCGAGGTAGGATTGGCACAGGGTTCGCGCCGAGTTTTGAGGGGAGAAAAAACGGTTCCACGTCTCACGGGCCAGCAGGCCGCGCTGCTCCGCCCCGGCCTCATGTTCGGAAAGGATTTCCGGAATGCGGGAAACCTCGGCCTCGGGGACAAAGATCGCAAATGACTCCCAGTCGGGTCCCGGCGGGAGCACGATGTCGTCCGCGATCACGACCGGGACACATCCGGCCT
>JANOBW010000256.1:0-5715 GCA_031411855.1 Opitutia bacterium
CGCGGGGGTGGCGGCGGGGCGTTGTCCGTTGGGGCCGGCCGGGCGGTATTCGTCGGGAGTGAGCTGGCCGTCGCCGTTCTTGTCCAATGACTTGAGCGACTGCGTGGCCCTGGAAAGCTCGTCGGCGTCAATCACGCCGTCGTGGTTCGCGTCAAGGACACCGAGGTAGGGGGGGAGGGGCATTCCGCCGGGACCGGGGCGGCCTGGCGGGGCCGAGGGCTGCGCCGGTTGGGCGTTGGGACCACCCGGATTGGCGGCGGGGCCGGGACCGCCTTCCATGATGCCACGGGGAGGGCCGCCCAGAGGGGCGTCGCGGGGACCGGTGCCGGGGCCGCCTCCGGGCGGCCGATCGTTTTTGAAGAAGCTGCGATCAGGCTCACCCTTCCAGAGGCGCGGGAGGAAGGGGAAATCCGCCGAGACGCAGTAGTAATAGGTGCCCTCGGGAAACTCAGGGGTGACACCGTGGCGGCCGTTGCATTCGTCGAGATCGCCCAGGCCTTGGACGAACTCGAAGTCCTGGGTGAAACGGCCGTCAAAGTCGCCACCGGGGCCGCCGGCGATGTTGGGGCGAGGGCCTGGTCTCAGGCGGTAGCTGGCCTTCATGTCACGGACGGGGCTTTTCGGGTCCTTGGCGTCGGTGTGGGCCCTGCACGTGTAAAGCGGAAATCCGTCGGCGGCCCAGCCGATCAGGAGCATGCGGTCCTTGTCGCCGCCGCGTTTCTCGACAAGCCCGACGGGAAGCGCGTGGTAGTGGTAGGACCCGTTGGGTTGGACGTGGGCGTTGTGCTCGTCGAGGCCGAGGTTGAGGAAGCCGGTGGCGGCCTCGTAGCGCCAGCCGGAGCGGGGGTCGTTGTTCCAGGTCTCCCCTGTGCCGGGCTCGAAGGGGACGCCGTTGAGGGCCACCCCCCACCACCAGCCACCCCGCTGGGTGGGAGTTTCCAACTCCTTGGGCTGCAACGGGACGCGGAAAACGTATGTCTGCGCGACGGGGACGTTCGGATTGCCGCGGCGGGGGAAGGCGCCGGGGACGTGGTCGGGCCAGCCATTGGAGGTGATGACGCGGAAGCCACCCTCGGTGGTGATGGCGACCTCGTTGCGGGGGACGGTGGAGGAAACTCCGCCCGACTTCCGAGCCGTGCCCGCGTCCGCCTGGGCGAGGAAGAAGACGGGCACAAGCTGTGAGCCGGAACCATCACCATCCCCGTGGTCGGGATGGGCCAAGGCGACGGCACCGGCCAGGCCGAGCGAAAGGAGGATGGCCAGGCGGCCGGGACGGAAATCGGGGAGGTTTTGATTCATGGGGGCGTCAAGCTCCGGAAGAAAACGGAGGGGTGGGAAATGCGGGGGCGGGAGGATCACTGCGCCGGCGGAGCGGGGAGCGGGGGAGCCGAAGGGCCTCCCTCGGGGCGGGCCTGGCCTCGTCCGGGGGCTCCCGGGCCGGGCGGCGCGGGCTGACCACCGGGGCCGCCCTGACCCGTGCCGCGCTGGGGCCGGAACTCGTCCTCGGTGAGTTTGCCGTCGCCGTTTTTATCGAGTTTTTTGAGGGACTCGGTGGCCTTGGCCAGCTCGTCGGCATCAATCGTGCCGTCGCTGTTGAGGTCAAGGGCGGCGATGATGGGGCTGGCGCCCCGCTGGCCGCGCTGCCCCTGCCCTCCAGGCGCGGGCTGACCGGGAGCGGCAGGGCCGCTGGCGTTGGGGCGCACCACCTGGGGACGGACGGGGGCGGGCGGGGTGACGGACGGCGGCGCTTCCTGGCCGCTGAGGAGGCCGGAAGAGAGGCCGAGCAGGGCGGCGAGGGTGATGGTTTGTTTTTTCATGGGGGGTGGTGTGGGTGAAAATGGTTCGGAAACGAAGCGAAGGGGACGCCCTGCTCAGGCCATGGCCTCGCGCAGGGCGACGGCCAGGTAATAGGCACCGCAGCAGGCGATCAGGGCCGAGGCGCCGCGGGTCAGCGACCGCTGCCGCCCGGGCGAGGCCCCGCGCCGGGTCAGCCGGAGGAGGCCGAACAGGGGGAGAACCACCGTCTGGTGGCCGATTTCGACGCCGAGGCTGAAGGCCGCGAGAGAGACCCAGATCCCAAGACGGGGAAGCCCCTCCATGGCCTCAAGCAGGCCGCCGGCAAAACCCAGGCCGTGGATGAGGCCAAAGCCGAAGGCGACAAGGAGGCGGGAGCGGGAATGGGCCCGGTGCGGACGCAGGATGTTTTCCAAGGCCACGTAAACGATGCTCGCGGCAATGACCGGCTCGACCAGGAAGGAGGGCAGGCGGACGAGGTCGAAAACCGAAAGGGCCAGGGTGAGCGTGTGGGCCACGGTGAAGGCCAGGATCACCTTGAACATCTCCTTGAAACCCAGGGTGGCGATGACAAGCGCCGTGACGAAAAGCAGGTGGTCGTAGCCGGTGACGATGTGCATAAACCCATGGTGCACATACTCCCCGGCAATTCGGACAACGCCGGGTCCGGACCGGGCGGATCCGCCGCCGGCGTTTCCCCATCCGGTCGGAACGGCCATGGTCTCGGCAAAGCGGAGGAGTCCGGTCGCGACGCCGTCCCGGTCGGAGCGTTTGCTCCGGACGACATAGGAAACACTCCAGGGGGTGCCCGCGGCATAGGGCCATTCCTTCAGCATGGAGTGGAGGAACGAAACCTCGGCGGGGGCCGGTCCGCCCAGGGGATACTCGAGCTCGTATTGGTAGAAGGTGGACTCCGGGTCCCCGGTGGCGGCGGGCGGGCTGAGTTTGACGAACTTTCCGGCCAGGGCTTTGCCGTTGCATGAAAGTTCGAGGTGGGAAAGGAGGTAGGATTTATGGGCCTCGGCCGCGAAGGCGAATTCGCCGGGAATGGAGTCAGCCCCGGGCAGGCCGACCTGCTGGGCGACGGAAATCTCCCTGGCGGTCACATTGACGGCGAGGCGGACTGTTTCGGGTTCGAAAGAAACCCAGAGGGCGTTCTGCAGGTTCGGATGCGCCCAGGCCGAAAAAGCGGAGAGCAGGACGGCCAGAACGGCCGGAAGTCGGAAGTCAGTCATGGGATCGCGGGCGGGTTCTGGCGACGGTGGCCTGGAGTTCTCATGCAACGAGTGAAAAAAGCGGGAGAACTAGGGGGCGGGGAGCGGGCCGGCGGGCTGGGCGGTCCAGCGCCGCACCGCGCCCGGCCTCTCGACACGTTTGCGGAAGAGGACGGTATTATCGAGCCCTATATCCTTGCTCCAGATGAACTTGGCCCCGGTGAAATCGTGCTGATAAAAGGACTCCCTGGGCTTGACCTGATCCTCGGTGAAGACGGTGGCATTGTCCCAGGAACTGTCGTCAAAGTCGGTGGCGAACCAGTTGGCCGGACGCTGGAAGTTTTCGACTTTGGGGTTGGCAATGTCGCTGTTCAAGGGGCCGCGCTCGAGGACCTTCACTTTCCACGAGGCGTCGGTCACGGTGCCGTCGGCAAACTTAAGGATGAGGCCACCGTCGCCGATGTGGTTGCCATATTCGAGGCCGGTTTGCGGGTCGGCGTTGTCGTGGGCGATGACGGCAAGGGTCATGGGGTATTCGGGCAGCAGGTCCACACTGACCACGTTGTGCGGAAGGAAGGCGATGGGGTCCACGACGGTGAGCCGGCCGTTGACGTAGAGGGCGAACCAGTTGTCGGCGTAAACCTCGGCCCTGATGGTGTCCGCCATCGTGGCCTTGACGAGATTGCCACCGGCAGGGTTGCCGCGCGGGCCGGCGGCCGGAGGGAAAGCAGAAGTGCCCGAGGCCGTTGCCGGGATATCATCGCGGCGGCCGGGGCGAATCTCGTCGGGGCCAAGTTTGCCGTCGCCGTCGAGGTCGAGTTTCCTGAGGGAAGCCGAGGCCTGGTTAAGTTCGGCCGCATCAATCACGCCATCCTGGTTGAGATCAAGGGCGTCCACTTCGGGCCGGCGGGGGCGCGTCATGGGGCTGTTGTTTTCCCCTTGGTTGCCAGAGGGTTGCGTATTGGGACGACCGGCGGCCGCGGTGGTGTTTTCAGACCGGGTGCAGGTGACGTTGAGCTCGGCGGAGGCAAGGGTGATGTCCCTGAGGGCGGCCAGGAGGACATCGCGGTTCACCGCCCCGGGCGGGACGGTGACCTTGGGTTCGGCGGAGAGGGCGTAAAGCCGGATGGTGTAGATTTTCCTGCCGGGGCCCTGGGAATGCGGCGGCTCGTAACCGATCCGCCCTTTGAAACCGGTTCCAATCTTGCCGATCGCGGTGGAGTTGGCCGGAAGGGAGGTGGTGCCGGCCGGGATCTGATAGACGGTCCAATACCACTTCACGTCGCCGGGCCCGGGGATGTGGTCCATGAGAACGGCGAAACTTTTGGTCCCGGCCGGGGCGCCACTCCAGGCGAGCGGAGGCGAGTGGCCAACGCCGTCCCCGGTAAACTCCGCGGGCAGTTCCCCGCCTTCGGCCACGACCGGGCTGGTGAGATGGAAGCCGCTGGCGGTGGGGGACTTGGGCGAAACCGGGACGGATCCGTCCCCCGGCCGCGCGGGATTTTCACCCCGGGACCGGCGTTGGCCTTCGCCACCGTTTCCGCCGCCCGGTCCGGCTCCGACAGAGCGACGCTGGTAGGTTTCCCGGGAGGTGCCGGCCTGGCCGTTTTGATATTCGAAGGTGAGGGTGTTGCCGCTGTTGACGGCGTAAACGATGGCGCGTTTTTCGCCGCCGACCTCGTAGCTGAGTTTCCAGGCGTCCTTCCCGGTGGTTTCAAATCCGGTGATCTTCGCTCCGCGCAGGGGGGGGCCGGCGCCGCGGGCCGGTTGCGCGCCAGGCTGGGGGTCGGCCTGGCCGCCGACCTCGGAGACCTCCCCGTGAAAGCCGCCGTTGACGAAGGGATAGGATGTGGACGCGTGGTAGTGATAGCCCAAAGCGTTGGTGGTGTGTCCGTTAAAGGAGTCGAGCCGGGACGGGGCGGAACCGTCCGGCTCGGTCAGGCCGAAGATCTGATAGCCATCGAGGGCGACGGCGATGGGCCGGTTTGGACCGAGTTTTTCCTGCAGATGCAGGGGCGCGGCATGATAGTGGTAGTCGTCGGCCCGGCCGCAGTGGCCGCCCCATTCGTCGAGTTCGCCGATGTCGGCCGAAATCTCGCCGCGGTTGTTCTGGGGGTTGAAGATGGGCACACCGTTGGCGGCGAGGGCGATGGCACCCCGGAGAAACCGCCCCTTGATCGAGAGCGGTTCCTTGGCGGGGACGGGGTGGAGCGGGAGGGACCAGGCGTTGGCCCCGAGGTAGTCCTGCGGGACGGGCACCTGCTGCTGCCAGTTGGTGATGCCGCGCATGAGGCCGTGTTCGGGCAGGCCGGAGGTTTCGACGAAGAGGGTGGTATCGTTCCAGCGGACCTTGACGCGGGGGGCGAATGGTTCGAAGACGGCGGCCAGGGCGGGTGGTGGGGCTGCGGAAGGTGGGGCACCGAAACGGGAGGTGGAGCGCGTGGCGACCGGGTTGGCCGTCGCGGCAAACCAGCCCGGGGCGATCTCCCGGGGCGGACTGGCAGAGAGATGGTGGAGGCGGTGTCCCGAGCCGCCGCCCGCGAGGTCGTGCGCGATGGCGTTGCCCACCAGTAAAAGGAAGGCCGCGGAGAGGGGAAAAAGTCGAGGTGGTTTCATCGGCCTTGGACTCAACCACAAAAACGTCGGCAAGTTGTCCGAGGAGGACAAAGCCGTATTGTCTCGGCTGGTCCATCGCTCCCCTCCTCAG
>JANOBW010000257.1:0-5455 GCA_031411855.1 Opitutia bacterium
CGTCATTGAGCTGAAAGCCCTCGGGATCAAGCCCCTCCGGGCCATGGAGCAGATCGTGGACTACAAAAACGACCCCGGCAACGGCTACACCAAGACGCTCCTTTGCTTTCTCCAGCTCTTCATCGTCAGCAATAAGAACGAGACTTGGTATTTCGCCAACAACAACGCCCGCCACTTTGCCTTCAATCAGGACGAGCGCTTTCTTCCCGTCTATCAGTTCGCGGACGAGGCCAACAAAAGATCACGCACCTCGACAGCTTCGCCGAAACATGAATCTCACGCCCGCTTCGCTCAAGACGCCAAGGCGCAAAGATGTGAAGGGGAACCAGTTTTGGCATTCTTCCTTCCTTTGCGTCTTCGCGTCTTTGCGTGAGCCCCCTTGTTTCTCCACAAGCAAGGCCTGATGCAGCAGCTTTTCCCATCCCCGGAGGAGAGTCACCATGAATCTCACGCCCGCTTCGCTCAAGAAGCCAAGGCGCAAAGATGTGAAGGGGAACCAGTTTTGGATTCTTCCTTCCTTTGCGTCTTCGCGTCTTGGCGTGAGCTTTCCTCCGTTGCCAGCCTTTGACATGCTCCAAGGATGACAAAAAAGATCATCATCATCGCCGGCCCCAATGGCGCGGGGAAAACAACCTTTGCCCGTTCCTTTCTACCGGAAGAAGCCCGGTGCCCCCGCTTCATCAATGCCGACCTGATCGCGGCGGGCCTGTCGCCCTTTACCCCTGATGCAATGGCCCTCAAAGCCGGGCGTTTGATGCTCGGAGGAGATGGCGGCGTGCGTGCGGCAGGGTGAAAGTTTTGCCCTGGAAACCACGCTTTCCGGCCTGACCTATGTGCGCCACATCGTGCAATGGCGTGCCCTTGGCTACCACGTGAGCCTGTATTTCCTCAGCTTGCCCAATGCCGAGACGGCCATCGCCCGCGTGGCCGCCCGCGTCCGCCAAGGCGGTCATTCGATTCCCGAAGCCGTCATCCGCCGCCGCTTCGTCGCCGGGTTGCGGAATTTTGATCTCCATTACAAAGTTCAAGTGGATGCATGGTCAAAATATGATAACGAAGGCGCAGAACCCGTTCTGCTCGAATGGGGAGAAAACTTATGAAAACACGCGATTTATCCGAAGCCAAAGATCCCGCCCTGCGTGCCTCCCTGGAGGCCTTGAAGCGTGCGTCCTTATCGGCCCGCCAGACGGCGATTCAGACCAACACGCACCTCGTCATCGTCAAAGATGGGCGTCTGTTGCGGATTCCTGCCGATGAGCTGCGACGTCAGGCCGCCACCACGGGAGAGCAGAAGAGCACATGACCGACCAAAACCAAAAGAAACTGGGCTCCACCCTCTGGGGCATCGCCGACCAACTGCGCGGGGCGATGGATGCGGACGATTTCCGCGACTACATGTTGTCGTTTCTCTTCCTGCGCTACCTTTCGGACAACTACGAGACGGCGGCGAAGAAGGAGTTGGGCAAGGATTACCCCGCTCTGGCTACAGAAGACCGCCGCGGGCCGCTGGCCCTGTGGTATGCCAACAACCCGGACGACATCACCGAGTTTGAGAAGCAGATGCGCCGCAAGACGCACTACGTCATCCAGCCATCGCACCTCTGGAACAGCATCGCCAACTAGGCCCGCACCCAAAACGGCGAACTGCTCAATACGCTCCAGGCGGGGTTCAAATACATTGAAACGGAGTCCTTCGAGAGCACTTTCCAGGGCCTCTTTTCCGAGATTGATCTGGCCTCTCCCAAGCTCGGGAAGACTTACCTGGACCGCAATGCCAAGCTCTGCTGAGCACAAGCAGTCCACCACGGGCGGACGCGAGGTCCGCCCCTACGCCAGGAGCCCCTTCACCACTGTCCCATGCACATCGGTCAGGCGGTAGTTCCGGCCCTGGAAGAAGTAGGTGAGTTTGTCGTGTTGCAGGCCAAGGAGATGGAGGATGGTGGCGTTGAGGTCGTGGACGTGGACCTTGTCCACCATGGCCTGGTAGCCCAAGTCGTCGGTCTCGCCGTAACTGAGCCCGCCCTTCGCCCCGCCGCCGGCCATCCAGACGGTGAAGCCGCCGGGGTTGTGGTCGCGTCCGGCGAAGGGGTTGTCCTTCCCGGCGTTGCGGTTTTCCATCATGGGGGTGCGGCCAAACTCCGCGCCGCACACGACCAGGGTGTCCTTCAGCATGCCGCGCTGCTCCAGGTCGCGGAGGAGGGCGGACACCGTCTTGTCCATCATCGCCGTCTTGCGGGCGATGCCGCCGTTGAGCGAGGTGGCCTCGCTGTCGCCGTGGGCGTCCCAGCCCCAGTCGTAGAGCTGGACAAAGCGGACGCCGCGTTCGCACAACCTTCTGGCCAGGAGGCAGTTGTTGGCGAAGGAGTTTTTTCCCGGCTCCGTCCCATACATCCGGTGGATGTGGTCCGGCTCGGAGGCGACATCGGTGGCTTCAGGCACGCTCATCTGCATGCGGAAGGCCAGCTCATACTGGCTCATGCGGGTGAGGGTCTCGGGGTCGCCAAACTCCTCGGCGGTCTTTTGGTTGATGGTGTTGATGGCGTCGAGTGAGGCGCGGCGGGCGTCACGGGTCACCCCCTCGGGGTTCTCGGCGAAGAGGATGGGTTCGCCGTGGCCCTGGCATTGGACGCCCTGGTAAACGCTGGGAAGGAAGCCGCTGCCCCAGACGGTTTTTCCGGCGTCGGGGTTTTTGCCGCCGCTGGCCAGGACGATGAAGCCGGGGAGGTCGGCGTTGTCCGTGCCGAGGCCGTAGAAGGCCCAGGAGCCGAGGCAGGGGCGGCCCTTGATCTGGCTGCCGGTCTGGAGCATGAGCTGGGCGGGGGCGTGGTTGAACTGCTCCGTCCACATGCTCTTCACGAAGCACATCTTGTCGGTGAGTTGGGCCAGTTCGGGCAGGCGGTCGGAAACCCACGCGCCGCATTGGCCATGTTGGGCGAACTTCACCTGCGGACCGAGCATCTTCGGCACGCCCTTGATGAAGGCGAAACGTTTGCCCTGGAGGAAGGAATCGGGACAGAGCTGGCGGTCGAGTTTCGCCAGTTCCGGTTTGTAATCAAAGGTTTCCAACTGCGAGGGCGCTCCGGCGAGGTGCAGGTAGATGACGCGTTTGGCCCGGGCTGGATGGTGGAGTCTGACCGGGTCCGCTCCCGCTTTGGACGCGAGCAACGAGCCGAGGGCCATGCCGCCGAGGCAGGCCGTGCTCGTCTTCATGAAGAAGCGGCGGGTGACGTGTTCGACGGAGGCGCGGCGGAGGGTTTCCCGGTGGTTCATGGCTTCAGTTTTTGGTGAGAACCTCGTCGAGGTTGAGGATGGCGTTGGCCACCAGCTTCAAGTCCCCGTGGGTCTGGTCGTAGAGTTTGCGCAGGGCGGCGATCTCGTGGTCCCGGGCCGGACGCAGGATCGCAAGGGCCAGGCCGCGGGCGATTTTTTCCTCCGGAGTGGCGCCAGTCATGCGGTGGGCCAGCCCTTCGGCGGCCTCGAAGAAGACCGGACTGTTGAGGGAGTCGAGGGCCTGCAGCGGGGTGTTGGTGCGGGTGCGGCGGACCACGCAGAACTCGCGGTTGGGCGCGTCAAACGTGACCATGCTGGGATAGGTGGCGCTGCGGCGGATGAAGGTGTAGAGGGCGCGGCGGCGGGAATCCTCACCCTGGGAGGTCGCCCAGTTTTTCCCCTCGTAGGGCACGAGCCAGGTGCCGGGCGGCTGGTAGGGCATGACGGACGGGCCGGCCATCTTGCGGCTGAGGATGCCTCCCACGGCCAGGGCCTGGTCGCGGAGCTGCTCGCTGGTCAGGCGGAAGCGCGGTCCCCGGGCGAGGAGACGGTTGGCGGGGTCCAGCTCCCGCAACTCCTGGGAAACCTTGGAGCTCTGGCGGTAGGTGCGGCTCAGGACGATTTCCCGGAGCAGGGCCTTCTGGCTCCACCTGAGTGTTCCCTGGAAACGCACCGCGAGCTCGTCGAGCACGTCCTGGTAGGGTGGCCGTTCCCCTTGGGAGCCAAAGTCTTCCAACGTCTCGACCAGGCCGGTGCCGAAGAGCTGCTCCCAGAGGCGGTTGACCTGGACGCGGGCGGTCAGCGGGTTTTCGCCGTTGGTCAGCCAGCGGGCGAAGCCAAGGCGGTTTTTCGGGTAGTCGTCATGCCATGGGTTCAGGACCTTGGGCGTGGCGGGCTCGACCTTTTCGGCCTTGTCCATCCAGTTGCCCCGGTGAAACACCTGGGTGGTGCGGGCCTTCTTTCCAGTCAGTTCCGCCATGATCGGGAGTGTGGCCACGGGCAGCCCGGCGAGTTCGGCACCGAGTTCGGCAAGTTTCCGGTCGAGGGCGATGGCGGGGCCGTCTTTTTGTTCGTTATCGAAATGGCGCCAGACCTTGCCGGCCTCATCCCCATTCCAGTCACGGCGGGGCTTCGCGGTGAGGTCTGCGATCTCCCTGGGCAAGCCGGAGGTGGCGGAGTTATCAGGGCCGCCCGCGCCGGTCCTGAGGAGGAAGGAGCCGAGCACGTGTTCCGGCCAGCGTTCGTTTTCGCAGGCCAGGGTGACGCTGAGCGCGGCACCCCCGGGGATGTCCACCGGAGTCTTGAGACGGAAACGTGCCGTCTGGGCGCGGCCCGCGCCACCTGCGATGGCCCAGCCGGCTTCGCCCTGGTTCTTTGCGCCCAACCTGAGGGCCTCGGCCACGGGCCAGCCTTTCTGTTCGAAGGTGGCGGTGGCTCCGGAAAACTCCAGGTGGCGGCCGTTGAGCGTGGCGGTGAGATGGGTGAGGATGAAGTTGCCGCCCTCCGGGTTGGTGCCCGGTCCCTGGCGGGGGAGGGTGGGGTCGGGGATCATGTCGAGGATGAGTTCGGCCGCTTTCCCGGTGGCGGCCTGGCCCTTGACGGTCAGGGTGGTGCGTTCCGGGACCTTGCCCTGGAGCAGGATGCGTCCGTCGGGCCGGACGGCATACGTTCCCGCTGTGGCGGTGACGCTGACTCCCGTGAGTGCCACGCCGGACGGGGTGGGGGCGACCTTGGCCAGCCAGGCGGCGAAGTCCTTTTCCCGGGCCTGATGGAGATGGCCGAGTTCCGTCCGGACTTCGGCCGTTTCCTTTTGCAGCGCGGCGGCGCGGGCCACGTCGTTTTTGGCGTGAACCTTGCGGGTGGGAAACTGGTCGTCGCGGTCGGCGTCGGCCGTGTTGTTGAAAAACGCCATCAGCTGGTAATACTCGCGGTGGACAAAGGGGTCGTAGGGGTGCCCGTGGCACTGCACGCAGCCGATGCTGGTGCCCTGGAGGGCGTCGAACGTGGCGTTGACGCGGTCAAGGATGGCGTAGGTGCGGAACTCCTCGTCGTCCGTGCCGGCCTCGTCGTTCTGGGGCGTGTTGCGGTGGTAGGCCGTGGCGATGATCTGCTCCTCGGTGGCGCCGGGCAGGAGGTCGCCGGCCAGCTGCTCGGTGACGAACCGGTCGTAGGGCTGGTCGGCGTT
>JANOBW010000258.1:0-5827 GCA_031411855.1 Opitutia bacterium
TTGCTCTGCCACCGCACTCCCTATCAATCACAGATCAATGTCGGGCCAGAGGTGCAGTTTGCGGTGGAGGGTCCGGCGGGAGATGCCGAGGAGTTTGGCGGCGTCGGAGCGGTTGCCGCGGGTCTGGCGGAGGGCGTCGCGGAGGAGGCGGTGCTCGTTGTCTTCCACGCTGAGGGAGGGCGCGTTTTCGGAGCCGACGGGGGACCGGGCCGGTTCGATGGCGGTGAATTTGGGGTCGAGATCGGCCGGTTGGAGGGTCTGGCCGCGGCGCATGACGACGGCGTTTTCGGCGAAGTTGCGGAGTTCGCGGATGTTTCCCGGCCAGCGGTAGTTCGAGAGGACGGTCAGGGTGGGGGCGGAAAATTTGACCGGAGGCAGGGCGTATTCGGCGGCGAAGCGGGCGGTGAAGTGTTTGAGCAGCAAGGGGATGTCGCTGGAGCGTTCGCGGAGGGGAGGAAGACGGAGCTGGACGACGTTGAGCCGGTAGTAAAGGTCCTCGCGGAAGGCGCCCTCTTTCACGAGCTGGGCGAGGTCGCGGTGGGTGGCGGCGACGAGGCGCACGTCCACCTTGAGCGGTTTGCTGGAGCCGAGGCGCTCGAAGGTGCGGGTCTCGAGGAAGCGCAGGAGCTTGACCTGGGTGGAGAGGGAGAGCTCGCCGATTTCATCGAGAAAGAGGGTGCCTTTGTCGGCGGTCTCGAAGCGGCCGACGCGGCGCTCGGTTGCCCCGGTGAACGCACCCTTCTCATGGCCAAAGAGTTCCGATTCGAGGAGGTTGGCGTGGAGGGCCTCGCAGTGGATGGCGACGAAGGGCTCGCGGGCGCGGTCGCTGTGCTGGTGGACGGCCTGGGCGAAGAGTTCCTTGCCGCTGCCGGTCTCGCCGAGGAGGAGGACGGTGGCGCGGGAGGCGGCGACGAGGCGGACCTGGTCCTGCACGGCCTTGAGCGCGGGGGAGTCGCCGACGATCTCACCGCCTTCGGAAAACTTCTGGTCGAGGCGCTGGTGGAGGACCTTGTTTTCCGTCTCGAGGCGGCGGTTTTTCAGGGCCTGTTTGAGCTTCACCTCCAGTTGGTCAATCTGGATGGGTTTGGTCAGGAAATCGGTCGCGCCGCGGCGCATGGCGTCCACCGCCACGGGCACGCTGCCGTAGGCCGTCATCATGAGGACAGCCGGGTGGTGGGGCTGGGCCACGGCCTTGTCCACCACGCTCATGCCGCTCTGGCCGGCCATGCGGAGGTCGGTCAGGACGAGGTCGAACTTCTCGCTTTCCAGAAGTTGGAAGGCCTCCTCGGCGGAGGCCGCGACATAGACCTCGAAGTCGTCCTCCAGGGCGGCGCGCAGGCCCTCGCGGGTGTTTTTTTCGTCGTCAACGATCAGGAGGGAGGCGGGCATGCTTTGGTAATTAAAAATTAAGAATTAAAAATTAAAAATGACCGAGGCAAACGATGGGAAACGAGGCCTGTGGGCTGCCTTCCAAATCATAAATCAAGAATCATAAATCATAAATGCCTTCCGCTTCCGGCGGAACGGCTCACTTGCCCTCGAGCTTGTAGCAGCCGTCCCAGCCCTTGCCGGGCGGATCGAGGCGGAGCTTCTCGACGCGGGCCATCATGGTGAGCGAGGGGTTGGTCTTGAAGCCCGGGCTGCCAGGTTTCCGGTCCTCGAACTCGGAGGCCTGGCGGAAGAGTTCGGTGGCGGCGTCCCAGTCCTGGTGGAAGTAGCGCTCCATGGCATCCTCGTAGAGTTTGACGCAGAACTGGGTGTTCATGGAGACGGAGGCGCGGATGCCCATGAGTTCGTGGACGCGTTCGGGGGTGGTGCGGCCCTGGACGCGGATGATGTCAATGGTGCGGAACATGAACTCGCCGGGGGAGGTGCGTTCGGCGGCCTCGCGGGTGGTGTCGGAGGCGAGGATGTAGATGCCGTAGTATTTGCAGGCGCTTTCGAGGCGGGCGGCGAGATTGACGGTGTCGCCCATCATGGTGAACGACATGCGCTGCTTGTTGCCCATGTTTCCGACGGTGGCCATGCCGGTGTTGAGGCCGATACGGGTGTGCATCCGGAAAACGATCTCGGGCCATTTGTCGCCCTCGATCCGCCATTTTTCGCAGAGCTCGAGCTGGCGTTTTTGGAAACCGGCGGCGGTGCGGCAGGCGCGGACGGCGTAGAGGGGGATCCGTTCCGGGGCGTTGAACATGCCGACGATGGCGTCGCCGATGTATTTGTCGAGGGTGCCCTCGTTGGCGAAGAGGACCGAGGTCATTTCCTCGGTGTATTCGTTCATGAGCTCGACCAGCTGGGTGGGCTCGATGAGTTCGGAGAAACCGGAGAAGCCCTCGATGTCGGTGAAGAAGGCGGTGATCTCGGTCTTTTCGCCGCCAAGGGCCGGCATGTCGCGGCCTTGCACGAGGCGGTCCACGACCTGGGGGGCGACGAAGGTGGAGAAGATGTTGCGGATGCGGGCCTTGTCGCGCTGCTCGCCGATCATGTGGTAGATGAGGCCCGCGACCCCGACGAGGGCGGCGCAGCCGCAGGGGGCGAAGACGGGGAGGACGGTGTTGTTCTGGTTGAAGAGGACGGAGGAGAGGGCGCAGTAGCCGATGAGGACAAGGACGAAGATGTTGCGCATCAGCCAGCTGCGGCCGCTGCTCATGGAGACGATGACCACCAGGGCGCTCAGGCCGATGATGAGGGTCTGGGCGACCCAGGGGGCGGGCCGTTCCAGGTAGGTGCCGGCCACGATCTGTTTGATGAGGTTGCCGTGGACCCCGACGTTGGGAACCGGGGTGCTGTCAAAGGGGGTGGTGGCCAAGTCCTGAAGGGCGAGGTCGGTCGGGCCGACGAAGACGATGGAGTCGGCGAACTTGTCGCGGAGCCAGCGGCGTTTTTCCGTGATCTTTTCGGGGAGTTTGTCCTCCTCGGCGAGGACGGCGAGAAGCTGGCCGCGGCCGTTGAGGTGCTGTTCGCGTTCGGCGGCGGGGATGCCGGGGTTGGCGGCGAGGTATTCGTCAATCTCCTTGATGGCGGCCTTGACGTCGGCGGCGTTGCTCTTGGCGTTGTAGATGAAGTCCAGCGCCTCCAGCACATCGTTCATGCTGACCTGGATGATGTTGTTGTCGGTGAAGTTCTTGCCGTCATTCGGCCTCCACTTGGCGAACCAGTTGATCTCGAGGGCCTGGCCGTCCACGAGGGGGATGGTGTAGAGGACCTTGTTGGTGCTGCCGTTGCCCCGGCCCACGTCGCGGATCTCCATGTGGTCGGGGAAGATTTTGACGGCCTCGGCGGAAGTCAGGCCATGGGCGGCGCAGAGGGTTTCGATGGCGGCGGTGTAGAAGGTGCGGGCGACAGGTTTGCTGCTGTAGGTGCGGACGATCTTGAGGTTTTCGTCCAGGATATGATAGCCGGGGACATCAAGGTCCTTGCTGTTGATGAGGTCCGGATTGGAGACCATCGTTTCCGTTCCCATGACCTGCGGGTGTAGTTTGTCGAGTTTGCCGCCGAGGAGCTCGAAGGGGCGGACGGAGATATGTTTCTTTTCGAAGGTGGAGGAGCCGTCGGCCGCTTTGGATTCGCGGACAAAGACGCCGCGTTCGTCGGGAATCTCAAGGTGCCGTAGCTCGCTCATGAAGAGGTTGCGGGCTTCGGCGTCGGAAACGGTTTCGGTGAACAGCGGGATCCAGCGCGGGGTGTCGTCGCCACCGCGCGGCAGGTCCACGTTGATGAGCCCGAGGCGGCCCTGTTCCGTCGAGATGATGGGGTAGGAGGGGGTTTCCGGGTAGGGGTTGGTGGCGTTGTTGTAAGTGAGGAATTTGCGTTTCCGGGTCTCGGAATCAATGAACTCGATCGGCCGGTATTTCAGGGGCATGGCGGCCGCCTGGGTCATGTAGGGCATCTTGACGTCCGAGTAGAGGGCGGCGAGGACGACCTTCCCGCCAAACTCCTTGATGGCGGAGGCGAGTTCCTTGTCGGAATCGTTGATGAGGTTCTGGGGGACGAGGTCGGATGCGGTGGCCTGGGAGAAGACCAAGTCGAAGAAGATGGCCTTGGCTCCGCCGTCGCGGATGGCGGCCCGGATGCAGTCGGCGAAGTGTTTGCGGTGCCAGGGTTTTTCCCCCCGGTTGGCGATGAAGGACTCGTCGAGGTTGAGGTAGGTGATCTTCTGGGGCGAGGCGACCTGGCCGCGGAGCTGGTAGCGGAGGTCGAGGGTGTAGTTTTCCAGGTCAACAAACCATCCGAGCTGCTGGCCCACCGACCAGATGGCGACGATGGGGATGACGAAGAGGAGGAATTTGAGGAAAGGTGTGGCGGACTTCATGGGGGGCGATGGCGTGAGGCAGTTAAGGCGGAAACGTTGGCGGCTGTCGAGCCGGGGAAAAAGCGGGCGAATCTTTTCAGGGTGGAATCTCAAAATGCCCCTCGTCCCGCAGCCAGTTTTCCAGGTGGAGGAGAAGGCGCACGGGCACTTCCGGGGCCGGGAGGGTGGTGGGGTCGGCGCCAAGAATCCTGCGGGCGGGCAGGCTCAGGGCGGCGGGCAGTTCGGCCAGCCATTGCGCCCGGACGGGCAGGCCCTCGGCCTGGGCGAGGAGAAACACGGCCTTGAAATAAACGAGATCGGGCGAGGCTCCGGCGATCCAGTGGTGGAGCGAGCGGACCAGAAGATCGCAGGGGGTGGCGTGATCGGCCCAGTGACGGCCGTTCTGAAGGAGGATGCGCCCGAAGCGGCTGGCGGCGGCAAAGGCCTCGTAGTGGCGGGCCAGGGCGTCGGATTTGCTGATGACCTCCACATCGCGGACAAACCCCGGGCCCTCGCCCGGCCGCTCAAACGTCACGCGGATATGGTCAAAGAGGTCCGGCGGGGGAAGCCCCCCCCGTTTCGACCGCCGTTGCAGCAGCCAGACCGTTCCCGCCGAGGGATCCAGGAGGGCGAACTGCCAGTGGGCCTCGCCCCGCTCCTCACGGGAAAGGACGAGACCGGAGGCGGTGTGGGCGGCGGACTTCACGGGGTTCAGTAGAGGAACGTCCCGCGCGATGGTCAACGGCCCGATGCGTTTTCGCCGATTTTGCTCCGCGGCACCGGCGTGAGGGCCGGTATGGGGTGGCAACGGGAAGGGGTTTCGGGCGGAGCCGTTTATCGGCTTTGCTTCCGGCCTGCCGCTGTGGTTGGAGTGAGGTGTTTATGAGGCATACCCTACTGTTTACTGTCACCTCCGGCACCCTGTTGGGAGCGTCGTCTTTGCCGGCTGAAACCGTCCTGCGCCTGGGGTCCCTGTTCGGTGACCACATGGTCTGGCCTTCGGGAAACTCCGCCAAGGTGTGGGGGCGGGCCGCTCCCGGGGCCGAGGTTGAACTGACGCTTCAGCTTGGTTCGGAAACCAAATCGGCCCGCGCCCAGGCCGGAGCGGATGGCCGATGGAAAGCCAGCCTGGAGGCGGTGAAACCCGACCAGCATGGCACATTCAAGGCCCGCAGCGGGGCCGAGGAGGTGGCCGTCTCCGATGTCCTTACGGGCGAGGTCTGGTTGTGTTCCGGTCAGAGCAACATGGAGTTTGCCCTGTCCCGTTCCCAGGACGCCGACAAGTTTCTCAAGGCTCCCCAGGACGCCGGCGTGCGTCTGTTTCTGGTGAAAAAGAAAGCCTCGGCCGACCCCTTGGAAACCGTCGAGGGGCAATGGACCCTGGCGACGGAGGAAACGGTCAAAGAATTTTCCGCCGTGGGGTATCATTTTGTCCGTGAGCGCCGCCTGGCCCGGCCGGGCATACCCCAGGGGTTGGTGGGAAGCTATTGGGGAGGAACGCCGGCGGAGGCCTGGACCCGGGGCGATTTTCTGGAA
>JANOBW010000259.1:0-2079 GCA_031411855.1 Opitutia bacterium
CACGAGGCCGTCCCTGGTGCCGATGTCGAGGCTGAGGACGACGCTGCCTGGCACGCCGGACGTGAAGTCCACGCCGACGCTCAACGCGCAGAACCAGCCGACCACCACGGTCATCGACGCCACCAGTTACACGGACGCCGAGATCGCCGCCGGTTTCCCGGCCCTCTTTGCCAAGTCGAGCGTCGGCGTGGACTTCACGTCCGGCGTGCCAGGCAGCGTCGTCCTCAGCCTCGACATCGGCACCAGGGACGGCCTCGTGCTCTTCGTGAATGGCCGGGCCGTGGTGGCCTACAACGCCCCAGAACCGCAGTTCACGCTCACCAACTCCCGCAGCGGCCTGACCAACCTCGGCAAAACCTCCGCCGGTGGAAATGACAGCCTCAAGCAGTTCGCCATCCCGTCCGCCTACTTCAACGCTGCGGTGAACACCGTGGAGTTCGCCCTCTACACCACTGCGGATCCCAACGCCATTTCCGCCCTCACCGTGGTGCTCGAGGCCGCGCAGGAGGTGGACCTCGTCACCACCGGCACGACGTGGCAGACACCTGCCGACCCCACGGGAAAAAACAAAAACACAGCCGTCATCGGCGGGGATCCAGCCAATCCCTTTGGCGGGCCGCAGTTCGTGCTCAACGATCGCTGGTTCACCATGCGCTACAAGCCGAAGGCCAGCACGGGCAATGTGCTCGGCACGCCCTACTCCCGCTGGATGCCGCCGCAGTTCGTTGAAGGCTGGGTCAAGCGGGTCCTCGCCGCCATCAACCCCTTCGAGCAGCGCGTGAAGGATCTTTTTAACAACCAGGTCAACACGGACACCAGCGTCATCACCCAGGCGGGCAAGCGCTGGGAGGGCGACATCGCCCTGACCCTGGACACCTTGAACGACGCCGGCCTCATCGAGATCTACGAGACCGTGCTCAACCGGGCCAAGAGCATGAGCATCGACGCCGCCGCGCCGGTCAATGACCCCGACACCAACAACGCCCTCATCCTCGCGGCCGGTTACCTCAATGACCTCTACACCATCCTCGGAAACGAGGCCTACGCCGACGCTGCAAATCCCACCATCTCCATCGACGATCAGCCGACGAACGTGGGGGTCGCCGCCGTCACAGAGGTGAATTCCAGTCGCTTTTCCTTTGAAAGCCAGGTGCCAAACTCGCTGGAGGAGGAACTCGCCCTGCTCAAAGGCCGGGATGATTTCGTCAGCCCCGGCGTCCAGAAGGGACCCGCATACAACCGGCTCTACTGGAACTACACCCACGGCATCAACAGCGGCGAGGTCATCTACGCCGTGAACTACAACATCAAGGAAAAAGTCGGCAGCACGACGGCCAACGGCGTGGTCGACGAGTCCGACGCCCAGCGCATGTTCCCGCAGGGCCACGGCGACGCCTATGGCCACTACCTCACCGCCCTCACCGGCTACTACCGCCTCCTGGCCAGCTCGAGCTTCACCTGGACCCCGCGCGCGGAGGCCGTGACCGTGCTCGGACAGGCCATCACCGTGGACTTTCAGGATGAGCGCAAATTCGCCGCCGCCGCCGGCAATCTCGCCCGCACTGCCCAGCAGGTAGCCGCTCTGGTCTACCGGCAGACCTACAAGGACGATCCCGCCGCCGGCTGGTCCTCCTACCGCGACAGCAAGCCCACCAACACCGCCACCACAGTGACCAGCCACCAGGGCCTGGATGAGTGGGGCAGCCGCGGCGCCCAGGGCGCTTATTTGAACTGGGTCGTCGGGAACGCCCTCGTGCCTGACGTGGACCCATACCACACCGGCGTGCAAAAGATCGACCGCACCACCGTTCCCGAGCTGCCCGAACTGGCCGACGCGGGCGACACCTTCCAGACCACCCTGGACAGCGCCAGCGCCCACCTCAACCCGCTCGGCCTCAGTCCCGGCGCCATCGCCTTCGACATCTCGCCCGCCGAGTTGAAATCCGGCCAGTCCCATTACGAGCAGGTCGCCGCGCGCTCGCTGCGCTCACTGGTCAACGCCTCGGGAGCCTTCAACCAGGCCGGCCGCATGACGCGCTCGCTCAGGAACCAGCAGAACCAGTCTGACGACTACACCAC
>JANOBW010000260.1:0-2968 GCA_031411855.1 Opitutia bacterium
CGCCGCCAACCTCGCCCTGGTGGCCTTCAGCCGCCACAACGCCACACCGGACCGCCCCATGATGGACGGCAACCTCTTCGTGTTTTTCATCATCACCGTGGCCGCCGCCGAGGTGGCTGTCGGCCTCGCCATCATCGTGGCCCTCTTCCGCCGCCGCCAGACCATCATGCTGGACGATCTCAACGAACTCGGCCGCTAACCCGCACGTCCCCATGGACTCGCCCACCCTCCACAACCTTCTCACGGTCCTGCTGCTCACGCCGCTGGCCTCCGCCGCGATCATCGCCTGCTTCCTGCGCCGCAAAGGAAACCTCGCCGCCGCGGTTTCCGTCGGTGCCGCCGGTGTCATCGCCGCGATCACCCTCTGGGTCGTCTGCAAAGCCGGCCCGATCCCGCCCTCCACGGCCTCCCGGGAATGGTTCCGGGTCGGGGACTTCGCCGTCTCCCTCGGTTTCAACCTCAACCCGCTGGCCGCCACCATGCTGCTGGTTGTCGGTTTTGTCGCCTTCTGGATCCACCTCTTCAGCCTGGGCTACATGGCGGACGACTCCGCCAAGGCCCGTTTCTTCGGAGGTCTCAGCATCTTCATGTTCTCCATGCTGGGCATCGTCCTGGCGGACAACCTGTTCATGGTCTTCATCTTCTGGGAACTGGTCGGTTTCAGTTCCTACTGCCTGATTGACCATTACTTCCAGAAACCTTCCGCCGCCGCCGCGTCCAAGAAGGCCTTCATCACCAACCGGGTGGGCGACTTCGGCTTCCTCCTCGGCATCCTCGGCGTCTGGGCCGCCTACGGCACCACCAACTTCTCCGAACTTGAGGCCATGTCCGCCGGCAAAGCCGGCATCACCAAGGAAACCTGGCTCGGCCTCGCCCTCTTCTGCGGCGTCCTCGGCAAGTCCGCCCAGATGCCGCTCCACGTCTGGCTCCCCGACGCCATGGAAGGCCCCACCCCCGTCTCCGCCCTGATCCACGCCGCCACGATGGTCGCCGCCGGCGTCTTCCTCCTGGCCCGCACCGCCTTCCTCTTCACGCCCGACGCCCTCCAAGTCATCGCCGCGATCGGCACCGTCACCGCCCTCTTCGCCGCCTTCTGCGCCTTTGGCCAGACCGACATCAAAAAGATCCTGGCCTACTCCACCCTCTCCCAACTCGGCTTCATGGTCGCGGCCTTCGGCGTGGGAGCCCAGGTTTCCCCCGCCATCGGGGCCTCGGTCGCGATGTTCCACCTTACGACCCATGCCTTCTTCAAGGCCCTCATGTTCCTCGGGTCCGGTTCCGTCATCCACGCCTGCCACCATGAGCAGGAAATCTACCAGATGGGCGGCCTGGCCAAGAAGATGCCCGTCACCTTCCTGACCTTCACCATCGGTGTCCTCGCCATTGCCGGCACGCCGTTCATCACGGCAGGTTTCTTCTCCAAGGACGCCATCCTCGGCATCGCCTTCGAGCATAACAAACTGGTCTTCGCCGCCCTGACCTTTGGGGCCCTTCTCACGGTGATCTACATGTTCCGCCTCTGGATCATCACCTTCCTGGGCAAACCCCGCTCCGAACATGCCGAACACGCCCACGAGAGTCCCTTCGTCATGCTCCTCCCCCTGATCGTCCTGGCCGTTCTGTCGGTCGCGGGCGGTTATGTCGGACTCTATCCAGAAAGCATTGGTGCTTTCTGGAAAAAACTCCCCGAGTTTCACGAGATCCACGGTCTGCTTCTCGGCGTGACCTGCGCCCTCCTCATCGTCGGAGCCGGTCTGGCTTTCACCTTCTACAAGCCCGGTTCCGAAAAGGACCGCCTGGAGGTTTCGGTTCCCGCCCTCTTCCGCCTGTCCCGCTCGAAGCTTTATTTCGACGAGATCTACGGGTTCTATGTGGCCCGCATCCAGCAGCCTGTCGCGGTCTTCATTCGTCTGCTCGACCAGGCCCTGATTGGCGGGGTGTGCGTCCGTGTCCTGGGCGGCGGCATCCCCGGCCTCCTGGCCCTCGGCGCCCGCCAGCTCCAGCGCGGCGGCCTCCACGCCTATGTTTACTGGTTCCTCGCCGGCGCGGTCCTCTTCACCGCCCTCGCCTTCGGCTACGCCGCCCGCTAACCGCCCAACCGCAGTTACACCATGCCTTTACCGCTGATTCTCGCCCAAGCCGACACCACCGACCTGTCGCTTTGCCCCGTCCTCCTGCTTCTCGGGGTCTTTTTCCCGCTGCTGGCCGGCCTCGCTCTGCTGCTCCTGGGACGCCTGGGTGACGCCGCCACCCGCTCCGTCGCCGCCCTCGGCTTCTTCGTGCCCGCCTTCGCCGGTGTCTGGCTCTGGCTGACCCTCCCCACCGCCACGGCCAACTCCGCCGGTTATTACTACGCCTTCAGCCAGCCACTCGGACTGGAACACTTCGGCTGCTCCCTCAAACTCGGCCTCAACGGCATCTCCGCCCCGCTCTTCGCCATGGCCGGCCTCGTGGGGCTCGCCGCCGGTCTTTACGCCGCTTGGCAGCCCGCCGAACGCCTCCGCCACTACCTCCTCCTGCTTCTCATCATGCAGGGCGGCCTGATGGGGCTGTTTGCCAGCTACGACGTTCTTTTTTACTACTTCTTCCACGAAATCGCCCTCATCCCCACCTTCCTCCTCATGATCGGCTGGGGCGGCCCGGGACGCGACTACGCGGCCAAGGAAATGGCCATCTACCTCACCGTTGGCGCCATGCTTTCCCTCGGCGGCCTCCTCGCCCTCCACGTTACCAGCGGCGCGGCCAAACTGGGAGTCGCCTTCGATGTCCCCACGCTCCGCGAGTTTCTCAAGGCCCAGCCCCTCACCGAAACCGTCCAGTCCAACATCTACGGACTGCTGCTCTTCGGTTTCGGAATTCTCGTCTCACTCTTCCCCTTCCACTCCTGGGCCCAGCGCACCTACACCGCCGCCCCCACCCCGGTTTCCATGCTGCACGCCGGCGTCCTGAAGAAGTTCGGCCTCTACGG
>JANOBW010000261.1:0-24662 GCA_031411855.1 Opitutia bacterium
GGCAACCTCGACCTCGTCACCGTCGCGCTCAACCTCTACACCCAGGGCGTCCACCCGCAGCTCAACCTCTCCAACCTCATGGAGATCAGGAATATCTATGAGCGCAACACCCGCATGACCGTTCACCCGCGCCATCCCTACGCCGGCGATCTCGTCTTCACGGCGTTTTCCGGCTCCCACCAGGACGCGATCAAGAAGGGCATGGACAAACTCGACAAAACTCCCGGCGCGGTCTGGGAGGTGCCCTACCTGCCGATTGATCCCTCCGACATCGGCCGCACCTACGAGGCCATCATCCGCATCAACAGCCAGTCCGGCAAGGGCGGCGTGGCCTTCGTCCTCGAACGCGAAAACGGCTACGAAATGCCCAAACGCATGCACCCCGAGTTCGGCGAACACGTGGGCAAGGTGGCGGACAAACTCGGCCGCGAGCTCACCCCGGTCGAAATCTTCGACCTCTTCCGCAAAGACTACCTCGAACGCTCCACGCCCCTTCGCCTCGAAACCTACGAGGTGGTGGCCCGCCGCGCCGACCACGAGGAGGTCGAGATGACCGCCTTCGTCAACCACGACGGCCGCATGAAAAAGATCGCCGGCATCGGCAACGGCCCGATCTCCGCCTTCGTCCAGGCCCTCGAAAACGCCGGGCTCAAGGACTTCAACGTCCTTGAGTTCCGCCAGCACAGTCTCAGCACCGGCTCCGGTGCCCAGGCAGCCTGCTACATCGAGATCAAACGCACCTCCGACCAGCGCCACATCTGGGGTGTCGGGGTGGACTCCAACATCGAGATGGCCGGCCTCAAGGCCCTCGTCTGCGCCTGGAACCGGGCTCGCTGAAGGTATGTTCTGATTGAATCACAAGGCGGTTCCGGAAGCGGGACCGCCTTTTTTATGTCCTACGTGGCCGGCACGGGAGGGTGTTTCTGCTTTTGATAATCACACGGTGCGGACCACCTTGATCCCGCCTACGCTTTTGCGGCGCGTTGCGGCTGCCCGCTCCGCCCCCGCAGCACCGCCATGACCTCGGCCAGGATGCTGATGGCGATTTCCTCGGGGGCGTCAGCCCCCAGGTCGAGGCCGATGGGGGCGTGAACCTTCGCCAGGGTTTCCGGGGAAACTCCCTGGGTGATCAGTTCGTCGCAGACCTGGCGGACCTTTTTGCGGCTTCCGATCATGCCGGTGTAGCCGGCTCCGGGATGGGCGAGGACGGACGCCAGAGCGTCGCGGTCGAGGTGGAAGTTTCTGCTGACCAACACGATGGCGTCGGTCTGGCCCCAGGTTTTCCCGGCGAAAAACTCCGGCGCCGGTCCCTCGTGGCGGACGTGGGCGTCGCATCCGGCCAGCAGGTCGGCGCGGTCGTCCAGCACGGTGACGTGCCAGCCGCAGCCCTTGGCCAGGCGGCAGAGGGCCTGTCCGCAGTGCCCCGCCCCGAAGATAGTCAGCGACTCCGCCCAGATCTGCGGCTCCAGCAGCACGGTGACCTCTCCCCCGCAGATGGCCCCAAACGAGTCCGGGCTTTTTTCGTGCAGCGGGTAGGTTTTGAGAAGGGTTTCCCGCCTGGCGAGAACGGCCCCGGCGTCCTCGGCCACCAGGCTTTCAAACCGACCTCCGCCGATGGTCCCGAGGATGCGGCCGTCGGGGAAAAACAGCGCCTTGGCGCCGGCGGCGCGCGGCACCGAGCCCCTGACCGTGGCGACGGTGGCCAGGACGCACGGTTCACGGCGCAAGCGGGCGTCGAGGAGTTCGCGGTAGAGGGCGTCGGGGGTCATCGGGGGGGAGGCGTTAACGGCGGACGTCAAAAATCCATTCGTTTGTCTTGTCAGAAAGTGGTCCCGCCCCAAGCTTGAGGAAAGCGAAAACCCCGTGCCCCACACCCTCGCCGAACTGAACTCCCGACCCTCCGACGATTTTGTCCGGATCGTGGGCCCTGTGTTTGAACACTCCCCCTGGATCGCGGCCGCCGTGGCGGGGAAACGTCCCTTCGCCTCACGGGAAGCCCTCCACAACGCCCTCTGTGACGTGGTCCGCTCCGCCCCGGAGGATCACCAATTGGAACTCATCCGCGCCCATCCCGACCTGGTGGCCAGGGCCGTCCTGACGGCCGAATCCACCCGCGAGCAGGCCACCGCCGGACTGGCCGACCTCACCCGAGCCGAGTCGGAACTCTTCCGCAACCACAACGCCGCCTACCGCGCCCGGTTCGGCTTCCCCTTTGTCATCTGCGCCCGGCAGAACAAAAAGGACGCCATCCTCCAGGCCTTTCCCCTGCGGCTGAAAAACTCGCGCGCGCAGGAGATCGCCGCCGCCCTCCGCGAGATCTACCAGATCGCCGCCCTCCGCCTCGCCGACCTCGTCCCATGAGCGCCAAACTTTCCACCCATGTCCTCGACCTCGTCACCGGCCGCCCCGCCGCCGGCATGGCCATCGAGCTGCGCCGGGGCGGTGTGCTGCTGAAGTCCTTCGTGACCAACGGCGACGGCCGCACCGACGGCCCGCTCCTCGGCCCGGGCGAGATGGCGGCGGGCGACTACGAGCTTCTTTTCAAAACCGGAAATTACTTCGGTAACGAATCGTTTCTGCCCGAGGTTCCGGTCCGCTTCCGCATCGCCGATCCGGCCGGCTCCTACCACGTCCCCCTTCTCTGCACCCCATGGGCCTACAGCACCTATCGCGGGAGTTGATGCGGCGGCTCGACGAGCTGGGCGGCGTCTCGGACGAGGCCGGCAGACTCACCCGGACCTTCAACTCGCCCGCCATGGCCCGGGCCAACGGGCTGGTCGGCGCCTGGATGAGCGCGGCCGGACTGGAGGTCCGGGTGGACGCCGCCTTCAACCTCCTGGGCCGTTGGAACTGCCCGGAAAAATCCGCAAGGACGCTTCTGCTCGGCTCCCACCTCGATACCGTCCGCGACGCCGGAAAATACGACGGCCCGCTCGGCGTCCTGGCCGCCTTGTCCGCCGTGGAACTGCTTCGTTCCCGCCACATCACCCTGCCCTTCCACGTCGAGATCGCCGGTTTCAGCGACGAGGAGGGCGTGCGTTACCAGACCACCTACCTGGGCAGCCGGGCACTGGCCGGAACGCTGACGGCCGACGACTTGGAACGCGTCGAGGAGAAGGGCATCGAAAAGGCCCGCCGCCGCGCCGGGGAGTTTTTCGCCTACGCCGAGGTCCACATCGAGCAGGGACCGGTCCTGGAGGCCCGCAACGTGCCGGTCGGGGTGGTCACCGCCATCGCCGGGCAAAGCCGGATCAAAGCCACCCTCGAAGGCCGCGCCGGGCACGCCGGGACCACCCCGATGAACCTCCGCCGCGACGCCCTGGCCGGGGCCGCCGAACTGGTTCTCGCCGCCGAGGCCTGCGGCATCCTGGCCACCGTCGGCCAGATCGCGGTGGAACCCGGCGCGAGCAACGTCATCCCCGGCCGGGCCGCGTTGACCCTCGACATCCGCGATCAGACGGACGCCATCCGGGTGAAGGCGGTCCGTGAGTTAAAGGCCAAAGCCAAAGCCATCGCGGCGCGCCGGAAACTGCGGCTGACTTGGACCCTCGTGCAGGAGACCGCCTCCGTGCCCTGTGATCCGAAACTCACCGATCTGTTTTCCGAAGCCATTGTCTCCCAAGGGCTTGACACCATCGCCCTGCCCAGCGGCGCCGGCCACGACGGGGCCGCCCTCTCCCGCATCTGCCCCGTGGCCATGCTGTTTGTCCGCTGCAAGGGAGGGGTCAGCCACCACCCGGCGGAATCCATCAGGGCGGCCGACGCCGGGGTGGCCGTGGAGGTTTTGGCCGACTTCGTGCAACGTCTGGCAAAATACCATGCCTGATCTCGACCTTCTTCTCCTGGGGGCGCATCCCCATCCCGCCATCGGCATCGCCGGCGGACGCATCGTTTCCCTCGCGGAAGGATCCGCCCGGGAAACCGTGGATTGCGCCGGCCTCCTCGTCCTGCCCGGACTGGTGGACGCCCACACCCACTTCAACGATCCGGGGCGGGCCGACTGGGAAGGTTGGGAAACCGGCTCCCGGGCGGCGCTGGCCGGCGGTATCACCACGGTGGGGGACATGCCGCTGAACTCGACTCCGCCGGTGGTGACCGCGGCCGCTTTTGACGCCAAGGTGGCGGCCGCCAAGGGACGCGCGGCCTGCGATTTCGCGCTGTGGGGCGGGCTTGTCCCCGGCCATCTCGACGACATGGAACGCCTGGCCGAGCGCGGAGTTTTCGGGTTCAAGGCGTTCATGTCCCACAGCGGGATAGACGACTTCCCCAAGACGGACCTCGCCACCCTCAGGAGCGGACTGCGCCGGGCCGCCAACCTGGGGCTGCCCGTGGCGGTCCATGCCGAATTGGACGAGTCCAACACTCCATCTGGCCCAAGTGTGCGGGCCTATCTCGAGTCCCGGCCCGTTGCCTCCGAATGCGAGGCGGTCAGAGCCGCCTTGGATCTCGCCGACGAGGCCGGCTGCGCCCTGCACATCGTCCACGTCAGCAGCACCGCCGCCCTCCGCATCATTGATGACGCCCGCCTGGCCGGCCAGGATGTGACGGCCGAGACCTGCCCGCACTACCTTGTCTTCACCGGCGAGGACATGGAGCGCCTCGGGGCCGTGGCCAAATGCGCCCCGCCGATGCGCGACGAACCCAACCGCCTCGACCTCTGGCGTTTCCTCCGCGCCGGCCTGGTGGACACCCTCGGCAGCGACCATTCCCCCTCGCCCTGGAACCTCAAGGAGGCCAAGGACTTCAGCAAAGTCTGGGGCGGCGTCTCCGGCGTCCAGCACCTCCTCCCAGTCCTGCTTGAGGCCGGACTGGAGCCACCGCTGCTGGCCCGCCTCGCGGCGGAAACACCGGCCAGGCGTTTCCGGCTGCCCGGCAAGGGGGCCATCACCATCGGGGCGGACGCCGATCTTTCGCTGGTCGAAACCGCAGCGGCCCGCGAGGTCCGTGCGGAAGACCTGTTTTACCGCCACCGGCACTCACCTTATGTGGGCCGCAAACTCCGCCACCAGGTCGTGATGACCATCCTCAGGGGGCAGAAGGTTTACCTGAGGGGAGCCTTTCCCGTTCCGCCCGCAGGTAAGTTGGTCCGGCCGAAATGTGCCGGCTGAGGAGAGCTCAGGGTTTCGGATCGCCCACCGGCACTTCGGGACTGTTTTCCCCGGCCGGAGCTTCCGTGGTTTCTTCCGAACGGCGGCGCCGCTGTTTTCTCGCCTCACTTGATCGCTTGGAAGCGCGGTCCGAGACCGAGCCCATGTCCCACCCTTCGCGACGCAACTGCCCAAGCTGTCCGTGCCGATAGCCAATGATCAGCAAAATTCCCAGGCTGAGGATGACGGCGGGGTGGGAGGTTATATTTTCCACAAATCCCAGAATCAGGGCCAGAAAACAGGTCAGAAGGAGCACGTTACCCATGGGGTTGCCGTAGTTCTGGCGAAGATAATTGAAAAAGAGGAAAGCCGGCGTTGCCAGGCAAACCACCAGGCCGACCCAACCGGTTTCGATCAGAAGGGACATCCACGTCGTCGGGAAAACCGTGTGGTGGACCTGCCACAAGTCATCCTGCTTGAAGAGTTCATGCACGGCAGGATAGGAACCGGGGCCCCAGCCAAAAATCGGGCTGGCCTCGGCCATCTTCCATCCATCCGAGATCAGTTGCTCCAGATTCTGAACAAATCCGGCCTTGGTTCCCATCAGGGTGGAAACACCGTAAAAAAGCCCTCCCCCCATCGCCACCAATCCTATGGTGACAAAAAACAACACCTTGCCATAGGGAGTGGATTTGCCACCGGTGAATTTGAGGACAAACCGGCCCAGTTCCACCCAGTAACATCCCATGATCAGGAGAATCAGGGAAACAAAAAGCAGGGGCGAGGCGATGTAAGTCGAGGCCAGCAAAGGAATGAAAAGCGGCCGCAGCAGCCAACGGAAACGGTGGGCCGGTGGTTCGCCATGAGGTGTCACCACCGGGAAAGAAAGCGTCACCCCCAGGGCGGCGATCCAAAGCCCTGCAAAAATGGTCCACTGATTCGTTTGGGCGAAAGAGGAGAAAAAGGTGGGGTTGGGCGAGGGGCTGACGAAGAGGAGGCGATTGGCGAAAACGTTGTCGTCGTTATTGAGTTTGATCATGCCTTGCAGCAGTCCCAGAAAAGCCAGAAAGCTGGCGTTAAGCGTTCCCCAGATGAGAAAGGGGCGAAGTGTGCGGCGCCGCTTCGCGACCCACAAAACGTTGATGGCGGTAAGGTATATCCCGGAATAGAGAGCCCACCGGCCCAGGGATTCCGAAGGCGCTCCATTGACCGGCAAAAACGGATTGAAGAAATTCAACAGGAGCGGATCCCCCGGATTTTGGGCCGGTGTGAAGGCCGGGTTGTATCGCCCCAGCACATCCGTCACCAAAAAATACAGGATGGGCAGCACGCTCAGCACCCGGAAAACCAACCCGCCCCGCTCGTTGTGCCGGTGCCGGATCCAATCCATGGCGGTGATGACCAGGCCGGGGATGGCCCAAACCAGGACCGCGGTCTGGGCCAGGTTTGAGGCGAAGGCATAACCCCATGAAGTGAGGATGATCATGACCGTCACATGGACAACCAGGAACAGTTCAAGCAGGGACAAGGCCTGGGGATCGGAAATCTCAGAGGAGGTTCTCACCGGAAAATCGGCCAACTTGGGCAAGCCCGGCAGGAGGGTCAAGCATGCTCCTGCTGGACGAACGACTCATTTCGGCTTTGATAAGGATCATGATCCTCATCCGCCGCAAAGTCACCCGACACCAGGCCTTCACCGAAATCATCCTCCCCCCGGATCAACGCTGGGAGTTTCCCACCTCCGACCACGAACATCGGCGGATTCTTCAAATCTACCTGCAGGACAAAGCCTATCCCAACGTGATCAACGACTTCTCTGACACACCTGACAGACAATTTTCTTACCTCCCCCGAAACCCTTCCCCAAAGCAAGGGTCAACCACATGAAAATAGGGGAAGTTGTTGCAAAGGGCAAAAGTAGTAATACATACGTTGCTCCACCACAAAACTCTTTCCCCTCTAAGTAAAATTGCCCTAACAATCAAAAACTTACCAGTTACAAAGACACTTCATTATCCAACAACATGACCAACACTAAATTCAAAGGCATCAGCCGCATTGATTCCGGAACTACCCACGGGTGGTTTGTCCGCGCCTACAAAGGCGGAAAGACCTATTCGAAACTCTTCAGCGACCGCAAATGTGGTGACAACGCCAAGGCTCTGGAAGCGGCGCGTATCTTCCACGCCGAATTGCTGACCAAATTGGAAAGCGTTCCCACCGCCAGCCGCAAGGAAGGCGAACAGACCCGCTACGTCCGCGCCGACCGTCTGAAGGTCTGAGGGGCGAGGAGACAGCGCACCGTAACGGTGCCGGTCGGCCGGGTGATGGCAGTTTCCACCTTTCCGATGACTCTCACAACCACCAACCAATTCCTGCCAATCAGCGCCGGTTGTCCTTCGGGAAAACCGGCCTTGTCTTTTCGCAACCTCAACCTTGCCCTGTGGCATGACTGACGACCCCTGCCTGCTTGATCGTCTCCGCTCCGGAGTCGTGACCAGATCCGCCGCCGAATCCCAGGCCGTGGCCGGGGAAATGGTCCGGCAACTGCCCGCCTGCCTCACCCTGGCTCTCAGCGGCGAGGTGGGGGCCGGCAAAACCACCTTCACCCAGGGACTGGCCCGGGCCCTCGGTGTCAAAGGGCCGGTCACCAGCCCCACCTTTGCCATTTTCAATCTGCACGACGGCCATGACCGCCGCCTCGTCCACCTGGATGCCTACCGGCTTTCCGGGCCCGCCGCCCTCGACGCCCTGCTGATCCACGACTTTCTCGTCCCTCCCTACCTCCTTGTCTGCGAGTGGCCCGAGAACGTCCTTCCCGCGCTGCCGGATCCGGTGTGGTGGCTTCATCTCGAACGTCTGGAGGAAGGTGTCCACTCTCTCCGCCTGGCAGAAACTCCGGCCTAGGCATCGTAACTGCTCCCCCTCGCCAAAATCCACCTTTCCCGCCCCTTTCACTTCGCTCATCTCGTATCTCGATTCTCCCATCCCACATCACATGATTCGCCAAACGGAAAAAAAAGACCTCAGCCATCTGACCCTGCTCGGGCAGGACGCCGCCAAGCTCCCCCACCAGTTGGAAACCTTTCCCAACAAACACCAGGGCCGCGGCTACATCGTCACCCTCCGCACCAGCGAGTTCACCTGCCTCTGCCCCGCCACCGGCCAGCCCGATTTCGCCACCCTCGAAATCCGCTACGTGCCGGCCAAACTGATCGTCGAGTCCAAGTCCCTGAAGCTCTACTTCATGTCCTTCCGCAACAAGGGCGTCTTCCACGAGCACCTCTCCAACATCATCCTCGACGACCTCGTCAAAGCCTTGAAGCCCAAATGGATGCGTGTCAACGGCACCTTCAACAGCCGCGGCGGCATCACCATCGAGGTCAGCGCCGAGCACCAACCCAAAAACCGGCCCGCCGGCCTGTGAACCGTGGCCGCCGCCGAAAACAAACGCGCCGTCGTCCTTCTCTCGGGCGGACTCGACAGCGCCGTCCTCCTCGCCCAGCTCCGCTCCGAGGGATGGGAAACCCTCGCCCTTTCCTGCGACTACGGCCAGCGCCACCGCCGCGAACTCGTTTCCGCCCAGGCACTTGCGGCTCACTACGGCCTCGTCCACGAGACCGCCGACCTCCGCGCCCTCGCCCACCTGCTGGGCAGCAGCCTGACCACGGCCGGCGTGCCCGTGCCCCACGGCCACTACACGGCGGAAAACATGAAGTCCACCGTCGTGCCCAACCGGAACATGATCCTCGCCGCCGTCGCCGCCGGCTGGGCCATTTCCCAGAAGGCCTCCGCCGTGGCCTACGCCGCCCACTCGGGCGACCATACCATCTATCCCGATTGCCGTGAGGAGTTTGCGCAGGCCCTCGACAACGCCCTGCGCCTCTGCGACTGGAGCGAGGTCCGCCTCCTGCGCCCCTTCACCGGCAAGTCCAAGGCCGAACTCGTCACCCTCGGCACCCGGCTCGGCGTGCCCTTCCAGCTCACCTGGTCCTGCTACGAGGGCGGCGACAGGCACTGCGGCGAATGCGGCACCTGTGTCGAACGCATCGAGGCCTTCCAGCTCGCCGGCGTGGCCGATCCCACGGCGTATGCGTGACGGGCGTGTTTTGGGACTTGCCCGACCTAAGCAGAATCGAGCACTTTTGAGCATGATCAAAACCGTCACCAAACGCGCCACGCCCAAGGTAGCCGCCACCACCCTGTTCCGCGCCCGCGTTCCCGTTGCCCGCCTGGCCCGTGTTGAAAAGGTATTGGCCCGCCTGGGCATGAAACCTGGCGACGCCTTCAACCTGCTGCTCGCGCAAATCGAACTGCGGGAAGAACTGCCTTTCGCCGTGACCACCCAGCCGACCAAGCTTCTTTCCGATGCGGCTCAGGCTCAAGCATGGACAGACCAACTCGGTGACTACTGAACCCAAAACAGGTGAAGTCTGGTGGGCTGAAATAGATTTCGTGGCAAAATCACGTCCCGTCCTCGTCTTGTATTACCCAGCCCAGGATGACGCGCGTTCCATGGCGATCCTGGCCCCACTCACTTCCCAAGTCAGGATCGCAAGAGGGGAAGTTCAGTTGGGAAAAATCTCATGGCTCCCCAAACCTTCAGCGGTAAACGTCCAGGGCCTGGGAAGTTTTGACAAAAAATGCCTCATTCGTCGAATGGGCATCCTGCCAGCGGACATCCTGACTGAAGTGAAACAAAGCCTCCGTGATCTGCTCGGGCTGTGATCGTTGCGGGCAACACAGAGTTTTCTCAGGATTTTTTGCGTTCTTTCGCGGCAAAATCTGTCTTGTTGAAACTCAGGTCCATCGTCCTCCATGTCCGTTCCCCAGCTCTCCCCCGGCCTCCACGCCCACCTCGGCCGGCTCGTCCGTTCGCACCTGAAACTGACCGGACGCGAACTGTTTCCCGGCGCCACCTCGCTGCCCCTGCCCGAACTGGCCCGCCACCTCGCCGAAGCTCCCTTTGTCCTCGTCTCCCACGGCACCGAGGCCGACCCCGTCCTCAACTACGGCAACCCGGCCGCCCTCACCCTCTGGGAGATGGACTGGGAAACCTTCACCCGCACGCCCTCGCGCCTCACCGCCGAAGCCCCCGACCGCGAGGAACGCGCCCGGCTCCTCGCCCGCGTCTCCGGCCACGGTTTCATTGACGACTACTCCGGCATCCGCATCTCACGGACAGGCAAACGTTTCCGCATCGAGCAGGCCGCCGTGTGGAACCTCCTCCACGACGACGGAAAACCCGCCGGCCAGGCCGCGGCCTTCAGTAGCTGGAAACACCACTCTGAACATCGAACTTCGAACGCTGAACTTTGAACGTCGAAGCAAAGGCAGAAGGCCTTCTTCTCCCTCTCGGCACTTCCTGACTTCGACGTTCAGCGTTCAAAGTTCGAAGTTCAACGTTCTGTCTCGTGTCTCACTCTTCCTCGCGCCGCACCGTGGTATCCTGGGCGACCAGGTGTTTCTGCGGGTAATCTAGGGTGAAATGCAGCCCGCGGCTTTCGCGGCGTTCCAGCGCGCTGCGCACGATGAGGTCGGCGATATCCACCAGGTTGCGCAGCTCCAACAGTCTGGGATCAAGGCGGAAGTTCCAGTAATAGTCGTTGATCTCCTTGCGCAGGAACAGGATGCGGGCGCGGGCGCGTTCCAGGCGCTTGGTCGTGCGGACGATGCCGACATAGTCCCACATCAGGCGGCGGAGTTCGTCCCAGTTGTGGCTCAGGACCACGCGCTCGTCGCTGTCCGAAACCTCCCCCTCGACCCAGTCCGGGGCGTTGACCTCCTCGGTCGGATGTCCGCCGAGGTAGGAGATGACCGCGGCCGAGGCCTTGCTCGCCACCACCACGGCTTCCAGCAAACTGTTGGAGGCCAGACGGTTGGCCCCATGCAAACCGGTGCAAGCCACCTCGCCGCAGGCGTAAAGGCCGGGCAGCGCGGTCGAGGCGTCGAGTTTGGTCCGGACTCCACCGCAGAGGTAGTGCGCGGCCGGCACGACGGGAATCATGTCGCGCGAGATGTTGATCCCGGCCGCCTCGCAGGCCGCGAAAACGGCGGGGAAACGCGCCTTCAGTTTGGCCTCCGGCTCATGGCGGATGTCGAGCCAGACGTGGGGCGTGCCGGACTTCTTCATCTCGCTGTCAATGGCCCGGGCCACGATGTCCCGGGGGGCCAGGTCGCCGCGCGGGTCGTAGCGTTTCATGAAGGCCTCGCCCGAAAGGTTGCGGAGGATGGCGCCCTCGCCGCGCACCGCCTCGGTGATGAGGAAACGGCGGTCCGAGGAGGGTGAATACAGCGCGGTCGGGTGGAACTGGACAAACTCCATGTTCTGGATCTCCACCCCGGCCCGCCAGGCCATCGCGATGCCGTCGCCTGTCGCGATGTCAGGGTTCGTCGTGAACTGGTAAACCTGCCCCACCCCGCCCGTGGCCAGCATGACGGCGCGGGCCGTGAAGGTCTCGACCCGGCGCGTGGTCGTGTCCAGGGCGTAAAGACCCAGCACACGGTCACCGCCACCCGGCGCGGCGCGGCCCTGGCGGACCAAGCGGCGGCGCGTGATGAGATCAATCGCGCAAACGTGCTCCAGCAGGCTCACGCGGCCCGTCCGCGCGATGGCTCCCAGCAACGCCTCCTCAATGGCCTTCCCGGTGATGTCGGCCACATGGAGGATACGGCGGTGGCTGTGCCCGCCCTCCCGCGTCAGGGCCGGTTTGCCGTCCTTCTCATGGTCAAAGGCCACGCCCGCATGAACCAGTTCGTCAATGCACGCCGGGCCGCCCGAGACGATCTCGCGGACGGCGTCCTCCCGGCACAGCCCGTCGCCCGCGATCAGCGTGTCCCTCACGTGCGATTCAAAGTCGTCCGTCTCGCCCATCACGGCGGAGATCCCGCCCTGGGCCCAGTTCGTGTTGGAGTCGGCCTTGTTTTTTTTGGTCAGAATCGCCACGGAAAAACCCGCTTCCGCAAGTTTGCGGGCGAAGGAAAGACCGGCGATGCCGGAACCGACGACGAGCACGTCAAAATGGGGCATAAACCACTGAAAACCGGAAACTTGCCCCAAGGGAAGCGGGAACGGCGAAAAGGCTGAAAGGCGGAGACCGGATGTCCGGCGCCGGGTGTTGAACATCGAATCAAAACAGGATTTCCAGACGCCCTGGAAGGTGAAATCCGGGATCCAAAATCAGCCCGCAACCCGCAGCCGTTCTCCATCCCCGCCTCGGCCCTCGGAACCCCCGGCCGGGAATCTCACCTGGCCCGGAAACGCAGCCCGCGGAACCAGACCGGGTGTGATTCGTCCCGCAGCACAAAGGGCTGCTTGCCAACATCCTGGCCGGACCACTCGGCGGTTTTCACCCCGTTGATCCTGACCTCGGTCCGGCCTCCCAGCCGCACAAGGTTCGCCCGCTGCCAGACCAGTGGCTCCGTTTTCGGGGAGGCCGCGGATGCGGGCTGCCCCCGGAAGATTCCGCATGTCGCGGGGTTGTCCGAAAGAAGCAGATCGGGGTGGCTTCCCCCCGCGAACCCCACGGCCGCGATGCCCCCGACCGAGATTTTCCACTCAAACTCCAGCTCGCCGTCCCCCAGCGCGGTTTCGGTGGCCAGCTCTCCGGCGGCATTGCCGGCCCAGGTCAGGGCCTCGCCCCGGATCGTCCAGCCCATGGCCGCCCGCCCCGGCAACGCCGGGCCCCATCCCCTTCGGGAAGTCCCGTCAAACAGGGAAACCCAGCCCTCGCGCTTGTCTTTCTCCGTCAAAAGGTTGCGGGACAACCCACCCGCGGGGGAACAGGAGCGGACAAAGCCGACCAGCGAGTCCACCTGCCCGGCGGAAAGCCGCGACGCCAGTTCGGGCATGAGCGGCTGGAAACCCTCCGCGATGTCCGCGCCAGGCTGGAGAATCGATCTTTTGACAAACGCCTCGTCCACCAGGATCTCGTGGCGGACCCCGCCGGTGGTCACAAAGTGCCTCTTCCCGAACAGGTTGTGAAACGTGGGACCGACCATCGGCGTCCCGTCCGGACTGTGGCAGGAGGCGCACAGCGAACGGAAAAGGGACTCCCCCGGCGACACGGCCAGTCCGGTCCCGGGACGGGAAAACATCCGGGAGCCCGCCGGCGGGACCGCACGCGGGACGGGGAGCGCCCGGGGCAGCCGGTTGACCGTGTGATAGGCGTCGCCGGTCCAGAGAGCCCGCCCCCCCTCCGATACAAAATGTCCCGGGGCCAGCGCGACCCGGACCACGCGACCCTCGCGCACACCTTTGACCGCCAAAGAGATGCGGAGCCGGTCCGGCGAGATGGCGGCGGCCTCGACCGCGAGACTCTCCTCCTCCAGCTTGGGGCCGCCATACTCGGCGGTCGGCAGGTAGGTCCACTGCGTCACCTGATAGGCGGCCGGATCCCAGCCCAACCCGGCTGCGAGCGGCTCGGTCAGTTCAAGTTCAAAGCCATCGCTCATCAGCCGTGACGTTCTGAGGTCGAAAAACGGCCGCCCGGACCAGGCCACCCGCTCCAGCCCATGGTCGCGGCGGCCGGAGGCGGGCAGCGTCGGCATGGCCAGTTCCCCCGCCAGAATCGCGCCGGCCGGCCCCTCCAGAAGACGGTTGGCCGGGGCCTGCAATCCCGAGCTGAACCTCAGGGCCACCCCCTGCCAGACACCGTCCACCTGTTCCAGGGACGCGCGGAGCAGGCCGGAAAAGGAAATGTCGCCAAACACCATCTGCCCGCGGAACGGCCCGTCGTGCAGAAAGACGGGCTGGGTCGGGGACACCGAGAGCTCCACATGGGGAAGCCGGAGCGCCGGGCCTTTGACCGGGCGGGACGCCAACGGATGCGGCGGGTCGTAGCGGTGTCCGAAAAAGGCCCCGGGCGTGACGTGGAAGAGCGAGCTGCAGGGCATCCAGTCCCCCTGGTTGTCCATGAGAAACATGTCGCCCGCGTCGTTCAGGACCAGGCCGTTCTGCGATCTGTTTCCGGCCGCCAGCACCTCATAGGAGCCGTCCGCCGGTTTGATCGAAAGCACGCAGCCCCGGTCCCGCACCTGCGGATTTTTCGTGACGCCCACCGGTGTCATCGCCACCCCGGTGGCCACCAGGAAACGTCCCTCCCTCCACAGCGGCCCAAACGCGTTTTCGTCCGGGTGGGACGAGACCGGCCAGGCTTGGGAGACGCAGACCTGGGCCTCGCACAGACCGTCACCGTCACGGTCCTCCAACCGGGTGAGACGTTGGCGTTCAAGGACATGGACAGCCCCCTCCACCACTTTCAGCCCCGTCGGTTCCGCCAGGCCGGTGGCAAAAAGATGGAAGCGCCCTTCCTCCGGAGTCTTGCTCGCGTCCACCAGATAAACCGAGCCGACCGCGTCCCAGGTGGCCACGGCGAAACGGCCGTCCGGCATCCGGTCGAGGCCGGTCACCCTCAGGCGGGGGCTGCCGGGAGGGGTGAGGTCTTCCGGCGCGGCCAGGCCGGGATGGAGGCCGCCGGTGGGTTTGCCAAAGCCGGGAGTGTCGGCCCAGGCCGGGGCGGCGGACTCCCCCGCGGCCAGTTCGGCCGGGGCGGGACCGGTGCCCAGCAGCAGCAGATCCTTCAGGCCCATGACGGAAAGACGGGGCACCCGGAGCGGGATGATCTCCGCCCGCAGCGGCCCGGCGGCCGGAAGTTCCATTTCCCCCAAGTCCAACACCCGGAACGCTTTGCGTCCCCGCCAGCCGCCCGTGGACGGGACCGTCCCGGTCAGTTCGGACGCGCCGATCCGGACGGCAAACTCCGCGCCTCCCGCCCCGTCGCCATTGCTCAGCACCACCGCCACACGGACCCGTCCGGGCCGGAGGACCTGAAGGGTCCAGCTCGGGTAATCGAAGCGGGAAGTCCAGCCCTGCACAAACCGGGCGTCCCCCGTGGCGGCAAAATCCCCGGAGGCGGTGGCCAGGCCGCTGAGCGAAACCAGGCGGGCCGTTTCAGCCGTCAGATCAAGGACACTCTGGGCCCGGACGGAAACGCCAAGGCAGAGGAGGAGAGGGACGAGGGCGCGCATGGTCAGGGTAGGCGGCGGGACAGGACCACCGTCCCGTCACCGGTGAAGACGAGGGAGGCTGACTCCAGCCGGCCGGGACCGGACCTTACCGACCAGACAGAGGACGGGCCGGGAAGGTCCAGGGACAGGCCCTCCGAAACCATCCCCGCAACGACAAAGGAGCGTTCCCAGGCCCCGTCGGCCACCTCCCGGGCCGGGGCTTCCTCCACCCGGACAACCGTTTGACGGTCAGGAGATTGCAACTCGCGCACCACCCTCACCCCGCCGTCTTTCGCCTGCTCCCAGCCGAGGTGGCGGTGGCGCGCGGGGGAAGTGCCCCATTTCCAGGGCGACTCGCGGGGCTCGGACCAGAGCGGAACGCCGGAGATACGGTTCAGCCCCTCCGACTGCCCGTCCGTGACCAGTCCGGAAAACGAAACACCGGGGCCGGCCTGGTGCCAGAAGGCGTGGATGCGACCGTTTTCCGTGTCGTAGGCCACATGCCAGCCATCGTTAAGGCGTATCACCAGGGCCCGGGGACAGGTATCCAGGGCCACGCCGCAAACGGCGGGAAGCATCGCTCCGGCGGAGCTATCGCGGTCGCCCGGCCGGAGCCACCGGACTCCGACCGCCACCACCACCAGACCGGCCGTCACCACCGCGAAGGCAATCGGCGAAGGGTTACGGCTGTTGGGACGCGGCATACCCGGACCATTGAAGGACGGCCGCGGGTGGCGTCAAGGCCACCGCCCGGCCCAACCGCAAAATGCGCTGTCAGGCAGGCTCACTTGCCGTCGGACTTGTGCATCACCCTCACCTGCTCGGCCTCGGCCTTCACACTTTGCTGGTAGGCGGCGAGCTGGGTGGCGTTGAGAGTGCTTTGAACCACCGGGGGAATGTAGGCCATGTCAAGCGAGCCGGTCACGGCCGAACGCGCCATGCCGGGCGGGGCGTCCGCCGCCCAGCGGGGGTCGGCATCCGACTCCATCGCCATTTTCACATAGCCCGCAAACAGCGTGTCCTTCTGATTTTCATCGAGATCCACATTCTGCCCGATCTCGTTGATCTGGCGGGAGGCGAACACCATGGCGTCGTTTTGTTTCTGGTTGAGCGCGTAGGCATCGTAGTTGGCCAGCTGTTCGGCACTGAGGGAGGAGGCGAGGTGCTCGCGGAACTTCGTCGCGCTCTCCTCCTTCCGGTTGCGGGCCAGTTCCTCCTCCATCTCCTTGCGCTCGGCCTCATCGGCCTCGCCGCCGAGGATCTTTCCCAGGCGGCCGGACGAGAAGAGCTCGCCGAAATAGGCGGACTGGCGCTCGGCCCGGTCGGCCAGAAATTTTTGCGCCGAGGCGGACTGCTCCTCGCTCATGTTCAGGCGCCGCGCCAGGCGGCTGGCCTCGCGCTGGGCGTTCATGGACATGCCACGGCCCATGCCCCCCATCCCCCCCCGGCGCGGTTGCGGTGGCGCCTTGGCCTCGGCATCACCCGCCGCCGGAGGTTTGGTGGCGGTGTCGAGCGCGGTCAGAAGCTGTTCGTTTTCCTTTTTCAGACGGGCCACCTCGCGGTCCAGGGCGGAGGTGCCAGCCGTTGTCAAAGCAGAGGAAGCGGGAGCCGCCGGTTTCGCCGGGGGGGCAGCGGGGGAAAAAGCCTGGGTAAGACCGTAGCCCGCACCCAAGCCCAGGATAAAGACCGCGCCGGTGACAACTTTGGACATGATGATGGTGAACACCCAAAGAAAAGGGGAGGTTGCACCCAAGCGCAACCTCCCCGAAAAAAAACACCCCGGAACGGGGCGGAATAAGCCTACCGCCTCACTTGCAGGCGCAGGTCTTGCAGGAGGCGTCCTTGCAGGCTCCGGCACAGACGGCGCACTTGGCCGAGGCGGAGTGTTCCGAATGTTCGGCGTGGCCTTTGGAACCGGCGGCGGAACAGGAATCACATTTGCAACCCGACAGGCAGGCGGCACCGAGAATGAAGAGCGAGGAGGCGAAGGTGAGGAAGTTTTTCATGACAGATGCGATGCGAGCAGACTCCGTCACCCCAGGCAACTCGGTTTGCCTGGGCGAGCCACGCATGAGGAAAAAATCATCCGACGGAAAGGGACCGGTGATGCGCGCCGGCCGACTTCAACCCATCTCCCGGTTTGCCCTCGGGCCGGCGGCCGCACAAAGTGCCTCCATGTCCGCCACCTCGACCGTTGTCACGCCTGCCATGCTTCTGCCCGGGGTGGTCCTGTTTCCGCACGCCCTTCTCCCGCTCCACCTCTTTGAGCCGCGCTACCGGGAAATGCTGGAGGCCGCCCTCGCGACCGACCGTGCCTTTGCGATTGCCGGGGGCGGAACCGAGGATGACTCCGACGACTGGAACGGCACCATCGCCACCGTGGGCATCGTCCGCGACCGACGCCACAACCCCGACGGCACCAGCGACCTCGTCCTCCAGGGATCCTGGCGGGGCCGGATCCTCAAAGTGGACCGGGCCCCGTTTCCCCGCCTCCATTTGAAACCGCTCCTGCCCGCGGCGGGCGGTTCCCCCGAAGCCCTCAGCGAATGCCGCCAGAGCGTGCTCAAGGCCGCCCGCAGGGTGTCCCGGCTCGGGGGCGAGGTTCCCCGCGCCATCATCGCCTTTCTCAACGGTTTGGAGGAACCGGACATCTTTGCCGACACCGCCAGCCACCTGCTGTTTGACGACCTCCCGCACCGCCTCCGCCTGCTTTCGGCCAGCGACACCTTGGATCAACTCACCCTCCTCGCTTCCTCCCTCGAGGCCCGGGCCGCCCGCCGCACCCTGGAAAAACTCTTGCCCGAAGGGGGCGATGACGACGATTCCCTCTGCCTCAACTGAACCCATGAGCGAACCAGGCCCAACCGAAGAACAACCCTCCTCCCCTCCCCTCACCGAAAGCGGGGACATTCCGGGCTACTACAAATGCGCCATGTTTGGCATGGGCATGCCCATCCTGGCGCTGGTGGCCGGCACTCTCCTCAAATCCCAGGTCGAGACCGAGGAAGGACGCCGCAAACTGGTCGCGATTTTCGCCGTGTTTTTCCTCTTCGGAGCCTGGCTCAGCGCCAAGGGCCTGATCGGGGCCATGCGCGCCGGCAACAGCAAGGCCCGCCTCCGCGGGGCTGTGGGACTGGCCGCCAACCTGGTCTGGCTCGTTCTCATCCTGGGCTTCAGCCTGACCGCCCCGAAGTAAATCCGGGGCTCGGCTTCGGTCGCGCGCGGCAGCCCGCTGGGGTTGAAAGTCCCCCGGGTCATAAAACCTAAATCATAAATTGCCTCGCCCCCGTTCCGCGGCTTTAGATCTGCCCTTATGTTAATTCCGCACCGCAGCGTCGCGCTCGTCGGCCGTCCCAACGTCGGCAAAAGCCGCCTGTTCAACCGTCTCGCCGGCCAGCGCCTCGCCATTGTTCACGATATGCCCGGGGTCACCCGCGACGTGAACGCCATCGAACTTCCCGCCGGCCACACCCTTCTGGACACCGGGGGCATCGGCCTGGCCACCAACCAGGAGAACGCCTCCCTCATCGCCGCCGCCGAGGAGCAGGTCTTTTTCGCCATCTCCGCCGCCTCCGTCGTCGTGTTTGTCGTGGACGCCCAGACCGGCCTCACGCCCCTTGACGAGGTCGTGGCCACCCACCTCCGCGCCACCTCGGCCAAAGTCCTCCTCGTCGTCAACAAGGCCGACACCGGCGAATACCTCGACCGCTACGACGATTTCTCCCGCCTCGGCTTCGGCACCCCCATGCCCGTCTCGGCCGAGCACGACCGGGGGATCTCCACCCTGGAGGAGGAAGTCCTCCGCCTTCTCGGCCCCAAGCCTCCGGAAGTCGAGGTCGAGCGTTTCCCCCGCGTCCGCATCGCCTTCGCCGGCCGCCCCAATGTCGGCAAATCCTCCCTCTGCAACGCCCTCCTCAAGTCCGAGCGCCTCGTCGTCAGCGAGGTCGCCGGCACCACCCGAGACTCCGTCGAACTGGACCTCGACTACGCCGCCTCCCCCACCGAAACCTGGCACTTCCGCCTCATTGACACCGCCGGGGTCCGCCGCCGCACCAAGGTCAACACCTCCGTCGAGTTTTTCAGCAGCCTGCGCACCGTGGACGCCCTGCCCACCGCCGACGTCGTTTTCCTCGTCATTGACGCCCTCGACGGCGTCGGCAGCCAGGAGCAGAAACTCGCCGGCGACATCCTCGAGATGGGCCGCAACCTCGCCATCATCGTCAACAAGTGGGACCTCGCCCACAAAAAGCTAAGTTCCGGAGGCATCGAAGGTTACGAGGACGAGCGCGACTTCCGCGAGAAGTTCGAGGAGGCCGTCCGCCGCCAGCTCTTCTTCCTCCCCAACAGCCCCATCATCTTCGCCTCCGCCGTCACAGGCCATGCCCTGGAGCGCATCCTCAAGGCCGCCCTCGAAATCGAGCGCAAGGCCCAGGAACGCCTCTCCACCGGCAAGATCAACACCCTCATCGCCAAGCTCATCCAAAAGCGTGAGCCCAAGATCATCGGCCTCAAGCGCTTCAAGGTTTACTACGGCGTGCAGGTGAACACCAAACCCCACACCATCAGGCTCTTCTGCAACCGCGAAACCGCCCTCGAAGATGCCTACCGGCGCTATCTCGAAAAGGGCTTCGTGCAGGAGTTCGGCCTCGACGGCTGCTGTCTTCGCTTCGTCTGCGCCGGCAAGGAAAAGCGCTACGTCGGAAAAAACCCGCAGATCGCCGCCGAACAGGTCGCCGCCAAAAAGTATCTCAAAACCGCCACCGGCGAACGCGGCTCGGGCGAACGCAAGGGCCCCGGCGCCAAGACCGGCCCGGGCGGAGTGCCCGGACGCGCCAAGAAGAACTTCCACACCGCTCCCGGTGAACGCAAGGGGCCGGGCGGCAAAAAGAAAGGCCCCGGCGGAGTGCCCGGACGCGCCGCCAAGGCCGCCAAATACCCCAACGACAAAAAAGCCCGCAAGGGACCCCGCGGCGGCAACCAGGTCGCCCAGCTCCAACGCCGCCGGGCCATGCGCGAAAAGCCCGCCCAACCCGGCGAATAAAACGCCGGAGCCCCAACCTTCCGCCGCAACTTCATGCGCCGCATCGTTTTCCTCGGTTCCGATCCCATCGCCCTCCCCCTCCTGGAGGAGATGCGCCAGGGGTTTCCCGGGGAGGTCGAGGTGTCCGGGATCATCACCCAGCCGGACCGCCGCTCCGGCCGGGGCATGGAGTGGCACCCCAACCCCATCGCCGAGTGGGCCGCCGAAAACCGGGTCCCCGTTCTGAAACCGGCCCGGGACCTTGATCACGCGGTCACGGAATGGCTGGAGGGCCGCGCCCCCGACCTGCTCGTGGTCATGGCCTACGGTCGTATCCTGCGCGAAAACCTGCTGGGCTTCGCCCCCGGCGGCTGCGTCAACTTCCACGCCTCCCTCCTCCCCGCCTACCGCGGCGCCTCCCCGCTTGAGACCGCCCTCGCCTGCGGGGAAACCGTCAGCGGCGTCTCGCTCATGCGGGTGGTCCGCGCCCTCGACGCCGGGCCCGTCTGCGACCGTGAGAGTTTCCCCATCACCCCTTCCGACACCGCGCCCGACCTCCACCTCAAAGCCGCCGCCGCCTGCGTGCCGCTCCTGCGCCGCAACCTCGCCGCCCTCCTCGATGGCACCGCCAGCTTCACGGAGCAAAACCCGGCGGACGTTTCCTACTGCCGCCTCCTCGCCCGGGACGATGCCCAGCTTGATTTCACCTTGAAAGCCAGCGAGTTGGAACACCGTGTCCGCGGCCTCCAGCCCTGGCCCGGAGCCTCCTTCACCTTCGCCGGCCAAGTCATCAAGGTCGGCTCCGCCCATGCCAGCCACGAGTTTCTCCCCGCGAACCCCGGCACCATCCTCAGTCTCTGTCCCCAAGGTCTCGCCGTGGCCACGGGCGACGGGGTCCTCATCCTCGGGACCCTCCAGCGCCCAGGAGGCAAGATGTTGCCCGCCAAGGATTTCCTCCTCGGCCTTCCGATCCCGGCCGGGACCGTCCTGCCCTCCATCCCCGCCTTTCCCCTGGTCCACAAAACCCACTTTCGCCGCCCCCAGCCGGCGAAGTGACATTCCTTCAACGTTCAAAGTTCGAAGTTCAAAGTTCTGCCTTTGCCTTGCCGCGCTCTGAGCTTGCCCGCCGCGCCGAAGCCCTTTCCTTCCCACCCATCACCTCCGCGGGATTAGCTCAGTTGGATAGAGCAGCGGTTTTCTAAACCGTTGGTCGCTGGTTCGAGTCCGGCATCCCGCGCCACTTTGAGCCTCAATGACTTACACAAAGTTGTTGAGGCTTTTTTTCTGGCCGAAAACAGCACTCTTGCCCCATTCTTGCCGCTTTCCCTTTGCTCCGTTTGTATCTTGTGAATAACTCAGGATTGACCGAAGTGGACACTTGTTCACCATAAACAACGCTATGACCTCTTATCGCCCAGGCTCGTTTTACCGTCGGAAAAAGATTCGTTCGGCACGGACTTTGGAGAAGGCCAAGGAAGCCGGACTTGCCATGGTGGCAGAGCTGGAGGAGTTGCGCGCGTGGGTCCGTGAGCAAGGGTTGGTTCCACCCAAGCGGATGTGCGAGGAAGAGGCGCGTGACATCCTAGCCAATCCGGCAACGGAGTGGCAAAGGGAGCTGGTCAAGGAGGCTGAACACGGATTGACAGGGATGGGAGACATGACCAATCCTTAACCCATGAAACCCTTTAACCTCACGGTGCTTTTCCTCGCCTGCGTTTGCTCAGTTGCAAGCGCCGTAATAACCATTGACGGGCGAACTATTGGACCGACCCCGTATCCTGGGGGCGTTGTTGTCCGTCCTAAAACTCCATCGGAACCAAAGGGAGAGAGGGAGCGGACCATCAGAAAGATTGACCCGAATGCGGTCACTGTAGTTTTCGACGTGAGCAAAATAGGGGCACCGCTTGCGATTGAAACACGGGAAAAGTTTCTCGTTCTCTATGCCTTAGTTGACGACGGAACGCCCGAAAATAAACCCATGCCACGTGATGAATTTCTAAAACGGCTGAATGGCGGAGAAGCTTTTACCGTGACCATGAATGAGGAGGCCCGTTGCCAGGTCTGCAAGGGGCTTGGCACCACCGGATCGAAGCTCGATAACACAGAGCGGACTTGCAACGGGTGCTCAGGCACAAAAAAGCAGTCTGTCCCGACGAACTACAAGATAATCAACTCACGCCCTCCGATTCCAACGCCTGTCCCCGTGCCTGTCCCGCAGCCGTCAGAGGTGAAGAAGTGAGGGCACAAAAAAGCCCCGTTTTGAGGCGGGGCAGTGAAGGTCAGCGATTAAATCCGATCTTTTCCGTGTAGGTATCAAGCTCTTCCTTGGTGTCGAAGCTCACAACCTCATAGGCTACGCGCAGGAAGGTCTTTTGCCCATGTTTTTCGGCAAAGGCCAATGACTCTGGCGTGATGCCAGGAAGAGCGGACAGCGGGAAGTCCTTGGATGTCGGGCGAACCACGCAGAACGTGGGGAGCTTTGCGGGTAGGTTATCGAGGTGAGTTTCTTGTTTCATGGATCAGGCTTTCTTGCTGGCTTTCTTTGGAGGCTGCACCGCTGGCATCTCATCTTTGTTGGCCATAATCTTGGCAACTTTGTCGTCAGCGTTTGCGGACTTAGGCTGGCCTTGCCCGGTCAGCATGGCGAGGTCGTTGAGCAGGTCAACGAGCGAGGGCGTATCCGGGGCCAGGGAGCAGAGGTGAACCACGGCGGGGCGGATACTCGCGGGGATGCGGAAACCCTTGGGAGAGCCAAGACTTGCGAGGATTTCGTCGGCATCGGCCCCGGCCTCTTCTGCCTTGTCCTCGATCCAAGCGGAGAGGAGGGCGAGGCGGGCGGACTCTTCGGGGAAGGCGGAGCGAATTTTGCCGAGAATTGTGGCTGAACAGTCCACGCCGGAAGAGACATGGCTGATCATTTGCGGGGAAACACCCGCCTCTCTGGCGATAGCTGCGGCAGAGCGTAAGTCACTCTGAATCAGGTTACTTAGTGTGGTGTGGAATCGGTTCATAAAACAAACTTAGGCGAGCGTATAAAATTTCACAACATTTTTGTTGCGCTTATCTCAGATTGTGGGATTGTCGTTTCAGAACTTGAGACACACGGCCCATGAAAACTTCAGCCAAACACCCCGACCGGATCGCCGCAGAAACCAAGGCCAAAGAAGCAAAGCGCGTTTTCGACTCGGCAATCAACGGCACCGATGAGGCCTCAGTCATCGCCGCAGATTCCGATTACAAAGCCGCCTTGGCCGAACTGGTTGCCGCTGAAATGGCCCACCCGTCACCCCGCGAAACCTCACGCCGTATCAACCGCATACGTTTGGAAAACATGGGTCTCTGTGCCTGAGGCGTTACCGCAACCCCTTTCCCCCACCTCACCAAACACACCATGCCTGAAACTGAGCACACCAAGAAGATGGTCCGCAACACCCTCAAGATTGCTGCCGACCGCGCCGTCACTCCTGCCCAACGCGACGAAGCCAACCGCTGGCTCGCCAAACTCGATACCTACGAGGGCATCGTCACCGGAAGGCTCGAAGCCGCCGCGCCGTCCAACCCCGAGAGCAACTGACCGCCATGTCTTCCAAGAAAAAGAAGAAGCAGGCGGATGCCACGGCCACCCTGCCGGCCTACCGCACCGAACGCGTATCGCTCCGGGTGCATCACGTGATCTGTGCCGGAGTGCGGATGCGTGCCGCCGCCGAACACCGGACCTTTTCCGACATGGCCGAGGAGATACTCCGCCAGGCCGTGCTCAAGCCCTCAAGGCCAAGCTGAGCCTAACCACTTTCACCCCACCCACCAACCTAACATCATGTGTGACTTCCACTCAATTATCGTCCGCCGCGACGGGGCCATAGGCCACGTTGCCAAAAACTCCCATTCCGGGGCCGTCGAGGCTGCCGGATGGAGAGAAAACGACCAAATGGCCGATCTGCGCGAGCCGTTCTTTGTCGAAGCCGAATGGAACTGTGAAGGTCCGTTCCCGGGTGCATCTAAAATCACTAGGGGCACGCCCAACGCCAAGCAACTCCAGGTCGTCAAGGACCACTACACCGCCCTGGTAGAGCTGCTGGAAGACCCGGCCAAGCACGGCGAGAAATACTGCACCGGTTCCGGCCGCTTTGCCTCCGATGAATGGGCTGACGTTCGGTGGAAGGTCTTGAGCCATCCCAAGTGCCCAAAACGTCTGGCAAATAAACTGGCCGTCACTCAACTCTTTGCCGACGGCAATCCGGTCAAGTCACTGCACCCGCTGATCAAGGCCATCGAGGGTCAGTTGGCTATCGAAGAAAAATGTGAAATCACCGCTCCGGTCCTCGCACAGTCGGGTGACATCGTCCTCTACGCCGGTGCGACCCTGACCGCTCCGGTCCTCGCACAGTCGGGTGACATCGTCCTCCGGGACTGTGCGACCCTGACCGCTCCGGTCCTCGCACAGTCGGGTGACATCGTCCTCCGGGACGGTGCGACCCTGACCGCTCCGGTCCTCGCACGGTCGGGTAAAATCGACCTCTAGGGCGGTGCGACCCTGACCGCTCCGG
>JANOBW010000262.1:0-5111 GCA_031411855.1 Opitutia bacterium
CCTCTGAGAGCGGCACCTTGGCATCGGTGGGGTTGAAATCCAGTTCGGTCAGAAGGGTGTCGGCGGTGATGTCGCGGAGGAAACGGTCGTAAAGAAAACCCACGGGCTCGACGGGAAAGCCGGTGGCCCCGGTCTTGCGCAGGGAGCTTTGGAAACGCTCGGAGTCGGCCTTGAGGGCGGCGTTCAGGCGCGTGCCGCTGGCATAGAGGCTGGCGATGGCCCGGCGTTCGTTTTCGCTCCAGTTGGCCAGTAGGGCCTGCACGCCGGGGCGGATTTCGTCGCGGGCCAGACCGTTTTCCGTGCCGGGCGGGCGGCGCATCCCGTTTTCATGGCATTTGATGCAGGAGATGCCGTTGAGGATGATGCCGTCGCGGCGGTTGTTATCATGGACGATGTCCGACGGGGCGCGGGCGAGGTAGTTGCCGGTGGCGTTGGTCAGAAGGTAGCCTTGCAGGCCGTTCGGTAGGTGGAAGATGATCTCACCGCCGTCGTGACGGAAGGCGAGGCGTTCGTGTTCGCTCAAGCCCGAACCGGTGGGGCCGAGGGGAAACTGGAAGAGGTCACCTTCGCCCTGCTGGCGCGTGATGTTGAAATCGTAGCTTTTCCAATAACCCTGGCCTTCGGAGAGGTCGTGGCGTTCGAGCAGGCGGTTGGCCAGGGAGATGCCTGAGTTTTTGAAACCGGCGCGGAAAACCGGAAGGACCGTCTCCTTCTCGGGCTTTTTGCCAGCGAGCTTGTCGCGCAGAGGCAGCTCGTGGGATTCCAAGCCGAGGCGGAGGTTGGCCAGAAGATTGATGCCGAGGTATTGCTCCAGGGCGTAGTCGGCCACGGCTCCTGGACCCGCCATGGCAGGCACTTTGGGGTGGAAGAGAATTTCCTCGTAGAAAGGCGACTGGCTGGCGGCGAAGACGAACCAGTCGGCGCGGAGGACAACGGGCTCCACGCAACCGGTCAGGCGCGACGCGGCGGTGTCGAGCTTGGGTTGGAGGAAACCGTAGGGGTAATGGCCAGCCACACGGCTCCACGTCGCGGGTGTCCAGCCGTAGGCGGAGAGGCGCACACGCAGGAGGGTTTGGTTGGCTCCCACCGGCGCGGGCACGGTGATTTTTGGGGACCAGGAAAGGCTGTTGAGGAGCTTGGAGGCGGCGGCGCGGTAGAGGGCGCAGTTGCTTTCGGGTTCGTCTGCGGGGCCGAGGTTCCAAAGGTTGTGAAGGGTGAGGTAGCGGGTGTCGGCGCGCTCGGCTTCGGGTAGAGTTTCGAGATCGGCCAAGACGGCCAGGAGGACCTGCTCCTCGTGGATAAAGACGCGGGTGGCCGCTGGGGTGGCGGCTTCGCCAGTGATCCAGCGTTTAATAAGTTGTTGTTCCGCAGCGGTTAAAGGAGCCACGTAGCCTTCCTCGCCGGGGGCCTTTTTGTTTTTGGGCATCCGGTCCTCATGGTCCGGGGGCAGGGAAACGAGGCGAAAGAGTTCGGAGTCGTCGGGTTTGCCTAGGACGAGCAGTCTGTCGGGCAACTGGCTGAGGGCCAGGCGGTTGGATGTGGCGTTGAGGAAGGGTTTCTTGCCCTTGCGCCCGTCCTTATCGCCCTCGAAGTGGCAATCGGCGCAGCGTTTCTCAAAAAGTTGCCCAACTTGGCGGTCGAGATCGGAGGTCTGGGCATGGGCCGGGGAGACGTAGACCAGGGCGAGGCTGAGGGGCAGGAACGTAAGCCGGAGGAGTGGCATGGGGGGCGGAGAAGACAGGGGGAAACAAACGGGGCAGTCCTGCGGAAGGCAAGAAGGGAGGGAAAACGTGGCAAGGCATGAGGCGTTTTTCCAAGTTTACCCGGCCTCAACAAACCTTCCGCGCCATGAATTTGCGCTTGCCGAAACGGCTGTGTTTGGGAGTCTCTTTGTTTCCCTTTATTGGGGAAAGGCCTGGCACGCCCACACACACTCAACCGCTCTCCGATCCTGCCACCGGACGGCACAACCAAAACACATCTAAATGAGCTCAATCATGGAGCAACTGTTGTCGCAATCACGCTTCAGCAATCTTAAGGAAGGGGAAGTCATCCCCGCCACCATCACCGAAATCCGCGACAACGAAGTCGTTGTGGACATCGGGGCCAAGGCCGAAGCCACCATTCCGGCCAGCGAATTTGTCGATATCGGCGAACTCCAAATCGGCTCGACCATTGAGGTCTGGCTCGAAAAGCGCGAAGGCCGCGAGGGCCGTCCCCTCGTCTCCTTCGACCGCGCCGAACAGAAGAAGAACTGGGAAAACATCGTGGCCAAGTGCCAGGAGGGTTCCATCGTCGCCGGCAAGGTGAAGTCCAAGGTCAAAGGCGGACTCATCGTTTACGTCGGCGTGGACGCGTTCCTGCCCTCTTCGCAGATCGACGTCACCCCCCCGAAGAATCTCGACCAATACGTGGGCCAGACCTACGATTTCAAGGTCCTCAAGATCCTTCTCGACCGCAAAAACATCGTCATTTCCCGCCGCGAACTGATCGAGGAGCAACGCCACTCGAAACGCCGCGAGCTGCTTAACAACATCAAGCCCGGCGAAGTCCGCCGCGGTGTCGTTAAGAACATCACGGACTACGGCGCGTTCGTTGACCTCGACGGTCTCGACGGCCTCCTCCACATCACCGACATGTCCTGGGGCCGCATCAGCCACCCCAGCGAAATGCTCAAACAGGGCGAAGAAATCACCGTCATGGTGGTCGAAGTGGACCGCGACCGCGAACGCGTCTCCCTCGGTCTCAAGCAGACCACCTCCAACCCATGGGACGGCATCGAAAACCGCTATCCCGTCGGCGCCCAGGTCAAGGGCAAGGTCGTCAACCTCGTGGCCTACGGTGCCTTCATCGAGCTCGAACAGGGCGTCGAAGGTCTCGTCCACGTTTCCGAACTCTCCTGGACCAAGCGCGTCAACAAGCCGAGCGAAGTCCTCAAAGTCGGCGACGAGCTCTCCGCCGTCGTTCTCGGCATCTCCCGCTCCGACCAGAAGATTTCCCTCTCCGTCCGCCAGATGGAGCCAAATCCATGGGTCATGGTGAAGCACAATTACCCCGTGGGCGCCCGCGTCCGCGGCAAGATCCGCAACCTCACCCCCTACGGCGCCTTTGTGGAGCTCGAAGAGGGCATTGACGGCATGGTCCACGTCTCCGACATGAGCTGGACCCGCAAGGTCAACGCCCCCGGCGAGTTCGTCAAGAAGGGCGACGAAGTGGACGCCATCGTCCTCGACGTTGATGTTGACCAACAGCGCATCGCGCTGGGTATGAAGCAGTTGCAAAAAGATCCGTGGAGCGAGATCGACACCTACTACCGCATCGGCGATGTGGTCAAGGGCAAGGTCTCCAAGATCACCAACTACGGCGCCTTTGTGGAACTCGACCACGGCATTGACGGCCTCGTGCACATCTCGCAAATCAGCGAGGACCGTGTCGAGAAGGTCAAGGACGTGCTCAAGCCCGACCAGGAAGTCCAGGCCCGCGTCATCAAGATTGATCGTGACGAGCGCCGCATCGGCCTCTCCGTCAAGGCCGCCAACTACGACGACACCCGCCTCCGCGCGGAAGCCGCCTCCTTCGACAAGATGCGCGGCGAGGATCTCACGAACCTCGGCGACATCCTCGACGAAGCCACCCGCTAAGCGGACGGTTTTCCGTCAAAACCTTCGAAGCCTCCCGGACACGTTCCGGGGGGCTTTTTTTGCGGCCGACAGCGACCCCAAACCTGTCAGCCGCCGGCAATTTGCCACACCTGCCCGAAGCTTAGGAACCGGGGTTTCCACTACCCGCCTTTTTCACCCACAACACCACTCCGGGCTCACCCCGCCCCTGCTTGCCCAAACGACGGGCCCGTTCCCAGCCGGGAGGACTCACCGGCTCCTTGTCGGAGGGACATTCCAGAACCAGCACACCACCGTCCACCAGGGCCGAGGCGGCAACCCCCAGAATGCCAGCCCCGCAGGCCGGCAAGAGGGCATAAGGAGGATCGGCAAACACGAGATCGAAACAGCCGGCGTGTTCCGGACGGACAAACAGCGCGTCGCATCCCAGAGCCTCCACGTTGTTTCCCGATTCAAGCCCCAGCGACTTGGCCACTGCGGCGAGGTTGGTTTTGAGACAGCCCAAAGCCTTTGAGTTTTTCTCAATGAAAACCACCCGCTCCGCCCCGCGGCTCCAGGCCTCAAGCCCGTAGGAACCGCTGCCGGCAAACAGGTCGAGCACCCGGGCACCGGACACACGGGCGGCCAGGGAGGAAAAGACCGCTTCGCGCAACTGGTCCGTGGCCGGACGTGTCCCCTCGTCGGGCGCTTTCAGGGGAATCCCCCGGGCGCGTCCGCCGGTCAAACGCATGGCTCAGCCCTCGGAACCTTCGCCAAACTCGCCTTCCGCAGGGGCTTCGTCGCCTTGATCCTCCACCACTTCCTGATCGGCGGAACGCGGCGCGTTCTGGACCAGGGGCGGCGGGCACAGCAGGCGGCCATCGGAGAACTGGACCACATAACCTTCGGCCACCAGCCAGTGCAGGTCGCGGAGGCAGTCGGCCGCGCGGGCCTTGTCGGCGTCCGAAATCTCCGCCTTGACGCCATCGGCACCGGGAGCGGGCTCGTGGATGCCGAGGTATTGGGTGAGAAGATGCTCGTTTTTGCAGCCTTCGTTCTTTTCCAAGAAGGTGATGAGGCCGTTGATGGAATCGTTAAACGCCTGCCCGGGAATCCGGAGCTTGCGCTTGGTGCCGCAGACCAAGGTGGCCCCCTTGGAACCGCGCTTATAGATGCAGAACTGCGCCCGGCGCAGACGGCCTCTCAGATGGTTGGCGGTATCCAGAGGGAAGTGGAGTTGACGGTCGCGGTAATCCACCACGGCCTGGCGGATAAAGGAGTTTTCCGGCAGCGTGGCGATGAGCGAGCCGGGAAACCGCAGATGGCTGACGGACTGAACCAGCGCGGCGCGGTGATGGACGGTCAGATAATGGCGGGCACTCTCCGGGCTTTCGAAAACAACCGGGAGTTGCCCTTCGGGAGGGTTTTTCAGGGTGTAACGTGTCACCTTGGTCATGGACTCCAGCCATTGTTTCGACACAGCCTCGTCACGCACGGTTTCGACCTTGCGTT
>JANOBW010000263.1:0-19214 GCA_031411855.1 Opitutia bacterium
CCGCCGACGGCGGCACCACCTGGACGGCCACCCTCAGACCCACGGCTGCCGTCACGGCCGCCTCCAACCTCCTGGTCCTCGACCTCACCGCCCTGACCGACATTGCCGGGAATCCCGGCGTCGGCTCAGCCAACTCGGGCAACTACGCCGTGGACACGGTCCTGCCTACCCTGACCTCGGTTTCGATCGCCTCCAGTAACGCCAACACCGCCCTGGCCCGGGTCGGCGACACCATCACCGTTTCCTTCACCTCCTCCGAAACCATCACCAGTCCCGCCGTCACCATCGCCGGCAAGGCCGCCTCGGTTTCCAACCCCGCCGCCAACAACTGGAAGGGGACTGTCACCGTCGCTAGTGGCGACACCAACGGCCCGGTCACCTTCGGCCTCACCTGCTTTGATCTCAGCGGAAACGCCGGCACCACGGTTTCCGCCACAACCGACACCTCCGGCGTCACCATCGACACCCGCTCCGCCAACGCCGACCTTTCCGCCCTTGCCATCAGCCCGGGCAGCCTCTCCCCGGGCTTCTCCAGCGGCCTCACCAGCTACAGCGTGACCTTCCCCAACACCACCCTGGCCGCCACCCTCACCCCGACCAAGGCCGACCCCACCGCCACTGTCACCGTCAACGGCCACCCGCCGGCCACCCCGGTCAGCCTCGCCGTCGGCGGCAACACCGTCACCGTCCTCGTCACCGCCGAGGACACCGTCACCACCAAGACCTACACCGTCACCGTCACCCGCGAGTCCGTCTATGAAACCTGGGCCGCCGGCAACGGGGCCAGCTCCAACGCCTCGGACGACACCGACCACGACGGCGTGAGCAACCTCCTCGAGTTCGCCTTCGGCACCTCCCCGACCTCCGGTGCCAGCGGCCCCGGCACCCTGCAGTTCTCCGGCACCTTCTCCTCCCTCACCGTCACCTCCCTCGGCCAGCCCGTCTCCGCCCTGGAAAACACCCCCGCCGGGGCCGACCTGCGTGTGCTCTACTCCCGCCGCAAGGACGCCGCCGCCGCCGGCCTCACCTACACCACCGAGTTCAGCAACGACCTCACCACCTGGGAAGCCATCAGCCCCACCCCCACCATTCTGGCCGACGACGGCACCTATGAGGTTCTCAGCCTGACCTACCCCCGTTTCCTCTCCAACGGCAAAAAGGCCCGCTTCTTCCGCGTCCGCGTCACCTCAATCTAAGCCCACCACGTTCACTTTCGCGACATGAAACTTTCCACCTCCCTCCTGCTGGCCGCCCTCGGATTCGCCACTGTGCCCGCCTCCGCCGACGTCGTCCGCAGCGGCTTTCTCTTCATCAACATCCCCACCGACTTCGAGGGCGTTTACCTCGATATTGACGGCATGAGCTTCAACTTCAGCGACGACGCCGGCTCCGACGTGAACCCTTTCTTCGGCGGTTCCGAAATCGCCACCAACCCCTCCTTCCTGCCCGTCCGTTCCGGCACCGGAGCCTTCGACGCCATCCTCAACCTCCCCCGCGGCAGCATCGTCGGCCCGGCCACCCCTTCCTTCTCCGGCGCGGTTTTCGGCGGCTCGACCAACATCCACATGGGAACGGGCCCGGGCCAGTTTGAGGTCGGCGAAGTCGGCTACGTCGGCTTCCAGTTCATGACCAACGCCACCCCCGGCCCGATCTCCGGCCCCTACTATGGTTGGATGGAAGTGCGTTTCACCAACAACACCCGCGGCGCGGTCATCCAGCAGTGGGCCTTTGACAACACCGGCGCGTCCCTCGTCGTGCCGGAGCCTTCGACCTGCGCCGCCCTGGCCGGCCTGGCCGTGATCGGTCTGGCCGTCTTCCGCCGCCGGAAGTAAGGGAGATTTTCCCAAGGTATTTCGCACCGAGGGGGGACGGCCAAGGGTGTCTGCCCTGAGCTTTTGTTTCGCAGTTCGCCGACCCCATCCCGTTTCATTTAACACTCGTTCCCCCAACCAAACTCATCCGTTTCGTGCGTCCCTCGAACCATCTTTCAAGACAGGTTTAAACCACAGAGACACAGAGGCACAGAGAGCATCAGGTAACTCGTAAGTTACTTGAGTAAAACGATGTGTCACCTACCATCAAGTGGCCAAAGGGTTAAAGCACGTAAACGCCACCGCCACAAAATCACTACGAATCTCTGTGCCTCTGTGTCTCTGTGGTTAAGGTTGGCTTGGCTGTCTTGAGCACCTCCACCGGCACGAATCTGCGGTATAAATTCCGCCCATAACCGGTGTGGGGCATTTGATTCCCCCTCGCGCTTCCTTCCGCCCCTTCATGACTCGGATTTCACCTTCCGAATCGCCATGCTTTCGCCGCGTCATCAGGCCCTGCTTGTCCTCAACCTTCTGCCCGGCATGGGACCTGTCACGTGGCGCAACCTGCGGGAGGTTTTCGGAGACGACCCCGAGGCCGTCTTCCGCGCCTCCGCCCAGGAGTTGAAACGCGCCCACCGCGTCGGCGAGGCCGTGGCCCAGGCCATCCAGAACTGGAAACAGCACGTGGACCTCGACCGCCAACTCTCTCTCCTGCAACGGCACGGGGCTTCGTTTCTCGCCACGGACTCCCCCGCCTACCCGGCCCTCCTGCGCGAGATCCACGACCCGCCCATCGGCCTGACCCAGCTCGGGCCTTACGACCACACGCGTCCCGCCGTCGCCCTCATCGGCACCCGGCGGCCCACTCTCTACGGCCGCTCCGTCGCCCGCAAGATGGCGGCTGAGTTTGCCCGCCGCGGCTGGTGTGTGGTCAGCGGCCTGGCCCGGGGCATTGACACCGAGGCCCACGAGGGTGCGCTGGAGGGAGGCGGGCCCACCGTGGCGGTGCTGGGCAACGGGGCCGACCTCATCTACCCGCCGGAAAACGCCGAGCTTTACCGCCGCATCACCGCCAGCGGGGCCATTCTCAGCGAGTTTGCCTTTGGCCGCACCGCCGACCGGCAGACGTTTCCCATGCGCAACCGCGTCGTGGCCGGCATGGTCCGGGCCGTCATCGTGGTCGAATCGGATGTGGCGGGCGGGTCCATGATCACGGCCAAGTTTGCCGGCGACTGGGGCCGCCTCGTCTGCGCCGTCCCCGGCCGCGTGGACCAGCCCGCCAGCGCCGGCTGCCACGCCCTCATCCGCGACGGCGCGACCCTCGTGACCTCCGCGCAGGACGTGCTCGACGAGCTCAATTGGAACGCCCCGCGCCAGGGCACGCTCGGCCTCGGTGAAAACGTCTCCCCGGGTGCGGCCGCCCCACCGCCCCCGGACCTTTCGCCGGACGAGGCCGCCGTCTTCACCCGGCTCTCCGACGGCGCGCGCCTCTCCCCCGACCAGCTCTCCGACGCCCTCGACCTGCCCTCCCCCAACATCATGGCCGGCCTGCTCATGCTCGAACTCAAACGCCTGGTGGCCAAGGGCTCGGACGGACGCTACGAACGGCGCTGACCCGGACTCAGGGTTGGGTCACAAAGACTTTGAGGAAGGCGCGGGTTGAGCCCGTGTTGTAGGTGGCCGTCCGCTGGGTTCCGTTGGTCTGGACGGTCACTCCGGTCGTCGCCCAGTTCACCAGGTCCGCGCTGGCCTTGACGGTGTAGGTGAGGTCGGAACGGGTGGCGGGAAACACCAGCACCAGATTGCCCGCGCCCTGCGAGACGGCCAGGGGGCTTCCATAGCCGGGTTTGAAGGGCATGACGTCGAAGGCGTATTTGTAGAGGTTCGTCACGCCGTCACCGGCCGGGGTGGCCAAGGGTCCGGACACGTTCGAATCAGCCAGTTGGAGCGCGGTAAAGTTGGCCTGCCGCCAGACCTCGAAGCCGGAGGGCGGAGTCATCGAGTAAGTCACCAGGGCAAAGAAGGCGCCGGCGCTGGCCCCGCCGTTGGCATTGATGTCGGCGACGAGGAACTCGTTGGTCCCCGAATGGAAGTGGGCGGGGTTTTTGGTCGAGAAAAAGACGTCCTCACCGAGTTCACTGCGGATGGTGCCGTCCACCGGAGTCGGCTGGGAAGAGCTGATCGCGGGAGTCAGCGCGTTGCCGTTCACGAAGGCCCGGCCGTAGTAGTCCATGGTGGCCCCGCAGGAGATCTGGGCCGCCGCGTATCCCACCGGGAGTTGAAACGTGATCTTGAAGAACCCGTTCTGGCCGTTGCCGGTGGGAATGCTGACGACCTGCGTGCCGGCCGGCGAGCCGGAGGGAAGCTCAACCGTGGTGGTGCCATAAGGCCCGACCAGGGCGTTCTGAAAGGTCAGGCCGGTGGTGTCGCCCGCGTTGAGCTTGGTCAGGGTGGAGGCGGAGGGGACACCCGCCCCGAGTCCGGCGGCCAGGGTGGTGGCGTCGCTTTTCAGGATGAGGGTCGTGACGGGGTCGCCGGCCGCCAGCCCGAGCTGCTCCATAAAGGGAAAAGTGGTTTGTCCGGGCGCATCCACTCCGCCCACGACGAAGAGGGTGTTGGCCAGGGAGGCGACGGCGCAATCGCCGCGGGAGGAGGACAGGGCCGGACCGCTGGTCCATTGGTTGGTGGCGGCGTTGTAAACATCCACCGCCGTGCCGTGGTTGTAGCCGCCCACGACATAAAGTTTCCCGTTCAGCACGGCCACACCGGGGTGGTAAACGGTGTTTCCAGCGCCAGGCAGCGAAGCCTTCGTGGTCCAACTGTCCGTCGCGGGGTCGTAGGCTTCGACGGTGCCGAAGCTGTCGCCGCCGATGGTGTAAAACAGGCCGTTCAGCACGGCGCCACCGGCCGAGCGTGGGTTGGGCATGGGTGTTTTGTCCGTCCAGGTGTCGGTCGCGGGATCGTAAACTTCCAGTGATTTGGTGAAATCGCCCGAGGTGCCGGCCACGTAGAACTTGCCGTCAATGACGCCGCCAACGCCCTCGTAGTGGCCGATGTTCATGGCATGTTTGGTGGTCCAGGTGTCGGTCGCGGGATCGTAAACCTCCAGGGCCGTGGAGTAGGGGCCGTTGGCGTAACCGCCTGCCACATAAAGTTTTCCGTTCACCACGCCCGAGGCCGCGCGGCACCGCGCCGTGGGCATGGGGCTGAGCGTGGCCCAGGTGCCCCGGGCGGGGTCGTAAACCTCCAGCGTGTTGGTCACGCCGCTGCCGTCACCCCGGTAACCGCCCGCAACATAAAGCAGGCCGTTGATCGTCTCGGCGCAGGCCTGGGTGAGGGCCGTGGGCATGAAGGGTTTATAGCTCCAGACATAGCTTGGGTTGTTGGGGTCGGCGGTGGTGAAGCTGCCGGAGGTGTTGCTGGCCAGGGAGGTGCCCGCCGTGTTCTTGAAGTTAAAGGCAAAGCCTGAGGGGTTGAGGGTCCAACTGATGGTCACGCCGGCCGGAAGCGTGGTGTTGTAGGTGCAGGTCAGGGTCCGTCCGTCCCCGCTCCAGGCATAGGCAAAGTTGGAGGCGGTGACATTCGGGCTCCAACTGATCGAACGGCCCGTCTGCATCGGCTCGCTGAAGGTGAAGCTGACCGTGGAGGTGAGGGCGACGGCGCTGGCGTTGTTGGCGGGCAAACTGGAGGCCAGGGTCGGGGCGGTGGTCACCGTCAGCAGCGCGGAATTGCTGGGCAGGGAGCCGAAAGAGTCTGTCGCGACGCTGCGGTAGCGGTAGCCGTTGAGCCCGGTGTTGGCGATGACCCCGAGGGTCGAGGAGGTCACGTTGCTGTAAGTGGCGTTGTTCTCGAGGTTGCTCCAGATGGCGCCTCCATCCGTGGAGACCTGCCATAGGTAATCAACCGTGCCGGTGGTGCTGCCGGCCTGAACGGTGAACATGAAGCCCTGCCCGGCGGACACGGTCTGGTTGCCGGGCTGGGTGTTGAAGGTGAGGGAAGAGCCCGTCACGGTCAGCAGGGCCGCGTTGCTGGTGGCGGAGCCGAAGGTGTTGGTCGCCACGCAACGGTAGCGGTAGCCGTTGAGACCCAGGCTGGCGGTGACATCGAGCACGTTGTCGTCCGTGCCGGCGTAGGTGGCGTTGTCGGCCAGGTTGCTCCAACTCGTGCCGCCATTCGTGGAAACCTGCCACAGATAAGTGGCCGTGCCGGTGCTGCTGCTGGTGTTGACGGAAAACACAAAGGTTTGTCCGGGCGTGACGTTCTGATCGGAGGGATGCTCGTTGAAAACCGGCTTCTTCGTCAGGGTGAAATTGCGCGTCACATCCGAACCTGCGACTACCACCGTGACCTCGGCCGAGCTGGTGTAATCGCCGGTGTTGACGCCGACCTGCCACGATCCGTTGAGCACCGGCAGGGTGTAGTTGCCACTTCCGTCGCTATGGGAGCCCGCCACATAATCAACACCGCCGACCGTCGCATAGGCGTAAACTTCGGCGTTGGAAATCGCCAGGGCGGATTCATCCATCACCTTGCCGATGATGTGGGCCACGGCGGCTTTCACAGGAAAGGAAATGGCGCTGACCGTCTGATTCGCCGCCAGGGTGTATTCCAGAGAGGGCCCCACCAGACCAAGGGCCGTGGCACTGTCGTTCTCCATCTGTAGGGTCCAAGTGCCCCCGACGACGCCGACATCAAAGGTGCCGTCCACCGCCGAGGTGCCGGTCAGGAAGGTGCCCGTGTCCTGGTTGTAGGCTCCCATGACCACCCCGGCCTGGGGCACGCCGTCCTTGGTCACCGTCCCCTTGAGGTGGGCGTTCGGCAGGGTGAGGATGAAATCCTGGGTGACGGCCTGGCCTGCCGCGACCACCACGTCCGCGTTGCCCGGCAGAAGGTAGCCCGCCGTGGCCGGGTCGTCGCCATTGACATGGGTGTTCCAGGTGCCGGCGGTCACGCCCAGCGTGTAGTTTCCGGATGCGTCCGAGACCGCGTCGCTGTTGTTCACGCCGTCCGAGTGGTTGCCCCGCACCGGGATGCCGGCCAGCGGGTTGTTGGCGCTGTCCTTGACCTTGCCGTAGATAAGGGCGGTGGCCTTGGCCGCCGTGATGTTGGCGTTGGTCACAGCCCCCACGAGGGTGCTGACGGCGAGCTCGAAGCCGTCCGGGCCGTTGTCGGCGGGCCGGAGGTAGCCGAGCTGGCCGAAACGTTTCTCGCTGGGCTGGATGCCCCAGGTGTCGGCCGTCACCTGCGCCGTGTAGGTGCCGTCCGCCTTGGTCGTGGCGAGGACGGCCTGGCCCGTCTGCGTGGTGATGAACATCTGCAGCCCGCCCAGGCCGGGCGTGCCCGACACGTCGGAGATTTTTCCCGAGATGGTCGTGGTCGGGGAAACCACGGTGAGATTTTTCGTTAACGAAACACCTGCCGTGAGCGTGGCCGTGCCCCCCTGGCCGAACACCCCGACCACGCCGGGCTTGAAAACGGCCAGCTTGTAGGAGCCGGCCGGGAGGTTGAGCGTGTAGGCCCCGGTCGCGTCGGTGAAGGTGCCGAGGGCGTAGCGGTTGTCGCCGTCGCTGTCCGGGACCAGCACGATGACGTTGGCGTTGGCCACGGCGGCCGCGCCGTTCAGCACGGTGCCGTGGATGTTCTGGGACTGCGCCGCCTGGGTCAGTGCCAGCGTGCGGGTGAAGGAGGTGAAGGCCGAGGTGGGGCTGGAGATGCGGATGAGCTGGGCACCGGCCGCGCGGCCCGACTCGTCCCCGCGGACCGGCACCAGGGTCACACTGATCTGGCCGTTCGCGGTGTTGTCGGAATCGCCGGACATGTTGAGGTTGCGCACCCCCGCGAGGGAAGGCCACTGCCCGTCCGTGACGGTGTGGATCTCGGCCAGGAACTCGCCCGTGTCCGCCACGCCGTTGGCATTGGCGTCCACGATCCGCTCAATGGTGACGGCCGCCCCCGTGGTCAGCCCCGTCACCTGCACGACGGTGCCGGTGGTCGAAGTCGAAACCAGGCTGGCCGGTGTCAGCGTGGCGGAAACAGCCGCCCAGGCCGTGGAGACGGAGGTCAGAAACAGCGCCGCCATGCGGGCCGGCCTGAAGGTGAAAACGTTGTTAAGCATGGGATGGCATGGGTTATGGGGACCGCAGCAAACGGCCCGGACCGTATGCTGGCCCCGCGCGGGGAACGGTCAAGCCCCATGCCTGGCCCAAACCGGCTCCGGAAGTGAAAAATCGTTCAACCTCAACGGAGAGAGGCAGGTTCGGAAACGAACTTCCCGCCAAGGCGAAAATCAACTAAAACAGGCCTGAAACCAACCCGAGCCGCCGACTACCGGAAACGGGAAACCGCACGGCCAGGCGAAGGTGTCCCTGCCCTAACGAAGGGCTCCCCCTACCCTTTGCCCACCCAACCGGGGTTTCCCTCCCTTTAACTACCATCTCGAACCTTTTACAACTTTTACCCCTCAAAGTGTGTCACCAAATTTACCTATTTAAGAAGATTGGCACCACTTATGCTGACAGGCTCTTCCTTTGTTTAAGCCATCCGCAGCTCCTCCGCCTTATCTAAATTGCTTGTCGCTGTGCAATTTCCCTCACATGATTCCCATAATTACTTGGTAATATATGACACGCAAACCCACCCCTGCGCTAACCCTTTAAGTTATGAAAAACTCAACCCGCTTCTTCCTCAGATCCACCCGTTGTCCGGCCAACTCCTGAGAGGATCCAGCCAACCAGAAATCGTTACTCACCCTGTCATCATCCCCGACCTCCTTTTAAAACAATGAAAACTCCCACCTTAACCTCCCTCCCAACGGCTCGCATCGGTCGTTCGGACTCACCCCGGGTCTCCCTCTTTAAAACCATTGCGTCCCTGGCCCTTCTGATGGTGGGAGGCACCGCCCAAGCCACCCTGGTGGCCGGTTGGGACTTCCAAACCATAACCAATGGCGGAACGGCCACAGCCGCCCCTCTAACAACCCCGAAACAATACACAGCCAACTTCGGCTCAGGAACTCTCTACTTGAATGGAACAGAGGGTTCAAGCAACTGGACGGTAGCTACATCCAACACAGAATTAACTGCATTTGGTGGCACTGCGGTGAATGCTGGTGCTGGTTTTTCAACTGTAACAACGAGTCCCGCCTGTATTGCTTTTGCAGGGGGAACTCAAACAACGGGTCCCATTTATTCTGCTAACGGAAAATTTGCCATTTTTAAATTCTCCATGACCGGTTGGCAGGATCTAGTGGTCAGTTATGCTACTCAAAGAACAACCACTGGCTTCACAACCCAACTCTGGGAATCCAGCACCGATGGGACTACCTGGACCACAGTTCAAAGTGTCACGGGAGCCAGCATCCCAGTAGCCTTTGGCACCATCACCCTTCCGACCATCACCGGTCTGAATAATGCCACCACCGGGTATCTCCGCCTTACAGTCACAGGCGCGACCGCAGTCGCCGGCAACAACCGCCTCGACAACATCCAGTTCAACGCCAGCACCTACGTCCCGCCCGCCGCCCTCTCCATAACCCTCGGGGCCTCTCCTTCCTCCTTCGGTGAAAACGCCGGGGCCTCCGCCTCCACCGTCACCGTCACCCTCTCGCAAGCGGTTCTGGTGGATACGGTTTTCGACATCACCGAAAACGACGCCGACAACTCCGAAATCTTCATCCCCACCATCGTCACCGTCCTGGCCAACCAGACCACCGCCACCTTCCCTGTCGCGGCCCTCACCGACGCCCTCGCCGACGGCTCCCAAAACGTCATCATCACCGTCTCCAAATCCGGCTATAATTCCGGCCAGACCACCGTGACCGTGACCGACACCACCCCCGTCATCGCCCTCTCCGTCGTGGCCCCCGCCACCGCCTCTTTCGCCGAAAACGCCACCAACCCGGCCTCCACCGTCACCGTCACCCTGACCCCGGCCCAGACCACGGACACCATCCTGGACATCACCACCAACGATACGGACGCTTCCGAAATTTCCGTTCCCACCACCGTCACCGTCCTGGCTAACCAGACCACCGCCACCTTCCCTGTCACCGTCCTCAACGATAACATCCCCGATGGGAACCAGGTCATCGCCGTGACCGCCTCAAAGACCGGCTATGTTTCCGGCAACCTCAACCTCACCGTGGTGGACACCGCCCCGACCATCACCCTTTCCGCCGTTCCCACCACCTTCGCCGAAACCGGGTCCTCCGTCCTCACCGTCACTCTCAGCCCCGTCCAAACCTCCGACACCACCGTCACCGTGGTCGCCTCCACCGGCGCGGCCGACCTCACCCTGGCCGCTGGCGGAGTCGTCATCGTCCCCGCCAACACCGCCTCCGCCACCATCGCCCTGACCGGCGTGACGGACGGTGTGTTTGACTCCAACAAAACCGTGGCCCTCACCGCCTCCGCCACCGGAGCCCAGAACGGAAACCTCAATGTCACCGTGACCAACGTGGACGCGAGCCCCGTTCTCATCAGTGAATATTACGAAGGTCTCTCCAACGACAAATACCTCGAAATCAAAAACACCACCGCCTCCAGCCTGGCTCTCACCGGTTATGTGATCGCCAACTGGAGCAACGCCAACGCCGAATCCTGGAAAACAGCCAACCTGGGAAGCACCGGCAGCTCCTCAGCCAGTCTTGCCACTCTTCACTTGCCCGCCAACGGCACCTTGCTGCTCACCAACCCTGCCGCCGCCGCCCCTGCCTATGCCGTCTCCGGTGTGAGTTACACCAACGGAGCCAACGCCCTGCTCGGCTCCGGGGCCACCTTCTACAACGGAAACGACGCCGTTGTGCTTTACTACGATGCCGACGCGAACGGAACCCTCACCCCCAATGAGATTGTGGATGTGGTCCCCTTCACCAACGCAGGCAACGAAGGCGCCGACAAGGTTTTCCACCGCATCTCCAACGCCCAGGGCTTTGACTTCATCCCGGGAACCAGTGTGCTCACCTACCCGGCCGTTTGGGAACTGAAAACGCTGGCGAATGTGGCCGCCGCCACCCCCTCCGACGCCTTCTACCTCCAAGGTGCCGTCCTTCCCGTCACGTTGACCCCCACCGTCTCCACCTTCGCTGAAAACGCCGGGGCCGCTGTCTCCACCGTGACGGTCTCGGTGCCCTACAACGTCACCACCAACACGACCATCGCCATCGCCAACCCCGACACCACCGAACTCACCACCTCGGCCGCCTCCGTCATCATCGCCAGCGGCACCAACTCCATCACCTTCACCGTGAATGCCGTGCCCGACGGCATAGTGGACACCACGCAGGATGTCACCCTGACCGCCTCCGTGGCCGGTTTCACCAACGGCACCACCACCCTGCATGTCACCAATGTGGACGCCGCTGGCTACTCCTCCTGGCAGACCGACAAGTTCAGCTCCGACGAACTGAATGATCCCACCGTCTCCGGTGACAACGCCGACCCTGATGGCGACGGCCTCAAAAACGCCCTCGAATACGCCCTGGCCCTGGATCCCAAGGCCGGCAACTCCGCCGCCTTCCTGCCCCAGAGCACCGTCACGGGAACCACCCTGGCCCTCACCTACCTCCGGCCCACCACCCCCGTTTCCGGCGTGACGTTCCTCGTGCAGAAGAACTCCGAACTCCAGACCCTGGACGGTGGCTGGACCACGGCCACCCCGGTGACCGATTACACCGAATCCACCACCACGGCGGGCCAGCCCGTCGGCTACGAAAAGGTGACCATCACCTTCACCACCGCCGTCACCACCAAGAGCTTCGGACGCGTGGGCGTCTCCTTCTGAAACTCGGGTTGAACCCTTCCCCAGCCCGGCGGTCACCCGATCCCGGGCTTTCTTTTCCCCGAACCCGACCCGCCGCCCACCCCGCTCCGCACCAGCCTTCCACAACCACCATGCGCCTTTCCCACCTCCTCAGCCTCAGCCTTCTCGCCACCTCCCTCACCCAGGCCGCCCCCGTGGCGCTGATTGGCAACGGGACCTACACGCAGGATTTCAACACCCTGCCCGCCACCGGCACCACCCCCTGGGTGGACGACACCACCCTCCCCGGCTGGTATGCCAAGAAAGTCGCGCTCACCACCCTCAACCTCGTGGCCAGCGACGGCGCGAGCAACGCCGGCAACCTCTACAGTTTCGGCGTGGGCACGGACACGGAACGGGCCCTCGGCTCCGTCTCCTCCGGCACCCCCGTCACCTTCACCTACGGCGTCCAGTTCCAAAACACCGACACCAACTCGATCTCCATCAACCAGATCAGTTACAACGGCGAGCAGTGGCGCAATGGCGGCAACACCGCCGCCAATCCCCTCAGCTTCTGGTATAAGGTCACGGCCGATTCCCAGACCGACCTCTCCCCCGGCACGGGCGGCGACGCCGGGTGGACGGCCGCCACCGCCGGTGACTTCACCACCAAGGTGAACACGGCCACGGCCGCAGCCCTCGTCGGCAACGATGCCGCCAACCGCACCGCCATCACCTTCAACCTCGGCATCGCCGTCCCCGCCGGCAGTTTCCTCATGCTGCGCTGGAAGGATATCAACGATGTGGGCAACGACCACGGTGTCGCCATTGACGACCTTTCCGTCGCCTACGCCTCCGCCAGCAGCGGCGCCATCACCCTCTCCCTCGCGCCCGACAACGCCCCCGAAAGCGCCGGCCTCAAGGCCTCCTCGGGCACCGTCACCCTCTCCGCCGCCGCCCCCGGAGGCGGCCTGGTGGTCAACCTCTCCTCCAACGACACCGACAATTCCGAACTGGTGCTTCCCCCCACCGTCACCGTCGCGGGCGGGGCCACCACCGCCACCTTCGACATCGGGACCAAAACCGACGGCATCTTCGACGGCAACCAGGCTCTGACCCTCACGGCCGCCTCCACCGGCTACGCCTCGGGCACCGCCACCTTCACCGTCACCGAAACCGACTCCTCGCCCAGCCTCGTCATCACCGAGCTGTTCGACGCCCTCGGCACCAACTCCACCCTGCCCGACATCAACGGCAACGGCCTCTCCGGCTTCGACGACGCCTACCTCGAGATCACCAACTCCGGAGGTTCTCCCGTGGACCTCTCCGGCATGCTCATCAAATCCCTCGGCGCCGGCACCACCCCGGCCGTCAGGCACACCTTCCCCGCCGGCACCACCCTGGCCCCCGGAGCCTTCCTCCTCCTCTTCCAGGACTACTCCCTCACCCTCCCCCCTCATCCCGCCTTCACCGGCTTCGCCACGCTGGGCGACGCCACCTCCAGCCTGATCTTCGGCGACGCCACCGACTCCGTCACCCTCACCACCCCAAGCGGAGCCGTCATCTCCTCCTTTGACTACAACGGGGGAACCCCCGGCGTGGCCCTCGTCCGGGATGCCAACGGCTCCATTGTGCCCCACTCCGTGGCCACCGGCTCGGGCGGGCTGCCTTACTCCCCCGGTCGCAACACCGACGGCACCGCCTCCGCCGCCGTGACCCAGTCCGGCTTCTTCCTCGCCGCCACGACGGCCACCACCATCCTGGAGAAAGACGACCCCGCCTCGGGTTATCCCAATAAGGTGACCTTCACCGCCTACCGTGTCTCGGCCGGCAACACCGCGCCGGTCACGGTCACCCTCTCCAGCTCCGACACCTCCAACGTCTCGCTCCCCCCCGACGTCACCATTCCGGCCGGCCAAAACCAGGCCACGTTTGATGTCTTCGGCGTCTCGGACGGCGCCGAGGACCCGGCCTCCGTCAAAGTGGGCAACGTCTGGCTCACCCCCGTCACCATCACGGGGACCCTCGGCGCGGCCTCCTCCTCCGGCAAAATCAATGTCGTTGATGCCGAACGCCTTGGCCTGCTCGTCCCCACCCTGTTCCCCGTCCTCTCCAGCATCGCGGAAGGCGACACCGTCGGCACCACCCTGGCCGTGACCATCCCCGCCGCGGAAGGTGTCGCCCGCGATTTCACCATCACCGCCACCGTCAATGGCGCCCAGGTCACCCTCGCCAACGGCGGCAAGGTCACCATCCCCGCCGGCGACACCACCGCCAGCCTCGGCGTGGTCGCGGTGGACGACACCGATTCCGACGGTCCCAAGACCGTCACCTTCGTCACCTCCGCCGCCGGTTACGAGCCCGCCACCACCACCCTGGTCGTGACCGACAACGACATGTTCGGTTACATCTCCCTCAGCGGTTCGGGCACTTACACGCAGGATTTCAACACCCTTCCCTCCGCCGGCTCCGGCACCTGGACGGACGACACGACCCTCAGCGGCTGGTATGCCCAGCGCACCGGCACCGGCACGAACATCCTGGTGGACACCGGGGCCGGCAACACGGGCGGCCTCTACAGTTTCGGCTCGGCCGGCTCGACGGACCGCGCCCTCGGCTCCCTCGGCTCCAGCAACGCGGCGGCCGGCTCCTTCGCCTACGGGGTGCAGTTCAAAAACAACACCTCCGCCCCGATGCCGTTGAACAACGTGTCCTACGTGGGCGAGCAATGGCGCAACGCCGTGACCGCCGCCCAGACCGCCACCTTGTGGTATAAGATCGGCACCACCGCCACCACCACCCTGACCCCGAACGTGGACACCGGCTGGACCGCGCTGACGGCGGGAGACTTTGTCAGCCCCGTCACCACGGGCACCTCCGGAGCCATGGACGGCAACGCCGTGGGCAACAAAACCGCCATTTCCTTCAACCCCAACCTCACCCTCGCGGCCGGTGAGATCATCATGTTCCGCTGGAGCGACCCCGACCAGACCGGCAGCGACCACGGCCTCTCGATTGACGACTTCTCGCTGGCCTATTCCGGCGGCGCGCCGGCCAGCCCCTACGCCGCCTGGACCTCCACTGTCTTCGGCGCCAACGCCTCCAACCCGCTCATCGCCGGCGCCGGGGCCGACCCGGACGGCGACGGCGTCCCCAACCTCATGGAGTTTGCCCTCGGCACCTCCCCGCTGGCCGGCAACGAGGCCCGGCGCGTGGTTTCCACCAAGACGGCGACCGATTACACCCTGAGCTACACCGCCCCCACCGTCACCCCCGGCGGCGTCACCTACCTTCTGGAGTCCGCCACCTCTCCGGCCGGGCCGTGGACCATGCTGACCACCGGCTTCACCACCTCCCTCGTCAACAATGGCAACGGCACCAGCACGGTGACCTTCTCCCGGCCCTTCACCGGCACGCGCGAGTTCCTCCGCCTCAAGGTCGCCATTCCCTGAAGCCGCTGACCGGCGCAGGATTGCCGCAGGAAACCTCGGGGGCCGGAAGGAGGGCTGGCCCGTCGGGCGGGAGTTTTATCCATGCGATAGCGAGGATCGCCCATGAACCAGAATTGCCCCGGCGGGTCGGTTACTTCCTTCCTTCGCCATGCGCCTGCGCTTCCTCCTCCTCGCCACCGCCACCCCCGCCCTGGCCCTTCTCGGGTTGGCCCTTTCGGGCTGCGGAAAAAAGGGCGCCCCCGTCGCGGACGCCGCCGCCATTCTGCCGGAGCACCCGGACTTCAACCTCCACGTCCGCCCCATCATCAACTCCCAGTGCGTGAAATGCCACGGGGGGGTGAAACGGGCCGGCAAATACAACATCCAGTTTGAGGAGGAGGCCTACAAGGGCGGGGAGTCGGGGCGGCCCGGCATCGTCCCCGGTTTTCCGGAAAAAAGCGAGGTCATGGCCCGGATCACCCACCACGACTCCAAAGCCCGCATGCCGGAAGGCGCGCCCCCGCTCAAACCCGACCAGATCGAGATCCTCCGCCGCTGGATCAGGGACGGCGCGAAATGGGAGGGCCACTGGGCCTACCGCAAACCCGCCGCGCCCCCCGTCCCGGCCGTGAAAAACACCGCCTGGCCCCGCACCGACACGGACCGTTTCCTCCTCGCCCGCATGGAGCGCGAGGGTCTCCAACCCTCGCCCGAGGCCGACCGCGCCACCCTGCTCCGCCGCGTCTCCCTTGACCTCACCGGCCTGCCGCCCACCCCGGAGGAGGCCGATGCCTTCGCCGCCGACCAGGATCCGCAGGCCTACGAGAAACAGGTGGACAAACTCCTGGCCTCCAACGCCTTCGGGGAACGCTGGGCCACCCCGTGGCTCGACATCGCCCGCTACGCCGACACCATGGGCTACGAGAAGGACAACCACCGCGACATGTGGCGCTACCGCGAATGGGTCGTCAACGCCCTCAACGCCGACATGCCCTTCGACCGCTTCACCATCGAGCAGCTCGCGGGCGACCTGCTCCCCGACGCCACCGAGGACCAGATCATCGCCACCGGCTTCCACCGCAACACGATGAACAACACCGAGGGCGGCACCGACGACGAGGAGTTCCGCATCGCCGCCGTGCTCGACCGCGTCCACGTCACTTTCGAAGCCTGGCAGGGCGTCACCATGGGCTGCGTGCAATGCCACACCCACCCCTACGAACCGTTCATGATGGATGAGCATTACAAGGCCATGGCGTTTTTCAACCAGACCGAGGACGCCGACAAAAACGACGAGAGCCCCACCCTCAAAACCATCTCCCTGCTCGACCGCGAACGCCGCGACACCCTCGCGGCCGAGGCCGGCAAACTCCGCTCCGAACTCAAGTCCAACCTGGCCGACCCGGAGCACCGGAAGGCCTTCGACACCTGGCTGGCCACCCTGGAAAACACCAAGGCCGCCCCCCTGGCCCCTGCTTCCGTCACCGCCTCCAGCGGGGCCGTTTACACGGTCCAGACCGGCGGCCTCATCCGCGGCGGCGGAGCCAATCCCGGCCATGTGAGGATCGAGGTCAACGCGCCACTTCCGGAGGGTCCGCTTTCCGGCCTCCGCCTGGAAACCGTTCCCGACAAGGAATTTGCGCGCGGAGGGGTCGGACGCGGCCCCGACGGCAACTTCGTGCTCTCCGAAATCTCCGCCCGCCTCGAACTGCCCGCCCAGGCGGCCCGGCCTGTCCGCTACGTGCGGGTGGACCGCCCCGGGACCAAGGCCATCCTCAGCCTTGCCGAGGTCGAGGTGCTCGACGCGGCCGGGTGGAACATCGCCCCCGGCGGCAAGGCCACCCAGTCCGGCACCGATTTTGACGGCCCGGCCGAGCTGGCCAAGGACGGCAACACCAACCAGGCCTACGAGGGCAAATCGGTGACCCACAGCGCCATCCAGGACAACCCCTGGTGGGAGCTGGACCTCGGTTCGGCCCGGCCCGTCGCCCAGGTTTATGTCTGGAACCGCGCCGAGGCCCCCGAACGCCTCAAGGGCGCCCGCCTCAGCCTCCTCGCCGCCGACCGCTCGGTCGTCTGGGAAACCACCCTGGAGGGCGCGGTCAAGCCGGAGGGTTTCTCCCCCTTTGGCGGCGGTTCGCGCGCCCTGGTGCTCGCCCGCGCCACCGCCACCTTCGAGCAGGTCAACTTCGGTGTGGCCGGCGCCCTCCCCGGCGGCCAGGGCCAGGGCTGGGCCGTCTCCCCCCGCCAGCAGGAGCCCCACACCGCCGAATTCCTCCTGGAGCAGCCGCTCACCGTCCCGGCCGGAGCCCGCCTTGTGGTTTCCCTCAGCCATGATTTCGGCGAGGGGCAGAAGGACATCTACACCCTCGGCAGCTTCCGCCTCTCCACCTTCTCGGCCGCCGCCCACGCGGAACGTTTCGCCCTCCCCGCCCCCGCCCTCGCCGCTCTTATCGCCCCCGCCCGCACCGAGGCGGGCTCCGCCGCCCTGGCCGAGGCCTTCGCCCCCCGCAACCCGGCCCTCCAGCCCCTCCGCGAGCGCATCGCCGCCATTGACAAGGAGATCGCGTCCATCCGCACCACCCCCCTTCCCGTCATGCGCGAACTGGCCGAAAAACGGCAGCGCAAGACCCGCATCTTCGAACGCGGCAACTTCCTCAACCTCGGGTCCGAAGTCACCCCCGACACGCCCCGCTCCCTCAACCCCTTCCCCCGGGACGAGCCCCGCAACCGCCTCGGCTTCGCCCGCTGGCTCGTCTCGACCGAGAACCCCCTGACCGCGCGGGTCGCCGTCAACCGCCACTGGGAGCAGATCTTCGGCACCGGCATCGTCGAGACCACGGAGGACTTCGGGGCCACGGCCGAACAACCCTTCCACCCCGAACTGCTCGACCACCTCGCCGTCCGTTTCCAAGGCGACATGAAATGGTCCGTCAAAAAACTCCTCCGCGAGCTCGTCACCTCTGCGGCCTACCGCCAGGCCTCCAAGGTTTCCCCCGCCCTGGCCGAACGCGATCCCGCCAACCGGTTCCTCGCCCGCGGCCCGCGCTTCCGCCTCCACGCCGAGGCCGTCCGCGACCAGGCCCTGGCCGTCTCGGGCCTCCTCAGCCGCAGGATGTTCGGCCCCAGCGTGATGCCCTACCAGCCCGAGGGCGTGTGGTCCGTCGTTTACAACGGCGCCTCCTGGAAAACCAGCGAGGGCGAGGACGCCCACCGCCGCGGCCTCTACACCTACCACCGCCGCTCCAGCCCCTACGCCTCCAGCATCAACATGGACGGCGTCTCCCGCGAATACTGCGTGCCCCGCCGCATCCGCACCAACACCCCCCTCCAGGCCCTCGGCCTCCTCAACGACCAGGCCTTCTTCGAGGCCGCCCAGGCCCTGGGGAAACGCATGGCCAAAGAGGGGGGCGACACCCTCGACGGACGCCTCAGCCGCGGCCTCCGTCTCGTCCTGCTGCGCCAGCCCGCCGAGGCCGATCTCGTGCCCCTCCGCGCCGCCTACCAAAAGGCCCTCGCCGCCTACCAGGCCGACAAGGACGCCTCCGCCAAGGTCGCCGCCACCCCCGAGGAGGCCGCCCTCACCCTCGCCGCCAACATCATCCTCAACCTCGACGAAACCCTGGCGAAGCCGTGAAACTAAACTTGCCCTTGTGGCCAAATTGGCCACAACTCCTTAAACCATGCGGATCATTTCCCGACGCCGTTTGCTGGAGGCAGCTGACCGGCACGCCAAGGCCCGTTCGACCATCCTGCATTGGCACGATGTCGCTGCGGCCGCCCGATGGGAAAACCTTTCCGAAACACGCCTGACTTTTCCCCACGCCGACCAAGTCAGTGTCGCCGGCAGGCGAACCGTCACCGTCTTCAACCTCACCAATTCCTTCAGGCTTATCACCGCCATTCATTACAACCACAGCACCGTCTTCATCTTGGCCGTCCTCACCCACGCCGAATATGACCGCGATGACTGGAAGAAAAACCTATGAAAACCGCCGCCATCACCTCACCGTCCCGCCTGCCCAAAACCTACGCCGCCCTGGTTGCGGAGCATCCACCTCGGACCATCCATGACGAGGTCGGCTACCGCAACGCCGTTGAAATCGCGGACTCGATGGCCGGTTTCAAACTCAACGCCGATCAGGAGGATTACCTGGATCTGATGGGGAGGCTCATCGAGGTTTACGAGACGGAATCCCTGCCCCCGGCCAAACGCCTTTCCGGCAACGAG
>JANOBW010000264.1:0-13821 GCA_031411855.1 Opitutia bacterium
CCCCACGCCTTCACCCACACCGTCGCCGACTCCGAGCCCTACGCCCACGCCGTCACCTCGTCCCACGGCCACGCCCACTCCCACGCCATCTCCGACACCGTCGCCGACTCCGACCCCATCACCCACACCGTCACCGCGTCCGACAGTGACTCCTACGCCGACACCTTCGCCGACGCCAAGCCCCACACCGTCTCCGACTCCGAGCCCGACCCCAACTCCCTCACCAACGCCGACGCCTCGACCCACGGCCACGCCCACTCCGACACCTTCTCCGACTCCGACCCCATCACCCACACCGTCCCCGCGTCCAACAGTGACTCCGACTCCGACACCTTCGCCCACGCCAACTCCCTCACCAACACCGACGCCTCGACCCACAGCCACGCCCACTCCGACACCTTCTCCGACTCCGACGCCTAGCCCGACGCCATCTCCTCGTCCGACAGTCACGCCCACGCCGACGCCGAGCCCGACACCGTCTCCCCGTCCGACTGTGACTCCGACGCCCACTCCTTCCCCCACACCCACCCCGACAGCCGCGCCGGTGATCACCACCATGATCCAGTGGCAGACGGCAAAGTTTGGTTCCAACGCCTCCAACCCCTTGATTGCCGGTGATTTGGCGGATCCGGACGGCGATGGCATCTGCAATCTTCTGGAGTATGCCTTCGGGAGCACCCCGCTGCTGGTAAGCAGTTCGCAAAGCCTGCCCACCAGCAGTCTCGTGGTCAGCCCCCTGGATGGCAGTCAGCATCTCCAGTTGGTCGTGAACCTTTTCGCTCCGGCCACGGATATCACCATCACCCCGGAAGTTTCGGGAGATCTGAAGACCTGGTTCTCCGGAAGCACGGCCGTGGAAATCATCAGTGACACCACGCTGAACCAGGTGCGGACCCTTGTGGTCAGGGACAAGACTCCGTCCGTTGCGGTCAAACGCTACTTCCGGGTCACCGTCTTCCGTCCCTGAGCGCCGAGAGGAAACCCTGCCCAAGCCAGGGCTACTGGCGGCGGACGTTCCGGAAGGGAAGACTCTTGACCACTTCGAGGACAAGGTTTTCCGAATTTCCGCCGGCCGCCATCGTGCGGGCCACGATCTGCCTGAGGGCGGCCTCGTCATTGTATTCGACTCCGCGGCCCAGGGCGTAGGCCAGGAAACGCTGCGCGAGATTGCGGACAAACAGTTCCTTCTTGGCCAGCAGGGCGGCACGGAGTGAGGCGGGGCCATCCACCTTGGTGCCGTCGGGCAGCACCCCGTTGGAATCAATGGGCTTGCCGTTGTCCTGCTCCCGCCAGCGGCCGATCACATCGTAGCCCTCCAGGGCGAAACCAGGCGGGTCGAGCCGGGCGTGGCAGCCCTTGCACTCGGCCTTGGAGCGGTGGCTTTCCAGGCGTTCGCGGACCGTCTGGTTCTGCGCCTTGGCGGCGGCGTTGTTGGTGTCGAGGGAGAGGACGTTGGGCGGCGGGGGCGGGGGAGGGGTCCCCATGATCACATCGAGGACAAACTTGCCGCGCAGCACGGGGCTGGTGCGGTGGGGGTAGGCGGTCTGGACATGCACGGCGCCCATGCCCAGCACTCCGCCACGGCGTGGATCGTTGAACTCGACTTTTCGGAACTCCTCGCCCTTGACCTCGGGCAGGCCGTAGTGGCGGGCCAGGTTATCGTTGAGAAAGCTGTAGTTGCAGGAGATCAGTTCCGTCAGGGGCCGGTTTTGCCTCACGATGTGGTCAAAGAAAAGCGACGCCTCCTGTTTGAAGGCCTCCTTCAGGTTGTTCTTGTAGTAGTCGGGGAAGGTGCCGTGGTTGGGAAAGTAGGCGGTGTCGAGCTGGGAAAACCCAAGCCATTGGCTGGCAAAGTCTTCCGTCATGGACCTGGCCTTCGGGTCCTTCAGCATCCTTTTCACTTGGGCGGAGAGGACCGTCTCGTCCTGGAGTTTCCCGGCCCGGGCCAGGCCGAGCAACTCGTTGTCGGGCAGGGTGTTCCAGAGAAAGTAGGAAAGCCGGGCGGCCATTTCCCAGGAATCAAGGGCGCGGTATCCGGAACCGGTCTCGGTCCTTTCGCGGCGGAAGAGGAACTCCGGCGAGACGAGGGCGGCCACGGCGGCCAGCTTGAGGGACTGCGGGTAATCGCGGCCGGCCTGGCGCGCCCTCGTCTGGACCGCGAGGAAACGCTCCATCTCGCCCTCGGCCAGGGGGCGGCGGAAGGCGTAGGGCAGCAGCCCGGCCAGGGTGCGGCGGGCGGCCTCCTTTTCCGGGAGTGCGGCCGAGGGTTCGGCTTTGAGAAACCGGGCCTTCGCGGCGGGATCGGCCAGGACGGCGTCCATCACCGAGTGGGCTGCCTTAAGGTATTCCTCCAGAAGGAGATCGGGAATGAAAAGGGTGTCGGCGTTGTTGTCGAAGCCGGCCCCGCCGCCGCCGTCGGCCGGGAAGTTTTCCGCCGGTTTGAGGTCGAGGCCGAAGAGGTCCCGGATGGTGTTGTTGTATTCGCGGCGGGTGAGGCGCCGGATGGTCACGCGGCCGGGATCGCGGAGCTGCTCCAGGCGCTGGAAGGAGCCGTTGAGCCAGGCCACGGCCTTGGCGCGGTCGGCTTTGGCGGGCTGGTTTTTGAAGTCGTCCGGGGGCATTTCCTCGGTCCGGATGTTTTCGAGGGCGTCGCGCCAGTCGGCCTGGTGTTTCCAGATGTCCTCCTCGGTCAGGGCCTTGGCCAGGTTGACACCGCCCTTGGTCTTTTTGTCCCCGTGGCACTCGACGCAGTATTTTTCCAAAAACGGGCGCAGTTCGGCGAGGTTGTCGCGTTCGGAGGGCCGGGCCTCGGGCGCGGCCTCGGCCCGGCGGGGCAGGGTGGTCAGGACAAGCCCGGTCGAAAGGAGGGAGAGAACGAAAAGGCCGGGGCGCATGAGGTGGAAGCCTAGGGCGAACAACAGGGGCCGCGAATGGTTCCGACTTAAAAACCTCAAGCTCAGCCTCGCGTTCACCCCTCATCCCGTTTCTGTATCGAACCTTTATGTCCTGGCCGCGCAGTCTGCGTCTTTTCACCTTCTCCGGCGTGCCGGTGGAGATGCACGTCAGCTTCCTCGTTTTTCTCGGCTACTTCGCCTGGGAGGGGTGGAGTTTTGGTCGTGAGCTCGCGGGCAGATTCAACCCTCTGGCCAGTCACATCTGGCCCTCGGACTCGCTGATTCCGCGTTTGATACTGCAAGGTTCGCCGGACACTTGGGCCGCCCGCACCCAACTGTGGATGCCCTGGGTGGGACTGGTCTGGTTTCTGTGCATCCTTGTGCTGATGTTCACCTGTGTCGTGCTCCATGAGTTCGGGCACATCTTTGCGGCCCGCCGTTTTGGCATAGCCACCCACGAGGTGACCCTTCTTCCCATCGGAGGCGTGGCCCGGATGGCGAGCATTCCCCGCGAGCCGGTGCGGGAGTTTGCCGTGGCGATTGCCGGACCGTTGGTCAATGTGGCCATTTTCGGCGCACTCTGGCCCTTTTTTGGTTTTGATAAGGGGGTCCTCTTCCGGGAACCGGTGTTTTCTTTCCACGAACTCGGCGCGCTGCTCGTGGCCTGGAATGTTTTCATGGCCTGCTTCAACCTGCTGCCCATTTTTCCCATGGATGGAGGCCGTGTCTTCCGGGCCGTCCTGGGAGTCTTTTTCAAGCCGCTTACCGCCACGCGCATCGTCCTGTGGATCGCTCCCGTGGTGGCTTCCGCCCTGATCTGGTTCCTGGTTTTCCGGTTCGGATTCAAACCCTGGATGACAGCCGTCCTGCTCGTGTTTGTGCTTACCGGCGGCCAGATGGAATACGGCCAGCTCAAGCGGCTGGAAGCCACCCGGGGGCTGCGCCTGGGCGAGCTTCTCACCCACGATTACCTTGTGCTCCGGCCCGAGATAACGGTGCGTGAGGCCCTTGCTCTCTGTCGCCGGTGCGGCCAGGAGGTTTACATCGTCCACCGGCATGACGGGCTGCGCAGCGGCTGGACCGGCGGCCTGACGATGCTGGTCTGGAAGGGTCGTGCCAAGATGCTTTTGGAGCAGGTTGAGCTTACGGCCACCTCACCCCGGGACTCGGATACGCTGGCCGATCACATTCTTGAAATCCACCCCCGCTTTTTGCCTCCCCTCATCCCCATCTACGAGCACGGGCAGTGGATCGGGGTGGTCAACCCCGGTCGTTTTGACGCCTCCCTCTGATGACCCTCCCGAACCCACCTATTCCCGTCCTCATGGTCCGTGACGTGCGCAAAACCCTGGGGGGCAGGGAAGTGCTGCGCGGCGTCAGCCTTTCCCTGGCCCGCGGTGAAACCGTGGCCCTGACGGGCCCCAGCGGAGGTGGCAAGACCACGCTGCTGAACTGTCTGGGCGGACTCGAACGTCCCGACAGCGGCTCCGTCACGCTGGCTGGCCGCGTGCTGGCCGAGGCTTCGGTTGACGAACTTGCCTCGCTCCGCCGCCAGGTTCTCGGCCAGGTCTTCCAGTTTTTCCACCTGCTGCCCACCCTGACGGCCGCGGAAAACATCGAGTTCCCCCTTCAGTTGATAGGCATTCCCGTGGCGGAGCGCCGGGTCCGTGTGGCCGAGATGATTGAATCCGTGGGGCTGGCGCACCGGGCCCACGCCCTGCCCGGCCAGCTCAGCGGGGGCGAGCAGCAACGCGTGGCCGTGGCCCGGGCCCTGGTCCACCGGCCCGCACTGCTCCTGGCCGACGAGCCGACGGGCAATCTCGACACCGCCTCCGGCCGGGCGGTGCTGCAACTGATGGTCGCCCTTTGCCGCCAGCATGGCACGGCCCTTTTCCTCGTGACCCACAGCGAGGAGGCGGCGGCCTCCTGTTCGCGCCGTCTGCACCTGCGGGACGGACTTCTGGAGGACTGAAACCGCCATGGGAACACTTCCATGACCGCCCTCGGCCCGCTGCTTTGGAGCCGCATCTCGCTCCGCCATGCCCGGCTTTCCTGGCGCCAGAGCCTGGCGGTTCTCGCCATCATTGCGACAGGGGTGGCGGTGTTCACGGCGGTCCGTCTGGCCAACCGGGCCGCCACCCAAAGCTTTGAGAGTTTTACCGAACGGCTCTCGGGTAGGACCGAGGGCACCATCCGTCCCACTTCGGGTGAGCTTTCCGCCGGGACCTTGCGGGAGGTGCGGCAGAGGCTGGGTGTCTGGCCGGCGGAGATTCTCCCGATGGTCCAGACCAATCTGCTCTCCGCCCCGGAGGCCGACGGATCACGCCGGGCCTGGCGTCTCATCGGCACCGATCTCCTTGCCCTGCAAAACCTTCCGGAAGTGAACCAACGGGCCAACCGCATCCTGTGGCAGTCGGATGAAACCAAGGGCGGTGGCACTCTGGCGGAGCGGCTCAACGCGCCGGCCGCCGTCTATCCCAGCCCGGCCCTGGCTTTGCGGCACGGGCTCAGGCCGGGGCAGGAGGTTTCCGCCCTGTGGAGGGACCGGGAAATGGTCTGGAAGGTTGGCGGGATTCTCCCCGAGGAGCCGGGCCAGCCTTTGCCCGATGACCTGATGGTGGCGGATATCGCTGAAATCCAACGTCTTGCCGGGAAACCTGACTGGATGACCTCCGCCGAGGTGGTGGTGCCGGACGGTCCCGGGGCCGAGCGGGTCCGGAGCAAGGTTGCCGAAATTCTGGACCAGGCCGATGATCCGGCCTGGTGGTGGGAAACCCCGGAAAACAGTCGGGCCGCCACTTCCACGATGACCGCCGCGTTCCGCATGAACCTTTCCGTGCTGTCCCTGGTGGGACTGCTGACCGGACTCTATCTCATCCATCTGGCGTGGGACGCCGCCGTGGTCCGCCGGCGTCCGGAAATCGCCATCCTCCGCTCCCTCGGCGTGACTCCCGCGCAGATCCGCCAGGCCTGGATGGCGGAGGCCCTGGCCTTTGGCCTTCTCGGGGGCCTGGCGGGGGCTTTGCTGGGGGTGGTGGCGGCCCAGGGCGCGGTCCGCGCCGTCTCGGCCACGATCAACCAGCTCTATGCCGCCGCGCCCGCCGGTTCGGCCTGGCCGGAAATCGGCGATATCGTCGGCGCCGTGGCCCTCGGGGTGGGATGCAGTCTGGTTGCCGGCTGGCGTCCGGCCCGGGAAGCCGCCCTGACACCCCCGGCCCAGTTGCTGGGTAGAGCCCGCCAGCGGGTGGGCTGGTCCTCGGTCCGCTGGCTCAGCCTGGGATTCTTTCTGCTGTGCCTGGGGTTATGGTGCGCCGCGCGGCCACCGCTCTCTCTGGAGGGCGGGGCGGTGTTTCCCTGGGGTGGCCATGCGTCGGCCCTGTGCTGGCTCCTGGGGGTCTCGGCCTTGGCGGCCGGTTCGGTCCGGGGGGCGGCCCTGTTGGTTCGCCCCTGGGCCAGGTTTTCCCCGGTGGCGCGCCTGGTTCACGGCCGTCTCACACACGCGGGCAGCCGTCATCGCACCGCCGCGGCCACTTTGGTGATCGCCACCGGCATGGCGGCCGGCACCGGCATCATGACCCACAGTTTTGAACGCACGCTCACGGATTGGATCGGACAGGTGCTGCAGGGCGATTTGTTTGTAAACAGCAGGAGTGGCAGCGGGGCGCGTGGTGAAAACGCGATTCCTTCGGACGTTTGGGCCGAGCTGGCCCTTGATCCCCGGGTCGCCCGGGTGCTGCCTGTGACGGTTCACCGCATCCGCCTGGAAGGCCATGCCACGCTGCTTCTGGGGATTGATTTCGACGCCCCCCAGATGTGGCTGGTGCCGCCGAGTGCCGGGGTCGCCCTCGTTCCCGCCGCCGGGGCCAGCACGGTGGAACCCGCCTTCGTTTCGGAAAGTTTTGCCCGCCGTTTCCAAGCCGGGGTGGGGAAGGTCATGTCGGTCCCCACGCCCAAGGGCCCGCAACCGCTGGTCGTCCAGGGCATTTATGCGGAGTATGGCAATGAGGCGGGAAGTGTTTCCGTGGCCCGCGAGGCGGCCGCGTCCTGGTGGAACGGGGATGCCTCGGCCTCCCGGCTGACGGTGCGGCTGAAACCCGCCGTGGACGCCGAGAAACTCCGCGACCAATGGATGTCCACCCATGCGGGGTTGGAAGTGAGAACGAACGCGGCCTTGCGGAGCGAGGTGCTGCGTGTTTTCCGCCAGACGTTTGCCGTGACCAACGCCTTGAGAATCATTGGCCTGCTGGTGGCGGCGGCGGGCCTGGCCCTGTCCCTGGTCTGCCTGGTGTTGGAAAGCCGCGGCGAACTTCGCACCCTGAGGTCCCTGGGAATGTCCGACAACGCCATTGCCAGGGCCGGGGCCATGGAGGCCGTGGGGGTGGCCTTGGTCGCGCTCCTTCCCTCCCTGGGCCTGAGTCTCTGGCTGGGGTGGGTCTTAGTCCATGTCATCAACAAACAGAGTTTTGGGTGGACCCTGTTGTTTGAAGTTCCGTGGGATTCGCTGGCCTGGTTGGGAATCTCCCTGCTGGCGGTCGCTGCCCTGACCGGGTGGCTCGTGGTCCGTTGGGCCTTGAGGCTGCCTGTGGGCGCGGTGGAGGAATGATACCAATTCGCGTTCAAGCCGACTATAACAATCACGCTGTGCCCAACGCAAGCGGGACGCCCTCGTCCCGCTTGCGTTGGCCGGCAACCACGAGGGCCGAGGGCGGCCCTCCTCCTTTACGAGACCCGTTTTCACACGTTTGAACACGATTCGGTGCCAGAAGGGGTGGCAGCGAAAGTTTAAAACTAAGCTGGAACGGCATGGCACCGTTCGGACCAAACAGCTGATTTAGAGGCTCTTGAGGTAGGCTACGATGTCGGCCACGGTCTGGCCGGTCAGGCCCATGTTGCCCGGGTCAAGCATGAGGGAACGTTCCAGGGGCTTGATGGAGGCAATCCTGTCTTTGGGCACGTTCTGGATCTGGCCTCCCATGCACTTGATCAGGACGGTGTCACCTTTGGAGAGGATCATCCCGTTGATGGTCAGGCCGTCCTTGGTTTTGATCACGCTGCCTTCGAAGCCGTGGGAGATGTCGGCCGAGGGGTTGGCGATGGCGCCGGCAATCACCTCGGTGGGCTGCTGGCGGCCGAAGGAGCTGAGGTCGGGGCCGAACTCGACGCCGTTGGCGCCGATCTTGTGGCAGGAGTAGCACACGGCGATGGCGGAGGCGCCGTTCTTGGCGTCGCCCTTGAGTTTGACGATGTCGGCCACGGAGGGGAGGTTGCCCTTGATCATGGGGGGCAGCTCGACGGCCACGAGCTGGACCTTGGAGGGATCCATGCCCATGGACTTGAGGGTCTCGTCCACTTTGTAGCCGGACCAGAGGTTGTTCTTGCGGTTGTTGACCCACCACTTGGCCACATCCTTGTGGACAAAGGACTTGTCGGCGGAGAGTTCGATCATGGCCACGGCGGCGGCGTGGTTTTCGACAAAACCGAGGGCGGTGACCATGAGCTTGCGCTGGTCATCGTTGAGCTTGGGGGAGAGGGCGCGGGCCTTGAGATCGGCCACGGACTGGGGCTGGTGCAGGCGCCAGGCGAGCCAGGCGGAACTTTCCGACCAGGACTCGGCGGGGCCGAAATCCTTGGAGATGGCGGCGTAAACCTCGCGCTCCTTGCCGGTGCTGCCGAGGCCGAAGGCTTCGAGGTAACCCCGGTCCTTGCCGTCGAACTGTTTGGCGATCTTGACGAGGAGGGGCAGGCTTTGGGCGGCAGGCACCTCGCGGAGGGAGAGGGCGACCTCGCGGCGGACGGCGGCGGAGGTGTCCGTCACCATCTTGGTGGCAAGGGGAACGACATCGGCCGCGACAAAGCGGAGGGCGCGGTAGGCGACCAGGCGGCGGAACTCATCACCGGCCTGGAGTTGGGCGGTGACCTTGGCGCGGCCGGCTTCACCCATTTGGGCGAGGAGCCAGAGGGCGCGGGATACAAGGGCGGGGTTGGCGTCGTCGAGCAGGGCGGCGACAGCGGGGACGGCCTTGTCGCCCTGGGCGCGGAGACGGGTGAAACCGCCGAAGCGGACGTTCACGGCCGGGCTCTTGAGCGCGGTGATCTGGCCCTCGGTGGTGGCGTAATCAATCTTGGGGACCTTCGACTTGAAGCCTTTCGGGGCGATGCGGTAGATCGCGCCGGAGAGGCCGTCGTCGAGGGTGCCGTGGCCGCCGACGCGGGCGTCGAACCAGTCGGCCACATAGATGGCGCCGTCGGGGCCGACGGTCACGTCGCTGGGGCGGAACTTGGTTTTCAGTTCCGAATTGGGTTTGCCGCCAAGGAAATCCGAACCGGCGAACTCCTTCTCCTTGTTCGAGGTGAGGAAGTCGAAGCGTTCGAGTTTGAAGGTGGCTCCCTCCAGTTTGGGGAAGTAGCCGAAGATGACGTTTTTGCCGGGCTCGCAGGCAAGCAGAAGACCGTTCCACTTGGCATCGAGGGCGCCGTTTTCATACATCACGACGCCCGTGGGGGAGCCGCCGCCATAAACATCGCCGGCGGGCATGGTGCCGGGGTCTTCCTGACGCCATTCGGCGGTGGGGGTGTCCTGGCCGGGACGTTTGTCCGCGCCCCAGGAGCGTTTGCCGTCCACCGAGGCGAAGCCGGCGTTGCCACCTTCAAGGATGTTGGAAACACGGCAGGCGGGCGGATCGTCGTTGTCGCTTTGGAACAGGTCGCCCATGGAGGTGACGGTCTGCTCGAAACTGTTGCGGTAGTTGAAGCCCATGATCTTCACGTTGGTGCCGTCGGGGTTCATCCGCATGGTGGAACCGCCGATCCAGACGTTGCCATCGTCGCTGCGTTCGCCGGCAATCTTGGTGGCGTCGGCGACCTGCTTGGTCCACTCGCCATGGTCGTAGGGGCTGCCGAGGCGGAAGGTTTTGCCGGACTTGTCGGTGAAGAGCGCGCCGGTGTTGCCCTGGTTGAAATACCACTGGCCGTTGGGGCCGGCGGTCAGACTGTGCAGACTGTGGTCGTGGTTGCGGCCGTTGAAGCCGGTGATGATGACTTCGCGCTTGTCCACGGCGGGATCGTATTTGCCGTCGCGGTTGACGTCGGTATAGCGCAGAAGGTCAGGGGGTTGGGAAACAATGACCTGGTTCTCAAAGACGGCCACGCCGAGCGGGGAAATGAGGTTTTTCTCCTGGGTGAAGACGCCGCTTTTGTCGGCCACGCCGTCGCCGTCGGTGTCTTCCAGAATGACCACCCGGTCGCCCTCGGGGCGGCGGTTGGACTTGCTGCGGTAGTTGACGCCCTCGTTGACGAAGAGGCGTCCGTTTTCATCGAAGTCTATGTTGGTGGGGTTGCCGAGCAGGGGCGAGGAGGCCCAGAGGGTGACTTCGAGGCCTTCGGGAACGGTGAAAAGCTCGACCGGAACCTCGGTGGGGCCGCCCGCGACGTAGGCGGCGGAATCGCCGGGGTTTTGGGTGAAGACCCGGAAGCGGACCGAGGCGGCGGTGGTCTTGCCATCCCGACGGTAGCCGCCGTCGTCAATCGCCACCTTGGTGCGGAATTTCACGGCACCGGCGGGAAGGTCGTAACCCACGAGAGAGTCCGCGTGGGCGCCAAAGGAGTTGGCATAGGTTTTTCCGTCCACCTTGAGGGCTTGTTTGCCATCGGGGGACTTGCCCACGGCGGGTTCGCCCCAGCCGGTTTTGACCGATTTCCATTTGAGGGAAGTGAGGGGCTTGACGGTGCCGTCGGCCATGACGAGTTCGGGTTCGACCCAGTCGGCCCAATCGGTGTCAATGTCGCCCTCGGAGGAGACGGACAACCAGAGTTCCTTGGCTTCGGCGAGGGTGCCTTCCAGGGGAATGAGGCGTTCCTTGGTGTGGGAGGTGATGACGGCGGATTCGGCGACGGGTTTGATGCGTCCGTTGGAGGCGGGTTTGCCTTTTTCCTTGGGCTTCTCGGCCTTGGGTGATTCCGTTTTGGCCCCAAACTTGGCTTCGCGCTCGGTCTGGATGGCGGCGGCCGGGATGGCGGCCATTTCCGCGTTGGAGATGGCTTTGACGCGGACCATCTTGCCCTTCTCGTCGAGGTTGGCGTTGAGATCATCCTCCGTCAGGGGAAGGGATTTCACGCCGCTGGCGGGCACTTCCAGGCCGGCGGCCCAGACGATGGCGTTGAGCGTCATGGTGCGGAAGCCGTCTATGGCCCAATTGCGGTGGTAGTGGCCGCCGGTGAAGCCGACGCCCCGGCCGCCGTCGGCCCGCTCGATGCCCCACATGAGGGGTTGTTCCTTGCCGATGCCATCCACGCCGCCCTGGCTCCACAAGTTGATGTATTGCTTGATGTTCTGCCGGGTGGGAACGGCCGATACCAGGTTGAGGACCTTGCTGCGGTCCTGGGGAAAGCGGATGTTGTAGTAAAACTCGTCGTAAGCCTGGACGAGCGGGGCGACACCGCGGGAGACCGGGTGGTTCGGGAGGGCCTTGAGGTCGGCCACCCAGTGGGGGTTGACGGAAAAGTCCGTTTCAAACGCCCCGCCGATCCAAGGGCGGTAGTATTTGTCACCCTGTTCCGGAGAGGGATGCACGGCATAGTGCATGAACATGAGCCCCGTCCCTTTTTTGGCCAGCTGGTCCACCTTGGCCCAGCCCTTTTCGACGACACTGGTGCCATCGGCGTAAATCACGATGGCCTTGGCGTCGTTCAGGATGGAATCGTCCTTGGGCCAGCCGGAGATGACGGTGGCTTTCACATCCAGGCCGCTTTGTTCGTTCAGCGCCTTGGCCAGGAGCATGGAGCCGGCCTTGAACTCGTGTTCTCCGGACCCGTGGCTGCGCGCGCCTGCCAGGAAAACAACGTTGGTGGCGGCCTGGGCGGTCAGCGCCAGGGTGAGGGAGGCCGAGAGCGAAACGGTGAGCCGGGTAAGCGGGTAAGATGGTAGTCGCATAGGGTGGATGTCTGAGGAAAAGCGTGGTTAAGGTTGAGTGGGAACGCTTTGGCAAGGAATGGCTCCACACAATTTCTGAATGGGTCTCAAAAACACGCGGGCAGGCTCAGGTTCAAAGTGTCGGGGCCGGTTGTCGGGGCCGGTTTTGACCCCAAGGCGGTCTCCGAAAACTCCTGCCAAGCAAAAACATGACTGAGCCGCGCAACAAAAGGCAGCCCGGGCTTGTCTGCCTAGGCAAATCCGCTAAGAAATCCCCATGGCCCACATCACCCTTGAACGTCGCACCTTTCTCCGTGGTCTCGGCACCGTCATCGCCCTGCCGTTCATGGAATCCCTGTTGCCCTCGGCCCGCCTGTCCGCCGCCGAGGTCAAGGTGATCGGTTCCGGGCTTTCCAAATCCGGGCACCCCATCCGCATGGCTTACGTCTATACGCCGAACGGAGTGAACATGGGGGATTGGCGCGTTTCGGGGACGGGCAAGAAGTTTGAACTCAGCAAGTCCCTCTCCTCGCTGGCCCCGGTCAAAAACGACATCTCGGTCATCTCCGATCTTTCCCAAAAAAACGCCACCGGCGGCGCCGACGGACCCGGTGACCACGCCCGGGCCAATGCCACGTTCCTGACCGGCGTCCGCGCCCGCAAAACCGCCGGGTCCGACATCCAGCTGGGCATTTCCGCCGATCAGGTGGCGGCCCAGCAGATCGGCGACCGCACGCCGCTGCCGTCCCTCGAACTGAGCTGCGACCGCGTCCGCAAGGCCGGCTCCTGCGATTCCGGTTACAGCTGCGCCTACCAGTTCAACCTTTCCTGGGCCAACGAGCAGACGCCTGTCCTGGCCGAGTCCAACCCCCGGGCCGCGTTTGAACGCCTTTTCGGCGCGGGCGAGCAGCGCGATGCGGCTCTCCAACGCCGCCTGGCCCAGCGCTCCAGCATCCTCGATTATGTGCTGGAGGACGCCAAGTCCCTGGGCCGCCAACTGGGGGCCAACGACCGCCGCAAACTGGAGGAATACCTGAGCGGCGTCCGCGATGTGGAACGCCGCATTGAGCAGGCCGAAAAGGGCCAGCGCAACCGCCCCGACATGAAGATGCCGGACGCCACTCCCGCCGAATACGAGCAGCACATCGCCCTGATGTTTGACCTGATGGTCGCCGCCTTCCAGACCGACACCACCCGCATCTCCACCTTTCTCACGGCCCACGACGGCTCTGACCGCAGTTTCAAGAAACTCGGGGTGACGGATGGCCACCACACCATTTCGCACCATCTGAAGGACCCGGCCAAGCTCGCCAGTATCGCCAAAATTGACACCTTTTACGCCGAGCAGTTCTCGCGTTTCCTCCAACGCCTCAAATCCATCAAGGAAGGGGACGGCACCCTCCTCGACAACTGCATGATCGTTTACGGCAGCGGCATCTCCGACGGCAACCGCCACAACCACAACGACCTGCCCGTCATCCTGGCCGGACGCGCCGGCGGCACCATCGCCAGCGGACGCCACCTCCAGCTCGGCAAGGAAATCCCCATGACCAACCTCTACATCTCGATGCTGGAACGCATGGGCGTGCAGGCCGAGCGGGTGGGGGACAGCTCCGGCAAACTGGAACAGATCGCGACAGCGTGAGGCGTTCGCGGCTGGGCCGCGAAAGGACCAAGCCCCCATACCCCAGCACCAAGCGCCCGGGGGCGAAGGTGGATCGGCAGCCAATGACACGTTTGGGCCGGACCCATCACAAGGTCTCGGCCGTGCGCAGCACCATGATAGGGGCGGAAATGCCCCGTTCCTACCCCTATCACGGTGCTGCGCACTTTTCCCAGGCCGCAGCCTGGGAAAGAGATCAGTCCCGGACGAGGTGGACCTTGCCGGTGCCTTTGGAAACCTCGCCGATGGGCCAAGCTTCGATGCCGCTGGCCTCGATGAAGTTAAGGATGTCGGCGGCCTTTTCCGGGGAGACGGCCCAGGTCATGCCGATGCCCATGTTGAAGACCTCGTGGAGC
>JANOBW010000265.1:0-2927 GCA_031411855.1 Opitutia bacterium
GCGGGGGGCGGCGGGGGGGAGCATCCGGGGCAACGGGCTGGGTTTGGGGACGGGTGGCGCGGGGGTGGGGGCCGGGATATTCACAATCACGGTCGGGGAGAATTCGCGCGGGATGGCGGTGTTGACGGCCCTGGTGTTAAGTTCGTCGTAGCGAGCCTTCCAGATGTCGCGGTCGGATTTGAGGTCCGCAGCTTCGCGTTCCTTGGCGGCCAGTCGGCTGCGGAGTGCCTCCACGGTGGCGTTGAGTTCGGCCAGCCTTTGCTCGCTGCCCTCCACCTGCCATTCGCGGAAGGCGGCATCGAGTTCCTTCTGCACGCTTATTTCCGGGTATTGGACGCGGAATTCCTTCCAGGCGGCGAGCCGTTGGGAGGCGGGGAGGGCAAGAAAGGTGGGGTCGGTGGCGCGGTCCTGGCGGACGCGTTCGCCCCGGGCGAGGCGCTCGCTTCTGGCTTTTTCGGTCCGGTCGCTGGATTCCTTGCGCATGGTTTCCACCAGTTTGGCTGCGGCGGCCATTTCTTCCGGGGATTTCAGTTGGGAGGAGACCAGTTTGTCGTTTTTAAAGGAGGCTTCCCCGGCGGCAAAAAGGTAGGTGGTGGTGTCGCCGTCGGCGAGGCTGCCGCTGGGCGGTCCCAGAATGGCGGTGACCTGCTCCAGATTCGCTTCGTGAGGAATCGGGTAGGAACCGGCCGCAAACGCCGAGCAGGCCAGGGAAAGGAGAAGGGTGAGAGCGCGGGTTTTCATGGGGATTAGGAAAAGGAATGAGGGTTTGGCCCGGATTGGCAAGTTCAGTCAAAATATCGGGCCGGGTCCTGGACGGCCAGGGCGAGCTGGCGGAGGCTTTCCTGGACGAGCGCCCCCATGGAGTCACATTGCAGGAAGCCCGGGTTGCGGTAGTGCTCCGCCAGTTCGGTCCGGAGCTGGAGGATGTTTTCGCGGGGTGCGATGTCGGCGAGGCGCATGGCGGCCGTGAGGTGCCCGAGGCGGTCCTGCTCGCTGCTGGCCCGCCGGTAAACGGAGGCCTTTTCCTCGGTCCGGTATTGGCGCACGGTGGTGGCGTTCAAGTGCATCCGGCAGAAGAAGTTGAGCGGGTTGTTTTCCAGGAAAAACTGGGGGATGTAGAAGGATTTGCGGCCATGGTGGGACTGCTGGTCGAAATCCATGGCGCGGATCTTGATGACCACGCCCTCAAAGTCGGGCGTGAGGTCCACGACAAAGTTGTAACAGCGCATGTCTCCCAGGAGGCGGAGGAAGCACCGCTCGTTGAATTTCACCAGTTCCTTGGCCAGGCGGATGGGCTTGAGGTTCGGGGTTTCCATCCAGTGGGCGATGAACTGGTCGCCCGGGATGCCCGCGATGTGCTCCTCCACGATGGTGCCGGCGTCGGTCAGGAAGTGGAGGGTGAAAGGGGACAGAAGGTGTTCCAGCTCAAGCCCATAGACGCGCGAGGCGTCGGCCCGTTTGACATAGAAGTAGTCGGCGTTGTCGTTGAGGGAGTTGACGACCCGGATGCGGAAGGGGCGGGAATTGCCAAAGGTGCAGTAGTCAATCCGCTCGATCACGAGGTGCTCGTTGGCGCTGATGTCGTTCTCCGTCTTGAGGATGCTGTAGATGCGGGCCAGGTCGCGGCGGAGGGTGTCGAATTCCTCCTGCGGGTAGAGGACCGACTCCCAGAGGGTGTCGCGCCCGTCGTTGTCGAGGAGGGGGAAACTTTCGCTGAAACCACTGAGCCGCTCGTAGGAGACGGGAAGGGGGCGTTCTCGGTTGTAGCGGCCCAGATAGGCGCGCAGATCGGTCCCGATGGGGTAGGCGGGCTTGCGGGTGGTGCGTGCGGGATTGGTTTGGCTGGGCATGGAAGTGAAGGCATGGTCAGGGTGGGGAATCTGGCCGGGTTGGCAAGGATGGGAAAGGCCTTGCGCCCGTGGGACCTGGGAGGAAAGTGGATTGTTTTGCATGTCCGTGCTACCCTACAAGATCAGTGTCCTGATTTTCGTCCGCGACGAGGCGGGCCGCCATCTGCTGATACGCCGCCGCAAGCAGCCCAACATCGGGCTTTGGAGTCCGGTCGGGGGCAAGTTGGAGATGGCCACGGGTGAAAGTCCGCATGAGTGCGCCGTCCGCGAGCTGAAGGAAGAGACCGGTCTGGAGGCAGGCATTTCCGAGCTTCACCTTTTTGGCATGATCGCCGAAAAAAGTTATGAGGGCGGAGCCCACTGGCTGATGTTCCTTTACGACTGCCGCAAACGCATCGGAGTCCTCCCCGTGGAAATTGACGAGGGGCAGTTTGGCTTTTTCACGCGCGAGGAGGTGGAACTCCTTCCGCTGCCCGCCACGGACCGCACGGCCTTGTGGGAGGTTTACGACAAACACCGGCATGGGTTTGTCGTCATGCGGGCCGATTGTGACCCTTCCGAACCTCTGAAAGTGGAAATTGAGGAACTGATTGCCAAGTAACCGCGTTTCCCCTGATTAGTTCCTTGTAAATTGCCCCACACTCCTACTTTTGTATTGCCGGAACAGCTTCCACAACCCTACAGCCCTTCTCCACTTACCCATGAAAACCCTAAGTTTCCTATGTCGGTTTGTTGTTCTTCTGACAACAGCTTTTTCCAGCTTGGGCCTGTCGGCGGCTGAACCGGTTACCATCAAGAAAGTGGATTTTTCCACCGCCCGCCTCCCGGGGGCGGGAGCCACGGACGAATGGATTGAAGTGATGATCGAGCTTCAGGGAGGTCCTAACGAAACAAAAAACGCCAGGAACCCCAATTTTAATGAAAACATCAAGGTTGATTTCTACCTGAGTTATGAGGTGGATCCAGAGCCCAATTCCAAGACCAAGGGCAAGGTGCTTTACAATTTCCATTCCCAGGTGGAAATTTCCGCCCTCGAAAACCACAAGACCGTGGATGTCCACTTTTTCATTCCTCCGG
>JANOBW010000266.1:0-20949 GCA_031411855.1 Opitutia bacterium
GAAGCGGACCGATCCGCTGCCAGACCTTGTCGGTCATGAACTCGTAGATCACGCTCACTGTTCATAGGCACGTATCCGCAGAGTACCAGTCCTTTTTCAGACTTTTGAAACCACTTCTAGAAAAGTGCCGCGGTGTAGTAAGGCAAAAAATCTACCAATTAACTACGCCCCGTTTTTATCATCATGTCGATTTGAGATCTTGGGCAATCATCGTCAAGTGCCGTTCACCAAAATTCCAGTGTCGAAATATAGGTGGTCTCTAAGCAGACTGATGGTAGCTCCAGACATTCAAAAGATTCAAATCACCAAGGTTGCAGATTTCGAACATCGCTTTTATTGTCCTCCCGCACAAAGGAGGCTCAATTGAGCGTCCTGTGCTGTTGATTCCACCGTCACCCATTTTCCTGTGCAAATTGAGTCCAAATCCATTTCCAGTCTTTTCGTGCTGATCGCGGGGATCGTGTTGGGAGCCTACATCTGCATCGAAACTCTCCTCAGCCGGACCTCGATTCTGGGACAGCTTTACCTGTACGTTGCAATTTTTGCCTTTTTGCTTGGGATAGCAGCTCCTCGAGCTTCCGTCCTGGCTCTGATTGTGTGCACGGGCTACATCGACTTTTTCAAGCGGCTAATGGTGATCGCTGGATATCCAAATGATTTTGATGTCGCCTGCGCGCTCGCTACCCCACCGCTGCTTTGCGCGGGAGCGGTGGTGAACCTGATCTTTGGAATTGCCCTTGGGAAAAAGGTGATTAATCGAAGCCTGATTATCTCATTTGCCCTTGCCAGTGTGTTGCTTCTCCTAACAGTGGCTTCCACTTTAAGTGCAGGGAATCTTGCCCGTGGCTTGGGAGGAGTGGCCAATACGGGGTCTTATGCATTCCTACTCGTGATCATTCCCATTTATTTTCCAAGCACCGAAGATAAGCTCAAAATTGTCCGCTGGGCATACATTGTCTTCATTGGTGTGGCGCTTTACATGCATTACCACAATCTCTATGGCCTGGCAGACTTTGAAATTGACTACCTGAAGACGAACCTCAGCTTGGAAGCTCGTATTCTCACGGAAGAGGTAAATGTGAGACGGTGTTTCAGCACGATGAATGGGGCTGGCATCGTCTCCACGATGTGCGCGCTCATGTTCTTCTGGTCCTTCATCAATTTCACGAAACTCAGAACATTGGCAAAGATTCGCAGGCTAATTTTTGCTGGCATCTTTGCGAGCGCTGCCTACTTCACATTTTCCAGAACAGGTTGGTTTTGCGGGATCGCAGGCTTGGTCTGTTATGCTCTTTTCCAGAATTTCCGGACTACGATCATGGCTTATACATTAGGTATTGGGACTGTGATCTTGCTCGTGTGCTTCTCGCCATTTTTGCTCGACAAGAATATCATGACTGAAGTTGAAACTTCGATCCGTCAAACCTTCAATGTGGAAAGCGATCGAGGAGCGAAGGCGTCTACTCTCGGATCATTCAATGGTCGTTTGAACGGTTACAAGAACCTCATGACCAAGCCGATGATGTGGACGCCCTTTGGGTGGAAGATGGCCGGCCGGGACATTGAGAAATATGATCCGCTGGATCTGGGTGACGATACGATCGTCTGGTCGATCATCCGATTTGGTTACATTCCTGTGTTTGGAGGTGGGTGCTTTCTACTGATTTTCCTGCTTCGAGTTCACCGGTTTGTCTGCAATCTGCCCAAGAAGTCCGACGAACGAATGCTGGGCAATCTCTGCTTGGCAACCATCGTGGGAATCATGGTCGGGGGCTTGGGGAACGGTGCCCAGTTCCAAGTCTTTCCATTGAACGTCTATCTCTACATGTGCCTCGCATTCGCGTATTCCCTTTACATCAAGCGTAACGAACTGTCGGCCACACTCGCCCCCATTGGTAACAGTGGAAGGCCTATGCCGTTAAAGGAAAAGAAGACACTTACCGAGGCCGTCTGACAGGGCGAGATCGCAGTTTGGGTCTGCAAAGGGGTAGGGTCGGAGGGCCGCTATTGAACTTGTCTCGGCAATCGTTCCACCCAGAAAGTCGTGCTGTCCGCTGATCTGCAGAGAGAGTCGGCGTCCCCTGAGGCAGCCATTTCCAAATCCCCCGCAACCCTGCGCTAGCCGGTCGAATTCGCCATGTGTATCCTGAAGGCTTTCAGATTCGATTAAAATAGCTCTCTGCCAGATTCGCTGACGGTTTCGATAAATACCCCCGCCACACGGCTCCAGCCCAAAGGGCCTTTGCAGCGGAAGAGCGTTGGGAGATCCGAAGAGGAAATCTCACGCAACGGCGCAACGACGCGACACGAATCAAATCCAAGGCCCAGAACCATTCTTCGTTGCGGCGCTGCGGCGTTGCGCGAAAGATCACCACGGGAGGATTGGATCATTCGGGCGGCCTGTTCCCCTCGAATTTCAGCAAACCTGACGAAGTGCCGATTTCTCATGGTCCCGCCGGGACAAAGAAAAAGCCAAATCGGCCTAGACTTAGCGCCGTGCCAGACAGCCTCTAAGTAGCGGCTATCGCCAACAATTTTTCATTTGTATCATGTCTCAACTCATTCCCGACCTGTCGGCTTCCAATCCGCCTGTGAAGCTGAATCACACGAAGCCTCCTATTTCTGGACATGAACTAGTAAAAAGTAGCAGCAAGCACACATCCCAGTCGGAAGAGTTCGGACACATCCAGGGATTTGACTATCTGAGGGTGTTTTTCATGATGATGGTGCTGCTGGCACATGGCGATTTCTTTTGGACATTTGGATCCCAACGCCAAGCACTCGTTGGAGCAGGCCCCAATGTGTGGGACCTGCTTTACTACCAGGTCCAGGCAACCGCTGTCCCATCGTTCGTACTGATGTCCATGGTGCTCTTCACGATGAAGCCGCCGACTTGGGCGAGGGCGGTTGATCGCATCAAGAAGCTGGCCTATCTCTATGGATTCTGGGTGGGCGCTTGGATTCTTTACACCAAACTCCGTCCCGAGCCGGGTTTTTATGGCCTTCTGGAGTTCGTGATCCGCGGTGGAGGATGGGTTTTGTACACCTTCACGGTGCTGATGATCATGACTCCGCTTTGCAGCCTGGCGGCCTGGATGAACCAAAGGTCAAAATGGCTGGGCCCGCTGATTTCGATGCTCGTGGTCGTAGGGACCTTCACTTACCTCGTCATTGGTCACAAGTGGTCTAACCGTCACTATTACTGGGTCCCGACCTGCTTCACCATGATGCCGTTTGTGGCGGTGCTTTTGATTCCCCATTTGAAGAAATTTCAGACCTCCTCTGCCTTCCGATGGAAATGGGTCGGAGTCATGGTGCTGGCGAGCCTCGCTTGCGCGCTGGTCGAGTGGCGGTTCTCACTGCCAGACGAAATGATCAAGACCACCGGGTGGAGAAACTGGCTGCCCAAGCACGCCCGCCTGTCCGTGCAGTTCGGGGCCATCGCAACCATCATGGCAAGCCTCGGGGTGAAATCGCGCGCGAACTCCCTGGTGCGATTTTTTGCGAGCAACTCACTCGGGGTATACTGCCTCCACCCGTTTGTGCTTCGCGGCATCATGGTGCCGGTGCAGAAGATCGTCGATCCGATCGCCCCGGGTCTATCGATCCTTGCCGGATGCCTGGCAGTCGCCGTATTCTGCTCGTTGGTTTCCGAGTTCCTGCGACGAGCCTTCAAGCATCGTCTGATTTAGACGCATTGGCTCAGCCGAAGCCTAGATGAAAGGCAAACTGACACCTGCATCAACCGCCAATTGAATTTGACAGGGACTAAATTCAGCTGCAAGTTTCGGATCAATGGATTCGTAGGGATCCGATTTGCTTTTTTGTCTTAAAACCCAATCCCCCCCTCCGCAGTGATTCGATTCACCGCTCGCTTGATTTTGATGTCGTTGAGCCTGATTCCCCTTGCTGGGGCTCAGGTCGCGTCGGTCTATGTCGACTTGGGCAACAACCAACTCCAAGCAACAAGTCCTGACGCATTTGGCCATTACTGGAACAATTTGACCCAGGAACAGCCCTCTGGACTCTCCAATCTGGTGGCGGACGATGGCTGGGGAACTGGGATCTCTCTTTCACTGACGGGCACGATCGCCTTCAATCCTTATGGAGTGGCCACATCGGGAAGCGAGCAGCCGGACCTGGCGGCGCTCGGCGGTCTCGCGGTGGCGCAGGCCACCCGGGATTGGATTGTGGTGACAGGCAGCCAAGTGGTCAACGTGACCCTTGGGAATTTGCCGCCTGACGGAACTTACCGGCTCTCGCTGTTCGCTTCGCGGGACAGCGATCAGCGGCGGGTGACCCAGTACACGGTGACGGGCCTGACGACTGCGACCCAGCTTTTGCAGACAAGCGGGACGGGGATCGGGATCAATCCGCAGCCGAATGCCAACCGCTCCGGTTTGGCCGTGTTTGACAACCTGCTGCCGACGGCAGCAGGCAGTCTGGTGATTTCGGTGAGGCGCAACGAGGGTGACGCGGGTTATTTGGGGGCGATCCGTTTGGAGTTGATGAATGCAGCGAACTTTCCGCCGGCTGCGACTGCGGTGAGGACGGCGGGGTCTGGAAGGGTTGGCTCGCCGCTGGTAGGCCGGTATCTATACAGTGATCGCGAAAATGATCCGGAAGGGGCCTCTACCTGTTTTTGGGAGCGTGCCGCCACGGTTTCATCGACGCCGGTCCGTGTCAGCGAGTCCAATTCCGGAGTGTTGTCCTATGTTCCGTCGGCCTCGGATCAGGGGGCGTTTTACCGGTTTGGAGTCATTCCAAAAGCCTCGGTTGGACGGGCAGAGGGATCGGTGGTTTACTCACCTTGGAGCGGCCCAATCGTCAGCGCGGGCACCTTCACCAGCTTTCACATCGGCAGCAGTTACACCCAGTGGGCAAACATGCCCCAGCAGCTGAAGAACCTGTCAGCGTCTCGTGGAGTGCCGGTTGCGACGGGCTGGCAAGTGACCAGCGGCCGTGACTCACGGTATCATTGGGAAAACGGACTGAGCGGCTCGATCGGGGCCGGTACCTACTCCCGCCATGAACTTCAGTCCGGTTCCTGGGATGCGGTGGTGCTCCAGCCATACAACACAGAGTGGCAGTCGTGGCAGATCAATCAGATCCTCGATTACGGCAAACGATTCTATGGCCTTGCAGAGCCCAATGGGGCTCAATTTTATCTCTATGCTGCCTGGCCCTCGCGCAGCCAAAGCCTTTCCGTCCAAACGAGCATCAACGCCGCCTTCGAGACCATTCGTAGTTCCATCAGTGTGGGTGGCAGCCGACCGGCCCTCATCATTCCGGCAGGCGAGGCATTCCGCGTGGTGATTCAGGAGGCGGCGAACGGCTATTTGAAATCGTTCAATATCAACCATTCCATGGATCGGGAGAGTTTGTATCTGGACGAATTGCATCAAACAGATCTCGGAGCCTACGTCTCAGCACTGACCCACTACGCGACCATCATGAAGCGATCGCCGGTGGGTTTGCCTCCGCAAGCGTTGGATGCTTATTTCTACAATGACAATCCGGTTTCCTTCAGCCCGACGCTTGCTGCGAGGATCCAGGAGCTCGTTTGGTGGGTGGTGGCCAACTATCCAAACTCCGGAGTGAGCGAGTCGGTGTCCAAGCCGGTTGATCCACTGACCCCTCCTCCAGAGACCACCCCACCACCGGTTTACGCGAGCCATTCAGGCACCACGGTTGATCCTTCACTGCTCAAGCTTGCATTTGGCGCCTCAGCAGATGGAATCACGGCTGCGGCTGAAAACCTGCCACACGTCATCGCGCCGACGGTCTCGGGAAAAATCGAGATCGAGTATGTGATCAACCCAGAGGCTGAAACCCAGCAGGTGAGCTTCACTCCCGAGTGGTCAGCAGACCTTGTGCAGTGGACAAAGACCCAGCCGGCCTCAACGGTGATCACGCGCACCAACCAAACGGTGCGGATCAGTTGGCCTTATTCCAGCAGCTGGCGGTTCATGCGTGTCTACGTTTCAAAGCAGTAGGACTCGCTGTGGATCTGCCACCAGTTAAGTGGCTTTTTGGTGAAACTCACGATGAAGGTTTTGTATATATCGGGTCCGTCCTTTCTCGACATGGATCTTTCTTTCGTCCATGCGTTGGGAAAAAGGGTGGAGTGTTATTATTTGATGGACTTGTATCCCAAGCTCCACAAGGCAACAGCCTTAAGCCTTGAACAGTCGCCGACGGAATCGGATATCATCCCGATGTCACAGTTTCCCGGCATGGAAACCTTTTCCTCGCTGGTAGATCTTGATCGATGCTTTGTCATCAATCGAACATCGAACCAACCCCTGGCTTTCAGTAATTTACTGCTGCAATACAAGCTCTACCGATTTATTGATGAGCTGAATCCAGATGTGATTCACTTTAATAACCAAATTTATTTCACGCATTTTTACCTGTTTGCTTGGTCGAGCCGGGTGTTGATAAGTATCCACGATCCGTTTCCGCACAGCGGCGAGGAAGCGGACACCCGGAGGCTGAGTTCGAGGGTGTATCAGTATCTCAATAATCGTTTCATCAAGCATCACCTCCTCTACAATGACCTGATGGTTTCGGCTTATGCAGAAGATCGTGGCATTGGTGAGGACAGGATCCTGACGTCGAGCCTTGGCCCCTATGACTACTTGAGAGCCGTGGGCCAAGAGGCTGCGCCAGCGAAATGTGATTTCCTGATTTTCGGACGAATTCAAAAGTATAAGGGAATCGATCTGCTCCTGGAGGCCTTCGTCCTTGTTCTTCAAGACTTTCCCGATGCGACCCTCACCATCGCGGGGTCCGGTGCCTTCTGGTTCGATGTGACGGACTATCGGATTCCAGAGAAGAATTTGACGATCATCAACCGTTTCATTCCGGGGGGTGAACTGGCCGGTCTCCTGGAGGGAACAAAAGTCGTGGTCTGCCCCTACAGGGACGCAACCCAAAGTGGGGTGGTCATGTCAGCCTATGCATTCCACCGGCCCGTGATCGTCACGAATGTGGGTGCACTTTCCCAGGTGGTGGAGGATGGCAAAACCGGATTCATCGTCGAACCAAACAACCCTGAGGCGCTGGCAGATGCCATGAAGCGTGTTCTGAGGCCGGATCAACCTTTGAAGGATGCCGCGCACACCATTGATCAAGTGTTCCACAAGGGCGGAAAATCGTGGGACGCCATCACACAGAGGATTCTTGTAACTTACAAGAAGTTGGCCGATCCAGATCGTTGAGCCGCCATCGTTACGGGAGTCATCGGCTCTCCGAGCAAGCCTAGCATCATGCTTTTCAATTCCTGGGAATTCCTGATCTTTCTTGGGGTCACCTTTGCCCTCTATTACCTCCCCGTTTCACGGGGGCGTCATGGCAAGGCGTGGCAGGTGACCCTGGCCCTATTCGCCAGCGTGGTGTTTTATGGTTGGGAAGATCCGAAGCTGCTGATTCTTTTGGCGGTTTCGTGTGTGGGCAACAGCATCGCGACGGCCCGCATCATTCTATACAAGGTCGCTGGCGATGAGACGCGTGTCAGTCACTGGGTGCGATTGGCGGTCATCCTGAACCTGTCGCTTCTGGGAATCTTCAAATACGCCCCCTTCCTCGTCGGAATGGTGCCCGGGTTACCTCCCGACTGGATGGAGGCGATCAAGGCGATTCCGTTGCCAATCGGCATCTCGTTCTACACGTTCCATGGCATCAGCATGATTGTGGATGTGGCTCGGGGCGAAGTCACACGCGAAAGTGATGCCATGGTCTCGAAAGGCACCCGATTCACCAAGGGAGTCCGCGACATCGGCTTCTATCTTCTGTTTTTCCCGCAACTCGTCGCAGGCCCCATCGTCAAGGCCAAGCAGTTCTGGCCACAGATCGCCGCGAAGCGTCTGGAGGACATCCAGTGGGGGCTGGTTCTGCGTTCGATCATCTCCGGGTTTTTCCTGAAAATGGTGGTGGCAGACAATTTGGCCGAACAGACCGTCATCCTTACGAAGCCTTGGATCACAGCAGCAAGTCCCATCGATCTGATTCTGCTGCTTTATGGTTACTCCATGCAGATCTTTTCTGACTTTGCCGGTTACTCACTGATCGCGATCGGGCTGGCAGCGATGTTTGGCTATCGGTTTCCAATCAATTTCGACTTCCCCTACCTTTCCACCAGCATCACGGAATTCTGGCGGCGCTGGCACATGTCGCTCTCGGCTTGGCTTCGCGATTACCTCTACATCCCGCTTGGCGGAAACAGGAAGGGGGAGGCCAGGACCTACCTCAATCTGTTCCTGGTGATGTTCCTTGGGGGCCTCTGGCACGGAGCGGAGTGGAAGTTTGCGCTGTGGGGAACCTTGCACGGTGCGTTTCTCGGGATTGAGCGGTTTTGTTTCCGCAAACGGAGCCGGGAAGAGGCCTCCCGGCCTCGTCCTGCCTGGCGGGCGGTGCTCGGCTGGTTCTACACGTTCCACGCGGTCACCTTGCTTTGGCTCACGTTCCTGATGCCGGATCTCCATCAAATTGGGATCTATTTTCAAGAACTCACGGTTCCCGGGAAGCTCATTGGACCCGCCGTTTTCAGTTCACTGATTTTCGGCTCGATTGCCGTGATTTATCACATCTTCGGATGGTATCGAGAACATCGGGCTGATCGGTTCGCCAAATTTCGCGACAGTCGTTTGGAGTCCTGCGCTTACGGGGTCATGCTTTTTCTGATCCTGACAAATTCAGGAGCACCCCAAGGCTTCATATATTTTCAATTCTGATCGTTGGCGTCATGACATCATCCAATAAAACAATTCAATACCTCACTGGAGTCATGATCTCATTGTTCGGGTGTTTTGGACTGCAGGCCATTGCATTTTTCGTTCTGCAGTTGGGCGCAGCCAAGACCGAATCGAATTATTTCAGCACCATCAGCCGATTTCAGGGCGCGGTGGCTCCAGGGGCCGAAATTGCAGTGGTGGGATCGTCAATAAGCGGGCGACTGCCTGGACGCGAATCCGGCAATAGGGAAGTTGCAAACTTGGGATCGGATGGAGGCTCGCCCTTGGACGGACTCACGATGCTGAACGAAGGATTGGTCGGACGGCCCAAATGGCTGGTGCTGGAAATGAACACCGTGTTCAGCAGTGTCGGTTTTTCTGAAACTCCTGCTGTGGCCGGATCGAGGGATCCGTGGTTCAAGATTGGCGGGCATGTGCCATTGTTGGGTGCTTCGGCCAGACCCAGTGGGATGCTTTACGGGTGCTTGCTCGGTCGCAAAAAGGAGCGCATTTTAGCGCCGTTTGTCCTTCAAAAGGTGCCCTCGGCCATTCCGGATGCGACCCTTGGTATCGAGTCTCTACCCACCCTCAAGCAAGAGCGGATGGAATTGCTCCAGGAAGGACTGCTCACGGCAAGACGCGCCGGTACAAACATCCTGTTGGTGCGATACCCGGCCGGTCCGATGAAACAAGAGCAGCTCGACGAATTGAACGTGGCTATCTCGTGGCTCCATCAACAAACCGGGGCCCCCTACTTGGATCTGGAATCGCAGATACCGAACTCCCAACTGGTCTTCACTGACAGCGTTCACCTCGGCCCCGAATCTGCGGCGAGGCTCCTTGCGACGATCCGCGAAGCAAGCAGAGAATTGGAACTAACCGTGGCTCACTGAGTTTTCTGTAAAGAAGATCCAGCCCCCCTCAATCCCGGCCCATCAAAATAATGTTTAACTTAGTAAATAGAATTTGGAAAAAAGTGATCAGTTTGAAAATAATTGATCGCAGACACCTCTATAAATACTGGGAACAGGAGCATCTGCGGCGTCTGCTTCGTCATTATGCTGTGGATTGCGTGTTCGATATCGGGGCAAACCACGGCCAATACGCCACGATGCTCAGGAAAGATGTCGGATATCAGGGGCTCATTATTTCCTTCGAGCCTAATCCTGCGGCCGCTGCTTCCGCCAGGAAGCTGGCGGACAAGGATCCTCGCTGGTTTGTAGAGGAAATGGCGGTGTCGGTTGCGGATGGAGAACAGATTTTCAATGTCATGGCTGACTCGCAGTTCAGTTCATTGAGCCAACCTCGTCATGATGAAACAGATCTTCTAAAGGCTTGGAATGCTGTTGAGCGTTCTTTCAAAGTCAAAACCGAAACCTTGACAACCTCCTACGAAAGGCTTCGGAAGCAGCATGAATTCGACCGCCCTTTCCTCAAAATGGATACACAGGGTTATGATGTTGAAATCATCAAGAGCGCAGGACCTGCGCTTGATAAATTCATCGGACTTCAAAGCGAAATCGCGGTGAAGAGGCTTTACGAAAGTTCAATCGGTTTCCGTGATGCGATCTCTACCTACGAAGCATTTGGATTCGAGCTAAGCGCGTTTGTGCCCAACAATGGCGGGCATTTCCCATGGCTATTGGAAACCGATTGTATCATGATCAAAAGAGATTTGGCAGGAAATGCCGTGTGATAAATACAATTCTTCCCGTTTGCAGTACACTAATAAATCATGAGAGTATTATTGCCAATCAACATCGACCGTTGGCAGAGTCCGATCGCCTCGCTGCTCAGAGCTTGCGTCGAGTTTAATCCTGATATTGAATTCGTATCGTTCTCCAGCCCCGTATCCGATGAGGATTATGAGAAAAGCAAGGCCTTCTGGAATCTCCCAAATTTGAAAAAGGGTAATTCCCTTTCGATTTTCTACAATCGATTCGATTTGGTGCATATTGCTTCACATACCAACAAGAATCTTGCTGCCGGGACCCTTGCGAAGATCATTTCCGGGAATCACACAAAATTTTTGTATACAATCAATCTTGAGTTGCCATCCAGCAATCGAGAGACATTCATCTACAAATGGTTTAATTCGGTGGTTGACGAGTATGTGTCGGTAAGTGAGGCGGCCTCGACACTTGTGAAGCAGGACGCACCGAACTGCTTCAGAGGGGTGATTCCAAATGGCTATGATCCGGATTATTTTGACCCGGATGCCGAGGGAGGTGAGTTTTTGCCTGAAAAGGTCCGGATGCTTGGTGGTGCTCCCTATGTGTTGAACGTGGCGGCGCTTGAGCCGCGCAAACACCCCGAATGGATTGTCAGGCTTGCGCGGGAGAATCCTGACATGAACTTCGTCATGGCAGGGTGGGTGGTTCCCGGTTTGGGTGAGATGTACCTCGATGAGATCAAGGAGTGTGGCTTGCCGAATCTGATCTGGCTGGGCCTGGTGGATCGGAAGGCGATTCGCGCGCTGCTTCTGCATGCGTCTGCATTTGCATTTCCTTCGGAGCGGGAGGGTCTGCCTCTTTCAGTGATCGAGGCGATGGGCATGGGGGTGCCGGTTGTAGCCCAATCCAAGTCTTCCCTCCCAGAACTGATCATTGGAGAGCACTGCGGTCGCTTGATCGACATCGATGGCGATGATTCCCTGAATCGATGGAGCCAAGCGTTACGAATTTTTACTGCGATGGATGACTGTAGGCGTCAGACCTTCAAAAGGGAGCTGGCTGACTTCGCGAAAAGTCGATTTTCCTGGGCCTCCATCGGCAGGACTTACGGAACCCTCTATCGCGACATCGTTGAAGCCAGCCAGTCATCTTGATTGCTCTGGGCTGAATAAATTCAAATCTCGTACCAACGGCATGATCAAGGTTTCCATGATTTCCAATATGTTGGCTCCCTATCGGGTCAGCTTCTACAAAGCCATCTCAAATCATGTGGATTTCACTCTAATCTTGGATACCATGTCCGAGTTCAATAGAAACTGGGATTTTCCAGAGGAAATTGAGAGCTTGAAGATCATGGTCCAAAATTCCAGATCTTTCGTTTACCGTCGTCATCGCAACGACGTAGGCTATGTGGAAAAGCGACAGTTCCATTTTTCCGAGCGCACATTCCTCAAGTTGCGAGAGACTTCACCTGATGTGATCATTACGATCGAGTACGGTTTCAAGACCTTTTGGTCCTTGATCTATGGACGATTGCATGGGGTCCCAGTCATTCTCGCCTCGGAGGGCACCCTGCATACGGAAGGTCATGTTTCTTGGTTCAAGACCTTGCTGCGGAAAGTATTTGTGTCGCAATGCTCGCGGTTCTGGTCAAACGGGCCAGACTCGACGGCTTTACTGCTGTCGTATGGAGCAAGCCTTCAACACATTGACGAGGGCATGACCGGTATCGACACGGCCGAGTGGCGTCAGGGCATCGACTCCTGGAGAGCCCGGCGTCATGAAGTCAGGAAGGAGCTTGGGCTCGTCGGGAGGGTGTTTCTTTTTTCAGGCAGCCTTTCGCCGCGAAAGGGAATCACGCAGTTGGCCGCGGCGGTCGAGAAGGTCGCCACAGAGGCGGATTGCCCGCCATTTTCATTGCTTATCCTGGGTGCGGGAGAGGAAGGGGAATGGCTTGAAGGTTGGATTGCACGAAACCCAGGGATCAGGACTGTCACCCCAGGGTTTGTGCAGCCATCAGACTTACCGAAGTATTTTGCCGCCGCCGATTGGGCGATTTTGCCGACGCTGGATGACAACTGGCCGCTGGCGACCTTGGAGACCCTGGTGGCGGGGCTGCCGCAGTTGTTCTCAATTTATAACGGAGCCACCGCGGACCTCTGCCATCCCGATACCGGAGTTTCGTTTGATCCGCTGGATCAGCACAGTTTTTGTTGCGCCCTCGCAAATGCAATCAGATCGCCCCTTGAGCGCGTTCCCCACGAGCGCATTCAAGCCATTTCGGACTACTACAGCGCGGACGCCCAAGGTCAGCGTGCGGCGCGTTCGCTGCTGGCTGCGATCGGGAGTTGATCGGACTTTTGCCGGGTGCCAGTCTCTGGCAAGCAAGCCTTTCCCAATGCACTCCAACCGCCGCCAGTCCTTTTCCATCCAAATCCTCCAGCTCGTTGACGCGCTGTTGATCTGGACTGCCTTTGCGCTGGGCGCTTTGCTTCGCGAGCCCTTCATCGACTTGATCCAGGCGTGGGGATACCATATCAACAAGGAGGCTGTCTCCGGGCTGAAGGAGATCACTTGGTTGCTGTTTATCGTGGTGCCGTTCACGCCGCTGGCACTAGAGCTTTTCGGGTTTTACCGACGGCCGTTGCGGCATGGTCCAGGGCCGGCTGTCCTTCAGGTGCTGCGCGCCTTCACGGTGCTGGCTTTGGCGATCGGGGTGATGGTGGTGTTCTTCAAGTTCAACACGTCGAGCCGGGCGATCCTTTCGATGGCGATTCCAATGGCGATGGTCCTGCTGGTGGCGCGCGCATGGATTTATGGCCGCTATTTCTACCGCATCAGCCAATCGGAGGGACGGAAAGAGTCGATCGTTCTGGCAGGCACTCCGGACGACATGGAGCGCTGGCTTGAAGAGGTTCCCGACGACGAGAAAGTGCTCTGGCGGATCGTAGGGAAATACGATCTCCGGACCGGCAAGTGGGACGAGTTTCAAAAGTTGCTGGAGGATGAGGCGGTGGCGCGCGTGATGTTTGCGGCGAAGCATGCGCAGTTCGACCAACTCGGCACGGCGATTGAAATTTGTGAATCACGAGGCATCGAAGCTTGGGTGGCGGCGAACTTCATGCAGACCCAGGTGGCGCGGCCGACCTTCGACATGGTGGGTGGCAAGCCACTCCTGGTGCTGCGTTCGACGCCGGACTTGTCCTGGGAGCTTCTTGCCAAGGGCGTGATGGATTGGTTGGGTGGCCTTCTGTTGCTGGTGTTCACATTCCCAGCCTGGATTTTTGCTGCGATCGCGATCAAGCTGCAGAGTCCGGGGCCGGTGTTTTATTTCCAGGAGAGAGCAGGTCGGTATGGAAAGCCTTTCCGCATGTGGAAGTTCCGGACGATGATTCCGGATGCCGACAAGAGGCTGGAAGAGCTGAAGGAGGCTGCCGGCAATCAGATGTCGGGGCCGGTTTTCAAGCTTCAGCACGATCCCCGGATTTTTCCGATGGGCAGGATCCTGCGCAAGTTCTCGATCGATGAGCTGCCCCAGTTGATCAACGTGATGCGCGGGGAAATGAGCCTCGTCGGGCCGCGGCCAATGGCGATGTACGAGCTTCCGAAAATCGAGAACTCCTCACATCGCCGGAAGCTGAGCGTGAAGCCGGGGCTGACCTGCATCTGGCAGGTGAGTGGCCGGAATGAGATTTCGAGTTTCGACGACTGGGTGCGTCTCGACCTGGAGTACATCGACAACTGGTCTCTGTGGCTCGATTTCAAGATCCTCTTTCAAACCATCCCGGCGGTTCTTTTTGCCAAGGGTGCCAAATAATCCATGACGGCCGACGAATGACCATGCGCGCACTGCTGAGACATATCGGCGACTTTTTCATCCGTCGGCTGGGCTCTCCCATTCGCGATGATGAGACCGGGGAGTTCATGGGCCGGGCGCTGATCGTTGTCTGGCGGGGGCGGATCCACATCATCGGTTTCTCCGGCGTGGGGCCTCTCAAGCCGGTGTTCTGCTCGCAGGAAAGAATCCACTACTGGCGGCAATCGATTGGGTTCACCCGTTCCGGCCCTCCCGATTTTCCACGCCATCCTTCTGAATAATGTCGTCATTCCCCATGGTAGCCACGGTACTGCTGACCCATGAGTCCCCGGAAGCTGTATCGCGGATGTGCGGACATTGGCTGGAGCATGATCCGGAGCAGGTGCTGATCGTGGCGTATGGAGGGTCGGCCGAGGATTTCTCCCGACTGACGGTCGGGCATGCGGTTTTCGTCCATGATCCGGAGCTCCGCACACGAGATCACCCGCGTGAGAGGCAGAGCTACCTTGGGGTCTTCGCGGCAGTGGCACCATTGATTGAAAAGTTGGGAGCAAGCCACGTGCATCTTGCGGAATACGATGAAATTCCCTTGGTGAGCGGGCTGAACGCGCGCCTGCTGGAAGCACTCAAGCATGAGGATGCCGACGTTGCCGGGCATCGTCTGAGCCGGGTGGATGGCACCGGCCATCCGCACTTCACGTTCCATCGGCATGATCCCGCGTTCATGAATTATTGGCGATCGATGAGCCGGCGTGACGACTCCGAAGTGGTGCTGTCGATGCTCGGCTGCGGTTCCTTCTGGAAAGCAGAGGCCTTTGCGGCGGTGGCGCGGCTCCAGCCACCCCTCAGGATCTACCTGGAATTGATGTTGCCCACGGCGGCGCATCATCTGGGGTTCAGGGTCCGACCGTTTCCGGATCAGGATCGCTTCATGGCCCCGGAAGTTCCCAAGAGTCGCGAGGATTTTGAGCCGTTCCGGAAGGACGGAGCCTGGCGTATCCATCCAGTCAAGGGTTATTGGTCCCAGCCATTACCAACCTCATGAAACTTGGGAGTTTTTCCGCCGTCCTGCTGGTGCTGGCGTTGTCGATGGCGTTGGCGTTCGCTTCCTCGCTGGAGCCGACCTCGAGCGGACTGATCGCCTTGATGCTGGCTCCGGTGTTGCTGGCCGGAGTGTTTGTCAACCGTTCCGAAAAGCGCTCGATCTATCTGGGATGCTTGATTTCCTGCGCCGGGGTCTATGCGGCCTGGGTGGCTTCCAATTCGCCGGTCATCGACTATGGCCGCAGCGACGGACTGCTTCTTGGCTGCGGGCTGGCAGTCTGCGCCTGGGCGGGCTGGTTGGTCCAGCGTTCGGCCCATCGGGTGGCCGTGGGTGGGCTGGCGCTGCTGGCGCTGGCAAACGTCGCGGTGGCGCTGGTCCAGTGGAAGGATCCCGCCTTCACGCCTATTTTCGCGGGCCGGGAAACCTTTTCCTATCCCTCGGGATTTTATGGCCACTACAACCATTTCGCGAACTTCCTGTTGGGCTGCGGATTTCTGGCGGCGGGTTGTGCGGCAATCCCAGGGGGACGTCGGTGGGCCCGCATCGGCTGGGCCGCAGTGGCATTTGCCTGTCTGGGCGGGATTGTTCTGAGCCGCAGCCGTGGGGCGTGGCTGGCGGTGGGGGTGGGCCTTTTCGTGCTGCTGGTTTGCTGGCTTCTGGATTTGAAACGTAGGAAGGTCCGGTGGTTCGGGATCGCGCTTATTTCCGCACTCGTACTGTTACCAGCATCTGCTTTCGGGGCCTGGTGGGTGACGAAGGTGGTGCTGGCTGAGCGAGGATTGCAGGCCAACGGCTCGAGCATGATGGAGGACAGCGGGCGGCTCGACTTCGCCTCGATCGCGGTCGAGCTTGCATCGGAGCATCCGTTGACTGGAGGAGGAAGCCGGTCGTTCTCCTATGAGGTTTTCACAAAATGGAATCCAAAGGAGCTGTGGGTTGGCAGCGGGGACATCGACATGGTCCACAACGAGCTGCTGCAGGCAGCCTCGGATTACGGATGGATCGGTCTTGCTCTGGTGGTGGTAATCCTGTTCAGCATGGCTGTCCGCGGTCTGATGTGCCTTACGGTGGAAACTTCCCGAGGTGAGATTTCGGCGGATGCCGGGCTGACGGCAGGGGCCTTGGCGGCCATCGCCGCTGTGATGGCCCAAGGAATGTTCAGCTTCGTATTCCACATGGTGCCTGACGTGATGGTCCTTGGGCTGTCGATCGGAATCATTTCGGCCCAGCCGTGGGCGTTTTCTCCGAAAAGCGGAGGACTGGACGCGTGGCGACGACCGGCTCCGTGGATCGGCGCGACGCTCGCCGTGGTTCTGGCGCTCGTCGGATGGAGGGATGCCGCGGCCTGGTGGTGGGTGGCACGGCCAGGTGCTTCGGGAAATTCGTCTGATTCCGGAGAGAGCTACCTTGCGCTCCAGCAGGCCTTGGCACTCCGCCCGGATTTCCGGCTCGAGCAGGCATCCGTGCTGGCAGCGGCTGAGATGGCGAAATCCGATCCTGATCCGGTGCGGGGTGTGTGGCCGATGCGGGTGTTGGATCATCAGCGAGCGGTCGTGGGACGCCATCCGTGGAACTACGCCAGTCGATTGGGACTCGCGCGCCAGCTCGATGAACTCGGTCAGTTTCGGGAAGCCGAGGAGCACTATCGTCTTTTGCTACCACTGCTCGACACCCGGGAAATATATTACCATGCACGTTTCGCCTACGGCAGTCATGCCTTCCGCCGGGCTTATGCGCTATGGCAGGTCAGACGTCCCGGCGAGGCCATGGCTTGGGCACTGGAGGCTAGAAAGCAGATGGAAGCCAGCAGGAGGAATGCGTGGTTCGATGCTGACCGCAGCGCCGAGTTCAAGAAGGTCGAAGATTTCATCAAATGGCTCGAAGGCGCGCGTGTGGCTCCGGAGCCAGGAGTAGTGCCGGAGTTAAAGTGAGGGCTTCTTCGATTCAATTTGAGTCCAGTCGATGTTGCGATCCGCCAGGTCCGAAAGGAACTGGCGGATTTCTTTTTCCGTGGTTTCGCGTGATGGTAGTCCGTATTCACCGGCTTCGGAAAACCACATGGAGGCTGACACATAAGCCCAACGCTGGTCCTGGCCTCGCAGCAGGCGGTCGCGCATGTCGATGAGCGTGCGGCGAAGGTGGTCTTCCGTGATCTCTTTCTGTCCGATGAAGAAGTAGAGAGTCACGCAGTGGAGCTTCACCGTCTTCCCGCCTTCCAGAGGAACCACCTGCAGTGAAGTGAGATTCCGCACTGGGAATATCCTACCGGAGGATGTGGTAAGCACATCGCTCTTCGCGTCGTAAATCAGATGGCCCTGTGAGGGCATGCAACGTTCGGGCCGGTGGATCGAGTTGTTGATGTCAGTCCCTGAAAGAACGACGGAGAGGTCGATCCGCTTCACATTCCTCATCCCATTGGCCTGGTAGGAGTAGGGGATGGGAGCGCGGCAGACTGCCTTGCTGAACTGGGTCTCCTTGTCGAGGATGTCGACCTCCTTCTTGCTGGCCTGCTCTTTCTCGAATTCCCAATCCCCAAGCGTTTCGGGAAGGTCCATCCGCACGGCGGACTCCGCGATTTTCCCTGACTTCGGCAAAAGAAATACCGTGACCATCACGCACCCCAGCAAGACGGGCAACAAGATCGAACGTGTCATGGCGTGGCGGGATCCGGGGTTTTGGCAGCAGTCTGCGTGACGACGAGACTGCGGACGATCTGGCGCTTCGATTTTTTCCAGGGCAGTCCGCCTTCAAGGATCGAGTGGACGGTCAATAGCAGGAACAGCGAGAACGGATAGAAAAGCAGCAGCGGCGACCAATCGTGCCAAGTGCCTTTGGCAAAGTCCCTGTCGCCGTATTCGGCCATGACAAAAACGGAAATCAGGCGCAGGGCGTTGCCTAGAATCGCGATTGGAAATGAGCTTAGGAACAAAAGCGCCTTTTTCCACAAGGGCATTTTCGCCACATAGGTCCATGCGGCGGCGATCAGCATCAACGCCCATAACGAGCGGATGCCGGAGCAACCTTCGTCCACCTCGAAGCCGGAGCCATCGCCCATCGTGATGGTGTTTCCGCGCAAGGTCGTCATGGCCCCAAAAACCGATGATCCCAAGTGCGCCAGCTTGCTGGCGATCAATTGCAGCCCACCTGTTGCCTGTTGGAAGAATCCCACCGGAATCGCCAGCCAGGTCAGGAAAAACGGAAATGCAAGCAGCATGGCCGTCTTTCTACCCCAGAGGTACCACGCCGATCCTGTTAGCAAAAACGGCAGACCGATGATCGCCACGCGCCACTGGATCGTCCGGTAGGAAAGCACGTAAAGGACCGCCCCACCCAGCGCCACGATCAGCCCCAGCCACTCGCCTTTGCTCCTCGAAGCCGAGATTTCCCGCCACCGCCAGAAAATCAGCCCGATCACCAGTGGAGGGAAAATCCAGCCATGCTCGAAATCGCTCTCCTTGTTCCAAGCCCTTGCCCAGGTCACCACCGCCGGCTCGCCCTTGTTCGGACCGAAGTGCTGGAAAACTCCGTAAAACACCACCAGCACCAGCGCGGTCAGACCGACGGACAGCCATTCTCCGCGGCTTAAGGCTGTGCTCGTGGATCCGAACGGCTTCACATCCGTGCTCATGTCTGGAGTTTGACCCATGATCTTTTTCCGAAGTGGACCGCAAAGAGTTGCCGAGCCCGCTGCCGCTGTCAACAATCGGCCTGCCGCTACGCCCCATGAAACTCATCAGTGGAACCGCCCACCGCGCCCTTGCCGAACGTATCGCCGATGTCATCGGGCAACCCCTTGCCGATGTGCATGTTACCGCCTTTCCGGACGGTGAGACCTTCGTCAAGATCAACGAAAACATCCGCGGGGCCGACGTGTTCATCATCCAGCCGTCCTGCCCGCCGACGAACCACAACATCATGGAGCTGCTGATCATGGTGGACGCCGCCCGCCGCGCCAGCGCAGGCCGGATCACTGCCGTGATGCCCTTCTTCGGCTACGCCAGGCAGGACCGCAAGGACCAGCCGCGCGTCCCGATCACCGCAAAGCTCGTCGCCAATCTCCTCACCTCCGCCGGTGTCGGCCGCGTCCTCACGATGGACCTCCACGCCCCGCAGATCCAAGGATTCTTCGATATCCCGGTCGACCACCTCTACGCCAAGTCCGCCCTCATCGGCTACCTCCGCGAGCGCCATCCGGACACCTCGAACCTCACCGTTGTCTCGCCGGATGTCGGTGGCGTGAAAATGGCACGCGCCTACGCCGACGCCCTCGGAGCCGACCTCGCCATCGTCGCGAAACACCGCGTCTCCGCCACCCGCGTGGAGGCCATGAATGTCATCGGCGACGTCGAGGGCCGCGATGTCCTGCTCGTCGACGACATGACCGAAACCGCCGGCACCCTCACCGCCGCCGCGGAAATTTTGCAAAAAAACGGAGCCAAACGGGTCTTCGCCGGCGTTTCCCACGCCATTCTCGGCGATCTGGCCCACGAGCGGCTGCGGGATTCCGTCATCGAGGAAATCATCACCACCGACTCCGTGCCCCAGGCTGCGGGGGATAAGGTGCAAATCGTCGGCATTGCGCCCCTACTCGGAGAAGCGATCCGCCGGATCAGTGGAGGCCAGTCCGTCACCTCCCTTTTCGAAGTCTGATCGCCCCGCCTCGATCTTCTACTTCCAGTTCCCGACAACAAAATTTTGACAAGTCTGGATTCTCTCTCTAAAGACCGCCCCCCGGTCCGGGGGTTGGAACCTCCGGCACTTCCGCAATACTCATCATTTCCTCGTCATGGCCACCAAGCAGACAATCAAAGCCGCCCCTCGTGCCCGCACCGGTTCCGGCCGCCTCAACCAGATGCGCCGTGAAGGCTGGCTCCCATCCGTCATCTACGGCCGCAAGACCGAGAACAAGAATCTCAAGGTCGACGCCAAGAGCTTCGCGGAACTGCTTGCCCACAGCACCTCGGAAAACATCCTCATCAACCTCGATATCGAAGGCGAAGGCATCAGCCTCGCGTTCCTTCAGGCCATCCAGCACGACCCGCTTTCCGGCTCGGTCCTGCACGCCGACTTCCTCGCTGTCGACGATACCACCGAAATCACCGCCCACATCCCGATCCACCTCCTTGGTGAAGCGCTCGGCGTGAAGGCCGGTGGCATCATCGAGCAGTACATGCACTCGCTCGAAATCCTCTGCCTTCCGAACGATCTTCCGGACACCATCGACTTCGACGTGACCGCCCTCGAAATCGGAGCTTCGCTCCACATTTCCGAGCTTATCCTTCCGAAGGGTGTTCGCCCGACCCATGCCGGTGACGTCGTCGTCGCCCACGTTGGCAAGCCGGCCGCCGCCGTCTCGGAAGCCGCCACCGCCTGATCGGAGCGATTCCTGACCATTTCATCCGCCCGGGTCGCTCCAAGCTTCCCGGGCGGACTTGTTTCTCCCCTGAGTGGCCAGGGATCAGGATTCAGGGGCCTGCCAGACGATCTCCCTCTCCGTTTCGAATTTAGGATTTAGAACCTCGTGCTTTCTTTGAACCTCATCGTCGGCCTCGGAAATCCTGGGCGGCAGTATGAAATGACCCGTCACAATGTCGGGTTCATGCTGCTGGACCGTCTCGCGGCGCAGGCCGGGGTGGCCTTCGAAACCAAGCCGAAGTGGCAGTCCCATCTCGCCAAGCT
>JANOBW010000267.1:0-4010 GCA_031411855.1 Opitutia bacterium
TTTCTCTTTTTCTTTTTTCCCTCTCCTTTCCCCTATTTCCCTCGCATTCCATGTCCACCCCGCCCGCCACCCGTTTCCGCTGGGTCATCTGCGCCCTGATCTTCGCGATGATCACCGTCAACTACATGGACCGCATGGTGTTCAGTGTGCTTGGGCCGGACCTGAAAAAGATCTTTGGCTGGAGCGATGGGGACTACACCGGGGTCCTGTTCTGGTTTGAGGTGGGCTACGCTCTGGGCCTGGCCTTCATCGGACGCCTCCTCGACCGCTTCGGCACGAAACTGGTGCTGGCCCTTTCGCTGGCCGGGTGGTGCCTCTCCCTTGCGATGCACGCCGGGATGTCCACCCTGCTTGGGTTCGCCTTCGCCCGGTTCATGCTCGGAGTCACCGAGTCGGGGGCGTTTCCCGGTGCCACCAAAGCCGTGGCCGAATGGTTTCCCAAAAAGGAGCGGGCCACGGTGGCCGGCATTTTCAATTCGGGCAGCAATGTCGGGGCCATCCTCGCCCCCTGGCTGGTGCCGATCATTTTTCTGAAATTCGGCTGGCAGTGGGCCTTCCTGGCCACGGGCGGGGTGGGGCTTCTCTGGCTCTGCTTCTGGCTCGTCCTTTTCAAACAGCCGGACCAACACCCGGCGGTTTCCCCGTCCGAACTGGCCCACATCCACAGCGATCCGCCCGACACCATCGTCAACCTCATGCCTGTCAGCCGGATCCTGCGGACGCGCCAGGCCTGGGCCTTCATGGCGGGGAAGTTTTTCACCGACGCCATCTGGCGCTGGAACATCTACCTGCTGCCCCTCTTTTTCAGCCAGCATTTCGGCATGAAAATCTTCGAGTTCGGGCCGCCGTTTCTCGTCATCTACCTCATGGCCGACCTTGGCAGTATCGGTGGCGGCTGGCTCTCCTCCACGCTGCTGAAACGCGGTTGGAGCCTGAACCGTGCCCGCAAAACCGCCATGCTCGTCTGCGTGCTGGGCGTCCTCCCCGTCATGCTTACCACCTTCATCCCCGCCGAACTGAAGTGGGTCGCCATTGTCATCGTCGGCCTGGCCACGGCCTGCCACCAGGGCTGGTCGTCCAACCTCTACACCAGCGTCTCCGATCTCTTCCCGAAGCACGCCGTGGCCACGGTGGCGGGCATCGGCGGCACCGCCGGCGCGCTGGGCGCGATGGGTCTTCTCCATCTCACCAAACTCCTCTTCAACGCCCAGGCCCAGGGCTCGGACAACGAGGGTGTTTACACCATCCTCTTCACCATCGCCGGAGTCGCCTATCTGGCCGCCCTGGGCTGTTTCCACCTGCTGGTCCCGAGGATGGAGCCGGTGCGGGACTGAGGATTTTTCAAGGAGCGGCGGTTTTGGTCTTTTACCACAGGCCGGCGCAGATGAACGCAGATTTTCGAGGCAGATGTTGGTCCACGAATGTCACGAATCTCCACGAATAAGAGGAGTTCCTTGCCGGCATCTCTTCGTGACTTCGTGTGAGAAGTTGGCTCGGGGATTTAGGCCAAGGCAGTTTTTACCGCAGAAAGTCGCAGAAATAGCGCAGAAAGGAGATGGGTGAGACTGGAAGTCTGCGGCGCTGGCTCGGCTCCGATGTTTTTCTCGCTGAGGCGCAGAGGACAAACCGGGATGGGGAAGTGGGCCACCGTCATTCTCACCCCAGCACGCTGCTGAAGACGCCCTGATAGAGGCCCAGGACCACGGTGAGAATGGCGGCGGAGGCTAGGAAGACCCGGCTTAACACGCTGTCCTGGACCACGGGCTCGTTTTCGGCACCGCCCTTGACGGGCCAGGGGAGGATGTGGCGGGCGATGGAGCCGATCCAGCCGAAGTAATAATACATCGAAAGGGCGACACCGAGGGCGGCGACGGCGAGGAGGCCGTAGAGTTGGGCGTCGAGGACGAGGCGGAAGATGAGAAACTTGGCGATGAAGCCGGCCAGCGGGGGAACGCCGGCGAGGGAGCCGAGGCCGATGATGAGGACGGAGCCGTGGAAGGGGTGGCGTTTCAGCAGGTTGTGGAAGTCGTTCAGCTCGGGTTGGGCGTCGTCCTTGACCTGGAGGGCGTTGAGCACGCCGAAGACGGCGGCGGAGGCGAAGAGGTAGGTGAAGAAGTAGAAGACGATCGTGCCTTGGTAGGAGAAGTCGCCCGTCTTGACCATGGCGCAGATGCCGGCGAGGAGGAAACCGGCGTGGGAGACACCGGACCAGGCGAGGATGCGTTTGACGTTGAACTGCGGGAGGGCGGCGATGTTGCCGAAGAGCAGGGTGGCGATGGCGATGACGAGCAGGACCGGCGCCAGGGTGGCGGCGAGCGGGGCGAAGGGGCCTTTGAGCAGGTTGATCAGCATGACGAAGCCGCCGGCCTTGGAGGCGGTGGAAAGGAAGGCGGTGGTGGGGGTGGGAGCACCTTGATAGACGTCGGCGATCCAGACCTGGAAGGGGAAGAGACCGCCCTTGAAGGCCGCGCCGCAGAGGACGAGGGCCGCGCCTGCCAGAACGAGCGGGTGGGTGGCGTTGAGTTTGAGGAAGGAGCCGAGTTGGACGAAGTCGAGACCGTCGGCCACGTTGCCCTTCAGACCGGGGTTTCCGGCCGCGCCATAGAGGAGAACCATGCCGAAGAGGAGGAGGGCCGAGCTGAGACCGCCCTGGACGAGGTATTTGAGTCCGGCCTCCAGCGAGAACGTGCTTTGGCGGGCGTAGGCCACGAGGATGTAGAAGGAGATTGTGACCGTTTCGAGGGCGATGAAAACGAGGACGAAGTGGGTGGACTGGGCCAGAAGCATGAGTCCGGCGGTGACGATGGCGATGAGGGCGTGGAACTCGCCGCGGGGGAGGTGGCGGCGGTCGAGGTGGAGAACGCCCAGGACCCCGGCGATGAGCCCGGCAAACTGGAAGAAGACGCGCCAGAGGTTGCCCCAGGCGGAGACGGTGAGAAGACCGCCGAAGAGTGGGCCGGAGGTGGCCGAAGACTGGCCGACCAAGGTGAAGGCGAGGATGACGACCTGACCCAGGAGCGCTCCGAGGGCGACGATGCGGGCTCGGGCGGGGCCGGCAAAGACGTCGGCCATGAGGATGACCAGGGCGAGGATGATGAGGCCGATCTCGGGGGCGAGGGCGCCCCACTGGTTGGTGGCGGCGATCTTCGTGAGGGATTCTAAAGTGGGCATGGCGGCTACTTATTTGACGGCGACCTTCGCGGCCTTGGCGGGGGCGATGGCGGTCAGTTCGCGGTGGACGGATTCGGAAACGGATTTGGGCCACAGGCCGCCCAGAAGGAGGGCGGCGATGAGGATGAGAGCCGGAAGGCGCTCGGAGAGGACGAGGTCGGAGGGCGGGTTTTGCTCCAGATGGGCGGCGAGGCTTTCGGAGGTGTCACCCATGAAGACGCGGGCCGAGGCGCGGAGGGCGTAAACGGCCGAGATGACGATGCCCGATATGGCCACGATGCAGGCCCAGGGGAAGGTTTTCCAGACGGCGGCGAAGATGGCCAGTTCGCCCCAGAAGTTGGCGAAGCCGGGCAGACCGATGCCCGCCATGGTGCCGGCGGTGAAGAGGGCGAAGAGGACGGGGGTGCGGGAGCCGAGTCCGCCGAGGCGGTCAAGGTCCAGGGTGCCGGTGCGGCGCTGGATGCAGTTGCCGAGAAGGAACATGAGGGCGACGGAGAGGCCGTGGGCGAACATCATGACGACCGCGCCGCCGACGCCGGCGACGCTGAGGGTGGCGAGGCCGAGGAAAGCGTAGCCCATGTGCATCACGGAGCTGATGCTGACGAGGTCCTTGAGGTTGTCCTGCGCGATGGCGACCAAACCGATGATGACGACATTGCCGAGGGCGAGCCAGACGAGGAGTTCGTTCCAATGGCCGGAACCGAGCGGCAGCAGGGGCCAGGCGATCTGGACCAGGCCGTAGAGGCCGAACTTCTTCAGGACGCCGGCGTGCAGCATGGAGATGGCCGCGAGTTGAGACGAGTGCTTTTGCGCAAGCTGGAAGCGGTCTTGAATGAGGA
>JANOBW010000268.1:0-24087 GCA_031411855.1 Opitutia bacterium
CCGCAACGGCCGCCTCTTTGGCTCCATGCGGCTCGACCGCCACCTGCTCAAACCCTCCGAGGCCGAGACCGAGGCGGAGCTCCCGGGCAAGGGTCGCGCCATCCGCGCCATCCTCTGGAACCGCCGCGAAACCGGCTGGGAGGCCGTGGTGGACAACCGCTGGGCCGGAATCATTTCCGACTACGAGCTGAAGGGCCGCGACGCCTTTCTGGGCGACACCGTGGAGGGCTGGGTCAAGGCCGTGCGTCCGCATGTGCTGGACCTGGCGGGGCGGCCCCTCGGGCAGATCGCCCGCGAGATCGGGGCCGACCGTCTCATGGCCGCGCTGAAACGCGAGGGAGGTTTCCTGCCGCTGCACGACGACAGCAGTCCCGCCGCCATCGAGGAGGCCCTGGGCATGAGCAAGAAGGTCTTCAAAAAGGCCGCTGGAACGTTGCTGCGCGAACGCTGCATCGTGATGGAAGCCAAGGGGATCCGCTTAAAACGCGACCTGGATGGCACCCTGGTCATCTCGCCGGAGAAGGCCCTGGAAAAGGGACCAAAGCAATTCTTTGAACCGGAACGGAAAACCGACCTCCGCAAAGACCTCCGCTCCGGCGGCCACAAGCCGGGCGGCTTCAAAACCGGCGCACCCAAACCCGCCGTGAAGAAGGCCTACCGCCCGAACCAGATCGGTCCCGACGGCAAGGAACTCCCTCCGCTGGAAGGGCCGCGCCGGCGTGTGTTCCGTCCGTTTGTCTTCGAACCCTGAAGCGGGGGAGGGAGACACATGTCTCATACCGTTTATTTCGCCTACTTCTTAAAAGTGATTTCATCCGCTTTACCCGGCTTTCGAACCTTTTCCCAAGGCATTTTTAAACCACAGAGACACAGAGGCACAGAGAGTTTCACTAACTCGTAAGTTCTTTGAGTAAAACGATTCGCCATTTTTTAAATCAAAAGGGCGTTTAGGCCCAATAGTTCCAAAATCACCGCGAATCTCTGTGCCTCTGTGTCTCTGTGGTTAATTTTGCCTTGGCTGCCTTGAAGCCCTAAGTGACAGGATGGGCAACATGTCCGCTCGTTCGCTCGTTCTTATCACGGCTGCAAGCCTCCTCGCTCAGCCCGCCAGCTTCGCCATCGAGGCGGCGCTCCTCGACAAGGCCGCTTTTTCGCAATGGGTGGCCGGGAAGGAATCACCCCTGTCGGAGGAGCCTAAGTCCGTGGTGTGGACGGAGAAAGGCACGCCGGATTGGCGCGGGGAAAAGTTTGGCAGCGGTCGCGAAAGCGGGGTGCGGCACCTGCGTGTTTCTTTCCATAAACCGGTGAAGGTGGGCAGTGTGCTCGTCAGCGGCGGAGGTGCTTTGAGCGTGCTGAAAGCGGGCGCGGTTTATCCGGGGGATCTTGCCGATGACTCGCAGTGGTTGCCAGCGGAACGCCTGGTGGAGGGCGCGGTGACCCATGCCGAGGTCCGGGAAGGGGATTATGGACTCTGGGTGCTGCCGCCGGGCACAGAGACCCGGGCGTTGCGGTTCAGCCACCTGCCAGCGGCGGGAGATCGCGAGATGGCCGGTGCGCTTGGCGGCATGTGGCTCTTGGGCGAACGCCTGGGCAATGTGGCGCCGCAGGCACTCGTGCAGTCGCGGGCGCGGGATGATGTCTCGATGAAGCTCGTTGATGAAACGAACAACCACATGTGGGAGACGTGGGAGAATGCCGAGGAGGGCGTGGCGATTCCGGTATCTCCCGAGCATCCTGAGATCGTCTCCCTGACGTGGCCGAAGTCAGTGAAGTTAAACAAGATCTGCCTGCTGTGGACCGGTTTCGAATCCTGCGAGATTGATGCCTTCACCGGAGCGGAAGATGCGAATGTGCGTGAGGCTCCGGAATCAAACTGGAGGAAGGTGGGAGCAGGGAAAGGGTTGGAAACATTCTACCCGATACCGCTCGGCCCCAATTGGATCACCTTTGATCAACCGGTGGACACGCGGGCGCTGCGCGTGCGCATGACGAGCTGTGCGAAGCCCGGCCATTCCCACTACGCGACGAAGACCAAGGACGGCAAACGCGTGTGGCTGGGCGAATTGGTCGCGCTCACGCCTCTGGGCGATGCCCCGCTCACGAGCATCGTGCTGCCACAACTGGGCGAGCAGCCCCCGCCGATCCCCGTGAAGTTCACCCTGCCTGAGGCGGGGCTGGTGACTCTGGTCATCGAGGACATGACGAACCATCGGGTGCGGAATCTCGTCAGCGAGACGCCATTTCCCGCCGGGGAAAACACCGCGTGGTGGGACGGCAGCGATGATCTGCTGCGCGATGCCGAGGCCGCCCGGCACGGCGTCTATCACATCCCCGCGCGGCCCGTCGCGCCCGGCACCTACCAGGTGCGCGGCCTCTGGCACCAGCCCCTGAAGCTGCGCTACGAGTTCAGCATCTACAGCGCCGGCACACCCGCGTGGGAGACGGCGGACAAGACGGGTTGCTGGGGCACCACGCACACGCCGCCCACCAGCGTCGCGTTTGTTCCAGGTTCGCGCACGGCGGATGGCAAAGCCCTGATCTTCACCGGCTGCCACATCGCGGAAGGCGGACACGGTTTGCAGTGGCTGCGCGAGGACGGCACGAAACTCGGCGGCCAGGGCTGGGTCGGGGGGAACTGGACGGGCGCGCCGACGCTCGCGACCGACACCGGCGCGAAACCCATCGCTGATCATCTGTGTTACGTCGGCTCCGTCTGGGAAGGAGAGCTGCGACTCACCGCGAAGACGCGCAAGCTGGAGGACAAGCTCATTCATAAGTCACTGCTCGGTGACGATCCGAACCCAAGGAGGCCAGGCGACAAAAAGGTGCCCGAGTTGAAAGACTTTGATGGCGGTGACAAAGTCTTCGTGCTCAGTGGTATCGCGGCCCACGACGAGGTGATCGTCTGCTCCCTGATTCGGCAAAACGAACTGATCTTTATTGATGCGACTTCGGGCCAGGTCACCAAGCGGATGGCGATGGAAAATCCCCGAGGTGTCACCTTCGACGCATCGGGCCGGATGCTCGTTCTCAGCGGCACGAAACTTCTGCGTGAGGGCGTGGAACTGATCACCGGTCTCGAAGACCCACGGCACGTTGTCACCGATGCGAAGGGCAACCTTCTCATCACCGACCGCGGCGCATCGCATCAGGTGAAAGTTTTCGATGCCAACGGCAAACCCCTGCGCGGCATCGGCCAGCCCGGAGCGCCCGCCATCGGCGCTTACAACCCGCTGCACCTCAATCACCCGAACGGACTCGCGCTCGATTCGCAGGGCCGCGTGTGGGTGGCGGAATCCGACAACTTCCCGCGCCGCGTCTCCGTGTGGTCGGGCGCAGGCAAACTTGAGCGCGCCTTCTACGGCCCCACCGAATACGGCGGCGGTGGGGTGCTCGACTCCCAGGACGCGGCCAGGTTCTTCTACAAAGGCATGGAGTTCGCGCTCGATGGGAAGACGGGCACCGATCACTTGAAGCGCGTTTTCGCCCGCCCCGATCCCTTGCTTGAAGCGCATGGCGGCCACTACTCACCCGACACGCCGCTCTATCCGCCAGCACGCCCAGGCCAGCGCTACTTCACCAGTTGTTTCACGCACAACCCCACCGGCGGAGACCACGCCGCCTTCCTCTGGCGTGACGATGGCAAGGTCGCGCATCTCGTCGCCGGGTTCGGCAGCGCCCATGCCTGGGAATGGCTGCGCACAGCGGAGTTTCGTTCCGTCTGGCCCCAAGGCACAACGCCCGAGGACGAGAACCCCAATCCCGACAAACACGCGACCTTCGCGTGGTCGGACCTCAACGGCGACGGCCGGCCGCAGCCTGCCGAGGTGCGCATGATCAAAGCACCTTCGCGCGGCGTGACGGTGACCACTGATCTCGCGTTTCTCGTCGCCCGTTTCGAGGGGATGACGGCGCGGTTTTCTCCCAGCGGATTCGATTCCAAGGGCGTGCCGCTTTACGAACTGAAACCCGTGAAGATCGGCCCTCCGGGCGGCCAGCCGCCGTCGAGTGGCGGTGATCAGGTCCTGCAAACGAAGGACTGGACTCTGACCACGAACGCGACCGAGCCGTTCTCGCCCTTCGGCATTGGCGGCATGTTCCAAGGCGAGCCGCGCTGGAGTTATCCCAGCGTCTGGCCAGGGCTGCACGCCAGCCATGAGGCCGCCGTGCCGGACCGTCCCGGCATGATCGTCGGCCACACGCGCCTGCTCGGCGATTTCATCCAGGGCAAGGCCGGCCCGATGTTCTGCCTCAACGGCAACATGGGAAATATGTATCTCCTCACCGCCGATGGCCTGTTTGTCAGCACCCTCTTCCATGACATCCGCCTGCGGCCAAAATGGGCCGCCCCTGTCGCCACGCGCGGCTTGGATGTGACCGACGTGTCGCTGCACGACGAGAACTTCTGGCCGAGCATCACGCAAACACCTGAGGGAAAGGTCTTTCTCGTTGACGGGGGCCGCACCAGCCTCGTGCGGGTGGATGGGCTCGATTCGATCCGGCGTCTGCCTGATCGCACCATCACCGTCACCACCGTTGATCTCGATCAGTCACGCGATTGGTTTGCCCGGGCCGAGCTTGCGCGGCAAAAGGCGCGCGGCACCGGCATCCTCAGCGTGGCGCTGCGCCAACAGGCGCCGAACGTGGATGGCAAACTGGCCGACTGGCCCGCCAGCACCGACTGGGCCTCGATTGACCGCCGTGGCATCAAGGCCAATTTCAACAGCAACTCCAAACCCTACGAAGTCAGCGCCGCCGTCGCCATCAGCGGAGACCGTCTGTTTGCCGCCTGGCGCACGGGTGAAAAGGATCTGCTCAACAACAGCGGAGAGACGGCCAACGCCCTGTTCAAAACCGGTGGCTGTCTCGATCTCATGCTGCAAACCGACACGGAACAGCGCCTGCTCGTCACCCTCGTCAGAGGCAAGCCACGCGCCCTGCTCTATCGCGCGAAAGTGCCCGGCACCACGCAGCCGGTCAGCTTCAGCAGCCCCTGGCGCAGCATCCAGCTCGATGTCGTCGAGGACGTGACCGCTCACCTCGTCTTCGCCGCCGACAACGCCGGCACCTACGAGATCAGCATCCCGCTCGCCGTCCTGCATTGGCAGCCGAAACCCGGCGATGAGGCGCGGGCCGACCTCGGCGTTTTGCGCGGGGCCAATTTTCAGACCACGCAGCGCATCTACTGGTCCAACAAAGCCACCGCCATCACCGCCGATGTCCCGAGTGAAGCCGAACTGACGCCAAAACTCTGGGGCAAATGGCGCATCACTTCGGAGTGATCCGCCAACTTTAGGCGGTTTCGGTGACACCGCCGTCCGGGCGCAGCTAGGTCAGGGGGCTACCGAGGTGACGGCGCTGCGGTTGGGGAGGTTGCCCGAGACCTCAAAAGCAGCAGCCCAAAGGGACTTGGGAGAAGGTTTTCGACCTCTGTTTTGAACGCCATGTTCGCCTTTGATCCTGCCGAAAGGAAAGCGGTCGGCCAAACCGGTGGTGGGTCGGAATCAAGCAGGTTGGGGTTCCAAAGCAACAAGGCCCTTAACTCGTTAAAGTTAAGGGCCTTGAAACTGGTGGCTCCCCCGAGACTCGAACTCGGAACCAATTGATTAAGAGTCAACTGCTCTACCATTGAGCTAGGAAGCCGTAAACGGAAGGCACGAAAGTGAAGGGGATCGGGTCTTGGGCAAGAGAAAAATTTACCCCTTTTCCCTTTGACCCTTTGGAGCCGTTCTTCAGGCTGAAAAGTTTCATGGAAACATGGTTCAATCCCCCTGCCGCCTTGGAATCCATCCTGCGCGGAATCGCCGCCGAGCTTCCTGTCTTCGGAGCCGGCTTCGACCCGGACGTGCGTCCGGCGGATCCCCGCCATGGTGATTTTCAGGCCAACGGCGTTCTTCCCTGGGCCAAGGCCAACCGCCAGAACCCCCGCGCCCTTGCCACCACCCTGGCCGAGGCCCTGGCGAAGTCCGGCCGTGTCCCCCCTTCAGTCGCAGCGGTCGAGATCGCCGGCCCCGGCTTCCTGAATTTCCGTTTTTCCCCCGAGTTTCTTGCCGCCTGGCTGGAGCGCCACGGCTCAAGCGCCGCGCTTGAGGCCGGCGCCTCCTCCGAAAACGCCGGGCGCACCGTGGTGGTGGACTTCAGTTCGCCCAACACGGCCAAGCAGATGCACGTCGGACACATCCGCTCGACCGTCATCGGCGAGGCGCTCTGCCGCCTGCTCGCCTTCACCGGCGCCAAAGTCATCCGCGACAATCACATCGGCGACTGGGGCACCCAGTTTGGGAAACTCATCCTCGCGATCAAACGCGAGGGCTACAACCTCGATGCCCCCGGTCCTGATCCGATTGCCGAGCTGGAAAGCCTCTACAAGCGTGGCGACGCCCTGACCAAGGAGTCGGAAGCCGATCTGGAAAACGCCCGGAAGGAACTGGTGCTGCTGCAGAACGGCGACACCGACAGCCTGCGCATCTGGAAAAAAATCGGCGAGGTCAGCTACCGCGCCTTCGAGGAGATTTACCGGACCCTTGGGGTCACCTTCGACCACGTGCTGGGCGAGAGTTTCTATTGCGACAAAGTGGACCGGGTTTACCGCGAACTGCGCGAACTTGGGATTGCCGAGGAAAGCGACGGCGCGCTGGTGGTTTTCCATCCCGGGCATCCCCGTTTCGGACGCGACGCCAAACACCCCCAGCCCTTCCTCATCCGGAAGTCGGACGGCGCCTCCAACTACGCCAGCACCGACCTCGCCACCGCCCTCTACCGGGTGGAGGAGTGGAAGGCCGACATGATCCTCTGCGTGGTGGGCGCTCCGCAAGCCGATCACTTTGAACAACTTGGTCTGACCCTGGAGCGCTGGTTTCCGGCCAAGGGCCTGCCGGTCCCGAATCTTCGCCACGTCGCCTTCGGCTCGGTCCTGGGTGAGGATGGGAAGATCATCCGCACACGTTCCGGCGAGAGCATCAAACTCAAGGATCTTCTGGCCGAGGCCGTGGAGCGTTCCCTCGCCGTGGTGCGGGAAAAGTCGCCCGACATGCCCGCCGCCCAGCAGGCGGAAATCGCCCGCGTCATCGGTCTCGGCGCGGTCCGCTACGCCGACCTTCAGCAGAACCGCACGAGCGACTACATCTTCTCCTGGGACAGGATGCTGGCCCTGGAGGGCAACACCGCCCCCTACCTGCTTTACGCCGTGGCACGCATCCACAACATCTTCCGCAAGATGGACTTGAAACCCGGCGAAGGCACGGACGGGGCGTCCGCCCCGAGCACCGCCACGGAACTGGCCCTGGCCCGGAAGCTCCTGCAATTCGGACCGTCGCTGCGCCAGACGCTGTCGGACCTGCGTCCGCATGCGCTCTGCTCCTATCTTTACGAACTGGCCGGCGAGTTCAGCGCCTTCTACGCCGCCGACCGTGTCATGGTGGACGAGCCGGAGGTGCGCGCCCGCCGCGTCCTCCTGGCCTCCCGCACCCTGCTGGTTTTGGAAACCGGCCTGGGCCTGCTGGGCCTTGAAACCCTCGACCGGATGTAAGCCATGCTGGATCACCTCAGAGGTTTGCTCGAAGAATACGGCTACTGGGTCCTCTTCATCGGATGTTTCCTGGAAGGGGAGGCGGTGGTGCTGCTGTCCGGCTATCTGGCCCATCAGGGCATCATGAGTTACTGGGCGGTCGTGCTTGTCGCCATGTGCGGCGCCTGTCTCGGCGACCAGTTTTTCTATTATCTCGGCCGCTGGAAGGGCCGTCCGCTGCTGGAGCGCAAGCCGACCTGGCGCTCCGCCACCCTTCGGATCGAGAACATGATGAACAGGCACAAGTATCTGATGCTGCTTGGGTTCCGTTTCCTCTGGGGGCTGCGCGCGGTCGTCCCCGCCGCCATGGGCGTCTTTGGCATCCACCCGATCGTCTTCCTGATCTTCAACATTCTCGGGGCCTTCCTCTGGGCTCCCGCCGTGGCCGGGCTCGGCTTCTATCTGGGCGAGGCCCTCCAGTCCGTCCTCTCGGACATGAAACGTGTCGAGATGCTGATCGCGGCCGTGATTGTGATCGGCGCCCTGGTTTACTGGTGGAGGAACCGCAAGAAACTGGCGGAGACCGCCCCCCCCTTCAAACCCAAGGAATGAGCGTGGGGGAGGCCAGGGTGATCCGGGTGCGGACCTTGAAGCAAGGCGTTGCCTTCCAACGTCTTTACGAGCTCTACTGCCATGAGCTGGCCCCTTTCACCGGGATGCGTCCGGACAAGACGGGCTGTTACGCGGACGCCTCCCTGCTGGGTGACCTGGTGGGTGACCGGAACGTCGAGCTGTTCGTGGCCCATGACGCGGAAGGGCCGGCCGGTTTCCTTTGGTTGCAAAAAAAAGGGGCGGCTTGGACGGTGGACCAGCTTTACCTCCTGCCGGCCTGCCGCCGGAAAGGTTTGGCGACGAAGCTGACCGCCGAAGGGCTGGCGCGGCACCCGGGGCCGTGGGAGATCTTTGTGCTGGAGGAAAACGCGTTGGCCCGGGCCTTTTGGGAAAAAGTTTTCCTCGGAAAACCGGGATGGACGCAGGCTCCGGGCCTGGAGGACGGCCGTCCCGGCGTGGTCTGGCGCGGCGTGGCGGGGTAGGGTTTACTCCGCGAGATGCTTCAGGCACTCGCGCAGGGCCGGGGCCAGGAACCCCAGGCACTCGCGGACGGCCTTCGGGCTTCCGGGCAGGTTGAGGATGAGGGTGCGGCCGCGCGTGCCGGCGGTGGCGCGGGTCAGGATGGCGGTGGGGGCGATGGCGAAGGATTTCATGCGCATGATCTCGCCGAAGCCGGGAAGTTCGCGGTCGAGGACGGCACGGGTGGCCTCGGGGGTCACGTCTCGCGGCGAGGGCCCGGTGCCTCCGGTGGTGATGACCAGGTGGCAGTGTTCGGTGTCGGCGAGCTCGACGAGGACGGCGGAGAGGCGGTCGCGTTCGTCGGGGAGGAGGCGGGGCACAAAAGTGGCGTCGGGAAACAGTTCGCGGAGCGCGTCCTCGATGGCCGGCCCGCTGAGGTCCTGGTAAACGCCCCGGCTGGCGCGGTCGCTGGCGGTGAGGCGGCCGATTTTGATCGGGGCGGTCATGGGCCGGGAGCTCCCTTTTCCTTGGTGACGACGTGGATGCCGCTGATGACCATGGATTTGTCCACCGCCTTCAGCATGTCGTAGAGGGTGAGGGCGGCGATGGAGACTCCGGTCAGGGCCTCCATCTCGACCCCGGTGCGTCCTGCCAGGGAGGCCTCGCAGCGGATGGAGATGCGGTCCTGGCCAACCTCGAAATCCACCGCGATCCTGCTGAGGGCGAGCGGATGGCAGAGAGGGATGAGCTGGGCGGTCTGCTTCGCGCCCTGGATGCCGGCGATGCGGGCCACGGCCAGGACATCGCCTTTGGGAAGGGCCTGACGGCGAAGGGCTTCGATGGTGGAGGGTGAGCAGATGAGCTCACCCGAGGCGACGGCGCGGCGTTCCACCACGGGCTTGTCGCCGACGTCCACCATGCGGGCCTCGCCGGCGGGAGTCAGGTGGGAGAAGGAGGACATCGGGAGAGAATTAAAAATGAAAAATTAAAGATTAAAAATTGGGAGACAATGACTTACCTGTGATGTGGTGACCCAGAGATTATGTGTCACATCAGGCTCCGGGGCCGCAGGGCAGGCCCCGGACTTCATCTCCGGGCTGACGGGCGGCATCACTGCGGGAGACGAGGGCGAGGGCGTTGACCCGCGCGAGGGCGGTGAGGTCGCCGGAGGAGTTCCACGAGGCGGGCGTGAAGACGCCATGGGCCAGGATGCCGGCGTGGAAGACATCGCGCGGGGTGGGGTTGGCGGGGAGGTTTTGGGCGAGGCGGAACGAGTGCAGCTCCGGGGGTGTTCGGCCGAGGCGGCGGGCCAGCGCGCGGCGCACAAACAGATGGTAACAAACGAAATGCGAGACGGGATTGCCGGGCAGGGCGAAGGCGAAGGCGTTTCCCCTCGTGGCGAAGACGAGGGGTTTTCCGGGGCGGACGGCGATGTTTTCGGTGTGCAGTTCGTAGCCGGCGTGGCGGAGGAGCGGCCGCGCGAAGTCGTGATCGCCGACGCTGGCCCCGCCGGAGAGAAGGAGGAGGTCGGCGTCGCGCCAGAGGGGGCGGGCGAGGGCGGCCTGGCCGACGGAAAGGTCGTCCGCCCAGTGCTCCTGCGCGGCGAGGGAAACGCCGTCGGCCGCGAGGAGGGCCTGGACGAGGGGACCGTTGGCGTCGCGGAGCTGGCCGGGTTCGGGCGTGGCCGACGGGGCCACGATCTCATCCCCGCTGGTGGCGTGGACGGTCCGGGGGGCGGGGTAAACGAGGGGGTGGGTGAGGCCGACGGAGGCGAGGAGGGCGGCGGTCCCCGGGGTGATGACGGTGCCGGCCGGAACGAGTGTCGCGCCCCGGACGGCGTCCTCGGCGCGGCGGCGGAGCCGGACGGGCGCGGGCGGCCGCGTGAGGCGGAGGGTGTTTCCCTCCCGGGCGGTGTCCTCCTGCATGACGAGACGCAAACCGTTGTGGGGCAAGGGGGCTCCGGTCAGGATGCGGGCGGCCTGCCCGGGGTGGAGCGTGAGGCCGGGGATCCGTCCGGGGCGGATTTCCGCGACGATCTCGAACGAGGCCGAGGGGTCGTTTTCGGGAAAAACGAAACCGTCCACCGGCGAGGTGTCAAAGGGGGGCAGATCGCGGTCGGCGGCGGCGTTTTGCGCCAGGACCAGGCCCTGGGCGGAGCCGAGGGGCACGGCCACGGGCGCGGCGGGGGTGACGTGGCGGTCAATGAGCTCCCAGACTTCGGACCAGGTTTTCATGCCAGTGCCTCCACTTTCCAGATGGGGACATCCTGCTTCAGCCGGTCCATGAACGTGGAGAGCAGGGCAAACCCCTCGCCGCGGTGGGCGGAGCAGACGGTGACGGCGATGGCGGTCTCACCGACGGGGACAACCCCATGGCGGTGAACGACATGGACGGAGTGGCAGGGATGCTCGGCCGCCAGGGTCTCGAGGATCCGCCGCATGCTGGAAACGGCCATGGGCGCATAGGCCTCGTATCGGAGGGCGGAGATGGGCGAACCGTTTTCAGAGGCCCGGACGACGCCCCGAAACTCGACGACGGAGCCGACCTCGGGGGGCGGGACCACGGTGCCTGCCGGGATGACGGATTCGGTCAACTCGATGGAAATCAGCATGTTCAACCTCCGGAGACGGGCGGGATGAGGGCGACCTCGTCGGCGTCGTGAAAGAGTTCGCCCAGCGTGGTGAACTCCCCGTTGCGGGCCAGCCGTGTGTTGGCGCGGAGCGGGGCGAGGGCGGGATGAAGCCCCGTGAGCCGCTCCCAGAGGGCTGCTTCGCCGAGGGCGGATGGGATCAGAAGTGACTCCTCCGCGACCCCGGCCGCGGTCCGGGCCTGGGCGAAATAGAGGACTCTCATCCGCCGATGGCCGTCATGGGACGGGCCGGTTGGTAGTTGTCGCGAAACTCGTGGTCGAGGGGTTTCTCGCGCAGGCCGCGCCGGAAGAGCTCGCGCAGGGGGGCGTCGTCCCCGGCGGCCAGGGCGGGGCGCAGGTCAATCTCGCCATGGCGGCCGAGGCAGGGCCGCAGTTTCCCGTCGGAGGTGAGGCGCATCTTGTTGCAGCCGTGGCAGAAGCAGGAGTCGGTCAGGGCGCCGATGAAACCAATAAGGCCGCCGGTGGGTTTCCAGCGGAAGTAGCGGGCCGGTCCGTGGCCCGGTTTGGCGTCGTCGGGGATGAGTTCCGCGTCGCCGCCGAGGATGCGCCTGGCCTCGGCCACGGGGAGGAAGTTCGCCTCGGTCAGCACATCGGTGCGGGTCAGCGGCATGAGCTCGATGAACCGGAGGGGCAGACCGTGTTTCCCGGCGAATTCCGCGAGGGCAACGAGTTCGGACTCGTTCACACCCTTCATCAGCACGCAGTTGAGCTTCAGGGGGTTGAGACCGGCCTCCAGGCAGGCCGCAATGGCGTCGAGGACGCGGGCGAGGTTGCCCCCGGTGATGCGCTGGTAGGAGGCGGGACTGAGGGCGTCGAGGCTGAGGTTGACGGAGTGGAGTCCGGCGGTTTTCAGGGCCCGGGCGAGGGGGGCGAGGAGGATGCCGTTGGTGGAGAGACCGAGTGATTCGACCCCGGGGATTTCGGCGATGCGCCCGATGAGCCCGGTGATGTCCGACCGCACGAGGGGTTCCCCGCCGGTGACCCGGAACTTGCGGAAACCGAGCCCGGCGGCGGTCCGCACCAGGCGCACGATGTCGTTGTCCGTCAGGGTGTCCGAACGCGCCTGCCAGCCCTTGTAGCCTTCGGGCATGCAGTAGAGGCAGCGTTCGTTGCAGCGGTCCGTGACGGAGACCCGCAGGTAGTCAATGCGGCGCCCGTGGGTGTCGGAGGGGGGAGGCGTGGCCGCCGAAGCGGCTGTGGATGCGGTTTCCAAGGGAGTGGGTGCGTAGAGGAAGCACGAAGCGTGCCCCGGTGCAACCGCCGCCTTCGTTTCCAGGGCTCAGAGGGCCACGTCTTCCCGGAGGCAGGATTCGTCGAGGTGGAACTCGCCGACGCGGGTGGCCGGGCCGGTCATGTGGACGTCGAACTGGTCGCTCAGTTTGATGCCGATCTGTCCGCCCGGCATGTGGACGGTGAGGTTGGCGTCCACCAGGCCGAGGCGGCGGGCGACGGCGGCGGCGGCGCTGGAGCTGGAGCCGGAGGCGAGGGTGTAGCCCGCGCCGCGTTCCCAGATCTCGATGCGGATGTTCGAGCGGTCGAGGACCTGGAGGAACTGGACGTTGGTGCGGTTGGGGAAGATCGGGTGGTTTTCGATCAGGGGGCCGAATTCGCGGACGAGTTCGGGGCTGACGGAGTCCATCGGGAAAACGGCGTGGGGATTGCCGACGGTGGCGGCGGCATAGCGGAAAGCGCGGCCCTTGAGTTCCAGGGTTTCGTTGAGCACCTCGCGGGGTTCGCCGGAGAGTCTGACGGGGATGACATCGGAGCGGAAACTGACTTTGCCCATCTCCACCTCGATGGTTTTGCCGCCGGGGGAGACGGTGCAGGTGACTTTGCCGCCGGGGACGCGGACGGTGAAGGGCTTGGAGGTGACCTTGCCGGTATCGAAGAGGTATTTGGCGAAGATGCGCAGGCCGTTGCCGGATTTTTCGGCCTCAGAGGCGTCGGGATTGAAGATGCGCAGGCCGAAATCGGCGTCGGGGCAGGGTAGGGGGCCGAAGAGGATGCCATCGGAGCCGAGACCGTAGTTGCGGTGGCAGGCGATGACGCAGTCCTTGCCGATGTAGGGTTCGGCGCGGTCGGCGGTGTCGAGCACCAGATAGTCGTTTCCGAGGGCGTGGTATTTGGAAAACTTCATGATTTTGGAAAATGAAAAGCCCCAGCCGATGCGACTGGGGCGGGTGGAAGTGAGGGGGAATCAGGGGACGAGGCGGAGGGTGTCGCCCTCAACCGCGACGGTCCGCAGTTTGGGCCAGGCGTCGAGCAGGGGTTTGGTTTGGGAGGCCGCGAGGTAGGGGTCGGCAAACTTTTTGAGAAGAATCTGGGCCAGAAATCCCGGGAGCGGGCAGCTGCCGATCCGGCCCGAAGAGGCCTTGAAGGCACGGTTGGAACCGCTGAAATCACCGCTGGCGGTGAAGGGGATTTTGCTTTCGGCAAAGCCGAGGGTGGAGGAAATGGACATCGTCCCGTTGGCGATACGGTAGAAGGCGCGTTCGGGGACGATGGTCATGGCGTCGGGTTCGCCTTCCGCCTTGAAGTTGTAGCTCATCGTCCAGATGTTCAGGTCGGTTTCCTTGAACTCGGAGGGTCCCTTGGCCTGGGTGATGTTGTCCATCAGGGCCTTCCACTGGGACCCGGATTTCTCCTCCCCGCGGATGTAGGTGTAGAAGGGCGCGGTCAGATTGCCTTCGGCAAAGGTTTTTGCGACCGGGGCTCCGTCCTTCTTGTCATCTTTTTTGGTGGAGCCGGCGGTGCTCTTGGGGTCCTTCTTGTTGGCCGCTCCCTTGTCGGGCTTGGCGGCGGGATCAATCACCGGGGTGAAGGCCAGGCTCACTCCCGCGATCATCACGCCAATCCAGAGGCTGAAGAGGGCTCCGATGGTGATGGCGATGGGGCTTGGTGCTTGGTCTGGGCGTTGCATGGAAGGGAGAAAAGGAAAGATTGCGGGGAGTGAAAGCCGGAAGTTGTTCAGGGGTTTCCGTCCAGATCCGAACGCCACAACTCGGAGCCCATGTCGCTGGGCATCCGCCAGTCGCCGCGCGGAGAGAGGGCGACGGAACCCACCTTGGGGCCGTCCGGCATGACGGAGCGTTTGAACTGCTGGGAGAAAAACCGGGCCAGAAAAACCCCCAGCCAGCGGCGGATCTCGGCCTCGGGATAACTTCCGGCAAAGGCCTGGAGGGCGAGAAACCTTATTTTCGAAGGGGAGGCCCGGCCGCGGACAAAGTGGTAGAGGAAAAAGTCGTGCAGCTCGTAGGGGCCCACGGTGTCCTCCGTCTTCTGGGCGATGGTGCCGTCGGCGGCGGGGGGGAGCAGTTCCGGGCTCACCGGTGTGTCCACCACGTCCAGCAGGACCCGGCGGGCCTCGCCGTCGTGGCGTGTTTCCGCCGCCCACCGGACGAGGTGCCGGACGAGGGTCTTGGGCACGCCGATGTTGACGTGATACATCGAGATGTGGTCGGCGTTGAAGGTGCACCAGCCGAGGGCGGCTTCGGAGAGGTCGCCCGTTCCCACCACCAGGCCGCCCTTGGAGTTGGCGAGGTCCATCAGGATCTGGGTGCGTTCGCGGGCCTGGGTGTTTTCAAAGACCACATCGTGCCGGCCGGGGGGATGGCCGATGTCGGAAAAATGGCCCAGGGTGGCGGCGGTGATGTCTATCTCCAGCCGGGTGACTTTGAGCAAGTCCATCAGGGCCATGGCGTTGGAGCGTGTCCGCTGGGTCGTGCCCAGGCCGGGCAGGGAGACGCCCACGATCCGCTCCAAAGGCCAGCCGAGCCGGCGGCAGGCCTCCTCGGCGACCATGAGGGCGAGGGTGGAGTCGAGGCCACCCGAGATTCCGATCACGGCGGCTTTGGCTCCGCTGTGTTTGAGGCGCCGGGCCAGGCCGGTGGACTGGATGGCGAAAATCTCGCCGCAACGGGCGTCCCTTTCGGCTGGGTGGGAGGGCACAAAGGGGCGGGGGTCAACGCGGCGGACAAAAGCGGGAGCGGCCTTTTCCGGAAGGGTGAACTCGATGCGGCGGCAGGGGAGGGTGCCTTCCGCGCCGAAGAAGCTGGAATTGTGGCGGCGCTCGGCGTCGAGGCGGCCGAGGTCCAGGGTGGCCAGGGCCGGTTCGCCGGTGAACTGGAACCGCTCCGTCTCGGCCAGGACCGAACCGTTTTCCGCGATCAGCCCGTGCCCGCCGTAAACGATGTCGGTCGAGGACTCGCCCGGCCCGGCCGAGGCGTAGAGGTAGGCCGCCAGGCAGCGCGCCGACTGCTGTTTCACGAGATCCCGGCGGTAGCCGGACTTACCGAGCAACTCATTGCTGGCCGAGGGGTTGCACAAAACCGTGGCGCCGGCCAGGGCGAGCCGTCCGCTGGGCGGCTCCACCGCCCACAGGTCCTCGCAGACCTCAAGGCCGATGACGCAGGCCGGCAGGTTTCCGGCGGCAAAAAGCAGGTCCCGGCCAAACGGGACATCGCGCCCGGCGAGGCGGACCTGGGTGGCGGTGGCGACGCGCCCGGAGGCAAACCAGCGCTGCTCGTAAAACTCGCCGTAGTTGGGCAGGTAGGTCTTGGGGACGATCCCGGCCACCATGCCTCCGGCCAGGAGGGCGGCGCAGTTGTAGAGGCGACCGTCCAGGGCGACGGGCAGGCCGATGACGGCGGCCACGCCCAGCCGGCCCGCCTCGGCGGCGAGTTCCCAGGCGGCTTCGGCCGAGGCGCGCAGGAGAAGATCCTGGGCGAAAAGGTCGGCGCAGCTGTAGCCGGTCAGGCACAATTCCGGCAGCACGGCCAGGTCGGCCCCCTTCCTGGCCGCCTCGGCCAGGGCTTCGGAGGCATGGCGCAGGTTGGCCCGGACATCTCCGAGGGAGACGGCGGGGGCCACGACGGCAACGGTGAGGAATCCATGGGTGCGCACACCCTCATGCAGGAGAAAACACCGCCCATGACAAACAACTTCCTCTCCCCGATGTCTGCGGTGGCCTTCGGCTGCGGCTGCCTGTCAAAGCGCTTGCCCGTGAAGCCCCTTGCGGAATTCTCCCGTGAACCCCTTCCCCATGAGCTCCTACTCCCGCCGCGGCTTCCTCAAGGCCTCCTCCCTTCTGGCCCTCGGGGCCCAGGCCCAGAACCTGCCCCAGATCGTCTCGGCCACACCCGCCACCGGCCTGCGCATCGAAAATGTGGAGGTGGCCTTCGAGGATTTCAAATACCGCGCGCCCTACAAGTTTGGCGGCACGGCGGTGGACCGGGTGACTCTCCTGAATGTGACCGTCCAGATCACCACGCCGGCGGGAAAAACCGCCACCGGTTTCGGCTCCATGCCGCTGGGCAACGTCTGGTCGTTTCCCTCCAAAACCATGCCCTACGACACGACGCTCAACGCCATGAGGGAGCTGGCCCGGCGCATCGGCCGGATCACGGGCGGCTTCCGTGGTTTTGCCCATCCCGTTGAGATCAACTTCGAACTCGAACCGGAATATCTCAGGGCCGCCGCCGACGTTTCCCGGGAATTGGGCCTTTCCTCCCCGATCCCCAAACTTTGCACCCAGGTGACGGCCAGCGCGGTGGACGCGGCCCTGCACGACGGCTATGGCAAAGCCTTGGGCCTCAATTGTTACGAAACCTATTCGTCCGAACTCATGGGGCACGATCTGTCACGGTATCTCAACGCCGACTTCAAAGGCGAGGCGCTCCAGAAATACGTCAACACCAAGCCCCGCGACTGGATCTGGCTCTTCCACTCGGTGGGCGGGCTCGACGCGGTGACACCGGGGGAACTGAAGGAACGCCTCAACGACGGCCTGCCCGAAACCCTGGGGGAGTGGATCAGGCGGGACGGACTCCAGCGCATCAAAATCAAGCTCCAGGGGGAAAACCTCGAGTGGGATGTGGCCCGCACCGTGGCGATAGACCGCGTGGCCCGGGAAACCCGTCCCGATGTGGAGTGGAAATACTGCTGCGATTTCAACGAGCACTGCCCGAACGTGGACTACCTGCTGGAGTTTCTGCGCAAGGTGAAGGAGCAGGCGCCGCAGGGTTTCGAAAGCATCCTTTATCTGGAGCAGCCCACCCAGCGCGACCTGCGGGCGGACCGGAAAAACCTCATGCACGAGGCGGCCAAACTGCGTCCCGTGGTCATTGACGAGTCCCTGACGGATCTGGAGAACCTCATGCTGTCCCGGGAGATGGGTTACACCGGCGCCTGCCTCAAGGCCTGCAAGGGGCAATCCCACGCCCTGCTGATGGCGGCGGCGGGCCAGAAATACGGCATGTTCCTCTGCGTGCAGGATCTGACCTGTCCCGGGGCCTCGCTCATCCACTCGGCCGGCATCGCCTCGCACATCCCGGGCCTTTCCACCATCGAGGCCAACTCGCGCGAATACGTCCCGGCGGCCAACGCCGCCTGGATGAAGAAGTTTCCCGGCATCTTCGACAGCCATGACGGCAAACTTTGGACCAAATCCCTGACTGGTCACGGGTTAGGCGCCGTCGGCTGAATGGGGCCGGCCCGGGGCCAGCGCGGTGTCGCCCTGGGTTGTCTTCCGGAAAAAGATCGGGCCCTGCTGGCGCGGTCTGTGCCCCATGTGTTTGCAAAACGGCAGATGGGGCCGCCCGCTCAGGCCCCATCGCATGCGAGAAGACGATGGCGGCCCGGATAGCCATTTTTCAGCCAGGATGGTCGTGCTCCTTTGTTTAACGACCCCGGGTGTAAGCATTTTTGTGTGGACTATTTATCAATTTTATGTAAATAAATGGAAGCGGTAGTTTCATCCCCACTGACGCTTAATTTTTCATTTTTTTCCGTTAATTTTTAATCTGAACTGTATGATACCCCCTTTACCCCTCACTGCAGTCCGCAGCCGCCTGCTGAGCCGCCTTGCCCTTCTCCTCGCGGCCTGCGGCGTCTCCTCCGCCCTCCACGCCCAATGGGTCACCGAATCCTACGCGCTCAAGCCGGGTTGGAACGCCGTCTGGATGCCCCTGGATGTCAGCCACAACGCCTCCATCACCGATCTGGCCGCTGGCAACATTGAGGAAATCTGGCGTTGGAACGCCGTCGAGGGCGGCCATTTCACCGATACCCCGGCCGGTCCGCCCAGCCAGACCCAGCTCGAATGGAGCGTGTGGCGGCGTTTCGACCAGGCCAACAGCACCCTCTCCCTCGTCACGGGCAACGCCGCTTATCTCGTCAAGGTGTCGGACAGCGTGGCCCCCTTCACCTGGCAGGTCAAAGGCAAGCCCCTCGCGCCCCGGTTTGAATGGAGCAGCACGGGCCTGAACTTCGTCGGTTTTCCCTTTCAGGAGCCCGCCAGCACCAGCCTTCGCAGCCTCGGGCGTTTCTACGGTTTTAACTCGGTCCTCAAAACCCTCCCGACCACCCTTTATTACAACGGCGGTGATCTGAGCGATACCGTCCCGCGCAACCCCCTTCCGATCACCTCTTCCGCCCTCGGCAGCACCGCCGCCGTCCGCAACCGCGCCTATTGGATTCAGGCCGGGGCCTACACCGACTATTACGGTCCCGTGAAGGTCGAGTTTGGCTCCTCCAACGGGCTTGATTTCGGCGACGAGCGCCTCTCTGTCGCCCTCCGGCTCCAAAACGTCGTCGACCCCGTCCGCAACCAGACCGTCACAATCACGCTCACCCCGGGCGTTTCTGAAACTCCCCCCGTCGGCCAGGATGCCATTGCCGGAGCGGTCCCGCTTCTCGTCCGGGGCGACCTCAACTTCAGCACCGGCCAGTATGCCTACGCCGCCCTGACCGGACCCATCACCCGCGTCCTCGGCCCGGGCGAATCCACCGAGGTCGTCGTCACCGTCAACCGCGCCCAACTGGGCAACACCGCCGGAGCCATTTTCCAAAGCCTGCTTCGCGTCACCGACTCCCTCAACCAGACCCGCATTGACCTTCCCGTCCGCGCCGTCACCACCTCCCGCGCCGGCCTCTGGTCCGGGGCCGCTGTGGTTTCCTCGGTGGACCGCATCGTCGGCCAATCCTCCACCCCCGAGGCCGCCCCGTCCCTCTTTCCCCTCAACCTCATCGTCCATTCCGACGCCTCCGGCACGCTCCGCCTGCTCCAGCAGGCCTACCTCGGCGAGGAGGCCGGCAACCCCGCCGTTTCCGCCTCCCAGGCCGCTTTCACCGAGGTGGCGAAAATTGACGGCCGCACTTCCAGCGCCCACTTCCCCGTCGGCCTGAAACTCATCGGCACCGGCACCCTCGGCCTTACCGGCACCGCCACTTTCACCGTCGTGCTCGGCTCCAACGATCCCACCAACCCCTTCCTCCACACCTACCACCCGGACCACGACAACCTCGACGCCCGCTTCGAGCAGATCCTGCCGCCCGGCAAGGAAAGCCCGGTCGTCACCCGCACGCTCACCCTCACCTTCAACAGCTCCCACCCGCTCGGCTTCAACCCCGCCTGGGGCTCCAATCAGCTCGGCGGCACCTACGCCGAGACGGTCACCGGCCTGCGCAGCGGTCCCATCAACTGCTCCGGCTCCTTCATCCTCCAGCGCGCCAGCTCCGCACCCACCTTTCTCGCCCCCTGACACCTTTCCGTAAACTCATCCCTCTCAATCATTTAACTCTTTAACTTTTCAACTTAAAAATCCGCCATGAAACCCACCGCGTCCCAGGTCCTCCCCGCTCTCCTCCTCGCCTTTTCCCTCTGCGGCTCTTTCAGCCAGGCTGCCGATGTCTTCGGCCCGCCCGCCACTGTGGACTATCAAGGCCGCGTCCTCGACTCCGACGGCGCCATCCTCGCCCCCAACACGCCCACCAACTACGAGATGCGTTTCCGCCTCTACGACGCGCAGTCCGGCGGCACTGTCATCTGGGCCGAGAAACAGATCGTCACCGTCAGCAAGGGCCAGTTCTCCGTCCGCCTCGGCGAAGGCACCGCCCTCCTCAACACCGTCGGCGGCGGCAACGAGGGCACGGTGGACCACGATACGGTCGGCCTCCCCGAGGCCTTCAACGGCAAGGAGCGCTACCTCGGCGTCACCGTCGTCATCCCCGGCCAGACTTCCGGCGAAATCCAGCCCCGCCTTTCCTTCCTCACCTCGCCCTACAGCTACGTCTCCGGCAAGGCCGATGTCGCCCTGCGCATCAGCCAGGCCGCCGGCAGCCAGCCTTCCAACCTTAGCGTGGGCGCCATCAGTTACGTGCCCGTCACCGTCAGCACCAGCGGCCAGCTTGGCGGCACCAACTCCAGCATCCTCGCCGATGCCACCACCGGCACCCTCGCCGCCACCCTCCCGGCCCTGGCCGAAAAGAAGGAAATGGTCATCACCAAGACGGACACCTCCACCAACCCCGTCACCGTCTCCCCACCCGCCGGCGGCACCATCAACGGCTCCACCGCCTCCCTCTCCCTGACCAGCCGGGGCGACAGCGTCACCCTCCGCAATGTCACCGGCAACGAATGGTGGATCGTCAGCCGGATCGGCACCGCTGATACTTCGATTTTCCTAAACAAAGCACCTCTCAGGTTGCTGAACTCTACCGATTACACCACCAATAACCCCCTACCTACTACGGCACCAAATGGACCTTACTTAAGTTATCGCTCTACCTTTGCTGGCACCAGTTTGAGTGAAATATTAACCAATGGTAGTAATCTTAGAGTTCCGAATACTGCTCCTCAGGGCCTAGCGCTTATTTCAAATGCTGGTGGTGTTCTCGGAACATCCTATAATGGAGTTGAAAAAATCGCAATTCATTGGGTAAGAGCCCCTAATCCAAACTTTCAGCTTCAGAATGATCAAAATTTCGGTTCCATGGTTGGTATCAATGGTCCAGCACGAGAGGGATCAACTGTTGCTATCTATAGTAATATTAATTCAGGCGGCGGGTTTGCTTTTTATAGTAATTTTAACAATAATGGTGGATCAGTAGGAACGCTAACTTTTAATAATTTCAATAACAACAATTCTACTTTTTTTGGTAATCCTGGAGGGCCTTTTAGCCTAAGCTGTGATGGCATCGTGGGAGCTGGAATATATTACGCCTTCTCGGACGAACGGATCAAAAACATCCACGGTGTTTCCGATTCCCATGCGGATATGGAAACACTGATGGCCCTGAAGGTCACCAACTACACCTACCGCGACACCATCGCCAAAGGCAGCCGCCCGCAAAAGAAACTCATCGCCCAACAGGTGGAGAAAGTTTACCCGCTGGCGGTTTCCCAGGGGACGGATGTGGTGCCGGACGTGATGAAGAAGGCCACGGTGGACAACGGCTGGGTGGACTTGGCCACCGACCTCAAGGTGGGCGAACGAGTCCGCCTTCTCACGGAGAAAGATCAAGGCAAAATTTATGAGGTGCTGGAAGTGGCCGCAGGCAAGTTCCGCACCGCCCTGCCGGCTTCCGAGAAGCTCGTCTTTGTTTATGGCCGTGAGGTGAAGGATTTCCGTTCGGTGGACTACGAGGCCATCGCCATGCTCAACGTCTCCGCCACCCAGGAGATCAAAAAGGAGAGCGATCAGGCCGAAGCCGCCCTGCGCAAGGAAAACGAGGAGCTCCGCGCCAAACTCGCCGCCCAGGAAAAACGCCTCGCCGCCGCCGAGGCCGTCAACGCCACCTTTGAGTCCCGCCTCGCCGCCCTCGAAGCCGCCTCCGCCAAAAAGGAAGTGCGCACCGCCGCCACCACCGCCCAGCCCGCCGCGACCGTTTTCGTTTCCACCAAGTAACCCCAGCCTCACCTCTGGCACATCCCCATGAGACACCTCATAGCACGCTCTCTGGCGTGGCTGGTGGCAGGGCTGGGAATCTTATCCACCGCCCACGGTCAAAAAACCTTCATCCTCGAGGATGAGACCCGCAACCTCTTCAGCCTCCAGCCCACGTCGTCCTGGCCCCCGCCTCCTCCCGGTCTGGACGAGGACAACCGCATCGTCACGCCCTTCCAGTGGCAAAGCGGCACCGCCATCGGCGGCTGGCAGACCACCCGGATCCTAGACGGCTCCGGCAATGTCGTGGCCGGCAGCCTTCAGACCGTCCCCGGCCCCGCCACGTTGGTCATCCCGTCCTTCCTCCCCAAAGACGGCTCGGGCCAACCGCTTGCCGGCCAGGGAGTTAAGATGGATTCCGTCCGGATGGCGCGCCCCCTCACGGGCCGCACGCCCACGGTGTTTTTCGGCGATGCGATCTCGCGTCCCCTCGTGGACAACGAAGGCAACGCCCTGCCCGAAACGGCCACGCTGCCCGAACCGGACAACGCCAGCACCGGGCGGTTTTACTATAGCCCCAACGCCCGCGCCATCTTCGCCACCCAGGCCGGCCTGGTGGATGTGGTCTGGCGCTTCCGCGACCCCGCCCGCGTCCCCGCCACCCTCACGCGCACCTATGTCGTGAGCTCCAGCCCGAGCCGCCCGGTCCAACGCATGTTCTGGACGGAGAAAGGTTTCAACGGCCCCATCGTGCTCCTGCCCCAGGGGCCCGTCACGGCCGTCAATGTCGCCTACAACCCGCAGGTGCCCTCCACCGTCGCCACCGAGTATGACTCGCCCTACGACGTGTCGGGTGATCCCGCCGTCCAGCTTCCCCCGGAAAAACGCACCCTCTGGTATAGCCAGACGGACCGCGCCTTCCACGCCTACAACGCCGAAGGCCGCGTCTTCGTGGAGTTTCTCGGCGCACTCCGGGCCGACAACGTGACCCGCGAATTTCTCGCCTCCGAAGTGATCGAAATCGTCCGCGAGATCAACGCCAAGACCGTCGTGTCCATCATCGGCGAGCGCATCCAGTCCTCCGATAATGATGCCACTCTTGAACCACGTGTGGTCAACGGCCTCCTTTCCTCGCCCCCCTTCCTTTTCCAAAAAGCCTCCGTCCGTGAGAACCGGTTGAACTACTACGCCATCCGCGCCACCAGCCAGACCACGGCGGCCCCCGATGTGCCCACCGGTGAAGTCCTGCTCTTCTGGATGCAGGCCGGTGTCTATGGCACCCGCTGGCCCAAGTTTTACGAAACCCACATCGTCCGCTGGCCCACCTCCGAAGATGCCTACACCGCCTACATCCGGGGGGCCGGGAGCGACGGCGATGCCGCTGCCACAGCCGTCACCTTCAACGGCGACAACTCCTCCGCCCTTGTTTACGATGACGGCAAACAGGCCGAGGTGAACAACGCCGTCAAGTTTCACACCACGGTGGACTCCCTCGATCCCGACAACCGCTCCCTCATCCGCCACCAAAACGGCGACGACGTGTGGTTTGAACGCGTCCATTCCCAACTTTCCACCACCCCCGGCCTCGCCGGAGCCACCATCGAAGTCAACGTCGGCGACCGCATCGAACCCCCGGCGGGCTACGAGCCCTTGATCGGCTACATCCGCCAGCAAAGCGGCTCCGCCTTCGACCCCACCGCCTATCAGAATCCCTTTGAGCTCGGCGTTGCCCAGGCCAAAACCGGGGCCATCATCCCCGTCAACGCCCTGGCCGGACATGACACCCTCGAGGTCTGGTGGTTCAAGAAAAGCACCCCGCCCGCCGGGACCACCCTCAAGCCCACCTACTGGCCCTCCGCCGTCCGCCGCTATCACCTGAACTGGCCCGCCAACCCTGCCGAAATCGTCCTCGCCGCCAACAATGGCACCAACGATCTCCCCTCGGAACAGGCCGCCGGCTCTGTTTACTACCAAAACGACCGCACCCAGCCCGGTTTCAACCCCAACGAGGAGCACGCCATGATGATCGCCGGCCGCGCCTGGGCCATCCGCGACGACCTCAACACCCCGACCTCCTCGGAGCCCTTCGTCCTCCTCCGCTACAACGCCAACGACGGCCGCCCCGCCATCCGTCCCTTTAAAGTCCTGCGCGAGAAACCTTCCGCCAACCAGATCTTCAACTACCAGGCCGACGC
>JANOBW010000269.1:0-3620 GCA_031411855.1 Opitutia bacterium
GTCCCGAGCTTTAGCTCGCGGACCCTGCAACATGCGCATCACTCTCAATCGGCGACATGGCCAACTATTCCGGCCACCCGCAGATCCCATCGGCAAGACATCAAGACAGGTCCGCGAGCTGAAGCTCGGGACTACTTTGCTCACTCCACGCTGCCGCGCACGGACCGCTCAAGGCTCCTGACCTGCGGCCAAGCGCAAGCCCAGGAGGGTGGTGCGGTCGTGCGGGGGATAGACGTTGCGGTAGGCGGAGCGGCACCACCAGGCGGGGTCGTCCCAGGAGCCGCCGCGAAAGACGGGAAAGTCCGACTTCAGCGCCCCCGTCGGATCAGAAACTTCGCCGCCTGCGTAAGCGTCATACCAGTCCTGGCACCATTCCCAGACGTTGCCGTGAACATCGTAAAGTCCCCAGGCGTTGGCCCGCCGCGTCCCCACCTCGTGGGTTCTGACCCCTGCGTTCGCCCCATACCACGCAAACTCTCCAAGCCGTTTCTCCTCATCCCCAAAACAATATTCACCCCGACTCCCCGCCCGGCAGGCATATTCCCACTCCGCCTCCGTCGGCAGTCGGTAAACCTGCTTCGGTCCCAGCCGCCCAGCCGCGCGCTCCCGCGCCGTCAGTTTCCGGCAAAACTCCATGCAGTCTTCCCAACTCACCTGTTCCACCGGTCGGTTCGGCCCCTTTGATACACTCGGATTGATGCCCATGACCGACTCCCACTGCGCCTGAGTAACTTCCGTTTCTCCCAGATAAAAACCCTTCGTCAACGTCACCCGCGTGACGGGTGTTTCGCTTGGGTTCACCTTCTTCAGCTTACACTCAGCCCACCCCGCCGGTTTCAGGTCGTTGTATTTCGACTTCACCGACTTCACCCACTTCGCCTCGTCCTCCGTCCCCATGGTGAACGTCCCGGCTGGAATCCAGATCATCTTCAACTTCAGATCGGGCACGACCAGCGGCGGAGTTTCCGTCCGTTCCTTTTCAAACTGGTGATGTTTCCAGGCCTCCCAGCCGAGTTGGCAAGAAACCAATACCGCCACGACCAGCAACGGCCCGCCCAAGATCCACCACCACGGCATCGGCTTTCGCGGCGGGGTTTCGGAAGTTGGCGGCAGGGTGGGCTCAATCTCGGCCATGGAACGTGCCCGGAACTTCAGTTCCCCGGCCCAACCGAACAAGGGGGAAATCGCAGGCCCCCACTTTCGCCACCCGGGCAACTCAGCGACGGTTGTTTTTCAACATCCACTCGGAAAACTCCGGGGAGCGGAAGAGGTCGTTGAACCCCGGGATTTTCCGGAGCAACTGCGGGTCCACCGTGACCTTCAGGCCCTTCTCCAGGCGGTCCAGCCAGACGCAGGACTTGCCAAACTGCTTCTCCCGGATGGTGAGGGCCAGGGCGGTCTCATAAAGAAAAAGCAGATCCGGTTCGGCCCTCCAGCCGAGGTCGAGGGCCGCCTCGGCCTCGGGCCACTGGCCGGCCTCGGCGTGGTAAGTGGCCCGGATGGCCTCGGCCTGCCCGTCCCCCCCGGCCCGCAGGCTGAGGATCGCGGCGGTCTGGGCCAGTTGCCCGAGTTGCAGAGGGGAGCCCCCGAGCTCCAACTTGAGGAGGTCGGCCTCCATGACATCTCCCAGGGACGCGCAGGCTTTCCCCACGATGGCATTGGGCAGGGCGGGACCGGGCTGGTTCAGCGCCGCCCAGGCAGTGGCCAGGGCCACCCAGGGCTTGGCCGCCAGGTGTGGCGGCAGACGGGCGGAAAGTTCGGCCACCTTGGCCCACTTGCCCGCCCGCTGGGCCTCGGCCATTTCCCGGACGAGCGGAGCCAGGGCCGGAGTGGCCTCCGGTCCCAGGGTGGCCCGCAGCAGCGCGTCCGCCGTGTCTCCCGCGGCGGGAAGGTGCCAGAGTCTGATCAACTCGCTGAGGTGGAGGCCTTTGTCGTAAAAATAAACATCCACGATCTTCCGCTCCCCCAGCCCGGTGTTGGAATAGAGGAGTTCCACATAGCCGAACAGTCCGTTGGGACGGGCCACACGGAGGAGGGCGGAGGGATGGCCGCCGCGTTCCCGCTGGTTGAGAAAGCGGACCTTGCCGTCCTTGGGCAGCAGGAGGCCCTCGCCTGGTTTGGCGTTCCACTGGCGGACAAACTCGTCGCGCAGGCGTGTCGCCTCGGAGGGAAGCACCCCCTCCACCCAAAAGGCGCGCCGGGCCAGCTCCTCAATCCGGATGTTTTCCGCCACCTCGGCCGTGTCGCGCCGGGTCCAGGCCTCGGCCTCGTTCCGGGCCGACATCCCGATCGCGAGGGACTGGCTCTCCTCCAGCGGAACCACCGCCTCCGGGGCGGGCTGGATGGGTTTTTCCTTGTCCGAGCAGCCGGACAGAAAGGACAGCGGGATCAGCAGCAGGAGGGCGCGGGAACGGGGAAACGGACTCATCCCTTCCTTGCTGCCCGGTTCGTCCCCCGCAGGCAAGCGCACGCCGGCCCAAGTTTTTCCTTGGCGTTGCCCCCTTTGCGGCGTTGTTTGGACCCTTTACCATGGACAAGCTGCTTCAACTCCTGCTCGAAGGGGAAAGTCTCACCACGGCCCAGATGGCCAGCATACTCGCGCTCACGCCGGCCGAGTTGGACGCACGCATGGCAGGTCTCCGAGCTGACGGCACCCTCCTGGGCTTCCGTCCCGTCTTCAACCCCACCAGCATCGCCGGCCGCACCGTCCGCGCCGTCATCGAAGTCCGCATCACCCCCGAACGCGACGGCGGCTTCAACCGCATCGCCGAGCGCATCTCCCGCTTCAACGAGGTCGAATCCTGCTACCTCATGTCCGGGGCCTACGACCTGCTCGTCATCGTCCGCGGGGACAACCTCCACAACGTGGCCTCCTTCGTCTCAGAGAAACTCGCCACCATCGGCGGCGTGCTCTCCACCGCGACCCATTTCATGCTCCGCGCCTACAAGATAGACGGCTTCTCCCTGGCCTCGCCGCAGGGATCCCCGGACAAACCCGCCATCAGCCCCTGAGAGGAAAGACAACGAACATGAATCAAGACACTTCCCGCTACGTCGCGGAGCATGTGCGCGACCTTCCGCGCTCCGGCATACGCGAGTTTTTCGCCATCGTGCAGCAGATGCCCGAGGCCATCTCCCTCGGCATCGGCGAACCCGACTTCGTCACGCCCTGGCACATCCGCGAGGCCGCCCTCTACGCCCTGGAAAAGGGCAAGACGAGCTACACCGACAACCTCGGCCTCATCGCCCTCCGCCAGACCATCTCCGACTACGTCTCCGACAAGTTCGGGGTGCGCTACGACCCCAAGACGGAAATCCTGGTGGCCGTGGGTGTTTCCGAGGCCCTCGACCTCGCCCTCCGCGCCACCATCAACCCCGGCGACAAGGTCATCTACCACGAGCCCTGCTACGTCAGCTACAGCCCCTCCGTCGTCCTCTCCCACGGCGTCCCTGTGGCCGTCGCCACCAGCCCGAAGGACAACTTCGCGCTCGATCCCGCCACCCTCGCCGCCGCCTGGGAGCCCGGTTGCAAGGCGCTGATGCTCAACTTCCCCACCAACCCCACCGGGGGCGTGACGGAGATAGCCAAACTGGAGCAGATCGCGAAGTTCGCCCAGGAG
>JANOBW010000270.1:0-4146 GCA_031411855.1 Opitutia bacterium
AACAGGGTGCCGGCGATGACGCTGAGCAGGGTGGTTTTGCCGCAGCCGCTCGGGCCGACCAGCATGTGCAGCTCCCCGGGCGAGACGGTCAGGCTGGCCCCCTTGAGGGCGCGCGTGGCGGAGGCCCCCTTGCCAAAGGTCTTGACCACTCCCTCGGTGCGGACGGCGAAGCTCATGGGATCAGCCACGGAAGACGATGGCGGGCTCCAGGCGGGCCACCTTGATGATGCCGAGCAGGGCGGCGAAACCGCAGATGCTGAGCACGACGACCGCCCCGCCGATGGGCACCTCGGGCGGCATGAAAAAGGGCGGCATGCCGCCGCGCTTGAGGGACATGGCCCCGTAGAGGCAGGCCAGGCCGAGGCCGATGCCGTAACCCATGAAACCGACGGTGAAGGCCTGGAGCAGGACCATGCTGGAGAGGGCGAAGTTACTCATCCCCATGGCTTTGAGCGCGCCGAGGGAACGCATGTTCTCCTGGATGAAGGTGTAGAACGTCTGCCCGGAAACGACGATCCCCACGACAATTCCCAGTATCACGGTGGTGCCGAAGGAGATGGGGATGCCGGTAAACTTGAAATACCACCAGATCGTGGCCCAGAAAAACTCCTCCTCGGTGTAGGCCTTCAGACCGGTCTCGCTCCCGATGCGGACGGCCAGATCCTCCGCCGTGACCCCGGGCTGGGGCATGGCCAGGACGTAGCTGAGCATCTTGCGCTGGCGGGGGATGAAATCGAGGGCGCGCTCGCGGGTGGTGTAGATGTTGGGCACACCGGTGAAAGAAAGCTCGGTGCGCACCACCCCGACGATGCGGGCCTCGTGGTCGTTGATCTCGAAGGTGTCACCGATTTCAAGCGGACGAGGCCGGCCCCGGCTCAGTTTCTCAATGGCCTGCTGGTCCACGATGACCGCGTTGCTCTCGTAAATGTCCTCCAGGCGGCCGGAAAGGATGCGGGTCGGCGCTCCCGCCAGGGTGGAGGAATCGAGCCCGACGACCTGGACGTTTTTAAAAGAGCCGTCGGCCAGGCGGGCCTGCTGGGTGGCGGTGAAAAGCGGCACGGCCCATTTGACGCCGTCCACCGAGCGGACCCGCGCCAGGTCGGTGTCGCGCAAGGGTTTGATCTCATTGGCCTGCTCCACCTTGGGGTCCACCACCCAGACGGGGGCCCGCATGTTGCGGACATTGGCGGTGGTCCAGCGGATGAGCCCGCAGAAGACCGAGGCCTGCTGGGTCATGAGCAGGGAGGAAAAGGCCAGCCCGCTGACGAGCATCAGGTATTTCCCGCGGTCACCGAAAAGCATCTTGAGCGCGATATGGTTCATCTTGATCCCTTGGTGATTCGAGCCCCGGGGCGTGGGCGGGCCGCCCTGTCCGCGCGGACGGACGGTGGCTGAGGCGTCGGGGAAACCGGTTGGAAGGAGCGGAAGCCTGGCGCCTGCGAGGCGACAATCTCGGCCACCATGGCGTCGGGTTTTTCACCGGTGACCAATCCCCCCGACCAGACCGCCAGGTCTTTCTGGTGCATGAGGGTGTGAAGGGTGGCGCCGGCCAGACAATGGACCCTCCACCAGAGCGAGGCCGGATCCAGTTCCGGGCAGACCGTCTGAAAGGCGTGCAGAAAACGCTCGAACACCGGCTTGAAAACTTCCCGGACCAAGGGAGAGGCCAGCTCCGGCTCCTCCAGCAGCATGCGGCCGAGCAGGCGGCAGAATCCCGACTTCCCGCGGTCACAGTCGGAGGCCATGACCACCGCGGGCCGGACAAACGCGTCAATGAGGGCCTCCACGGTGGGCGCGGCCCCGGCGGACTCCAGCAAGCGGAGCCTTTCCCCGTTGAGACCGCCCGCCCTGCGCCGGACCACCTCGCGGAAAAGCTCGGCCTTGTCATGGAAATGATAGCTCACGGCGGCCAGATTGGCATCGGCCCGGGCGGTAAGGTCGCGCAGGGATACGGCCGCAAAGCCCTTGGCCGCAAAGAGTTCCTCGCCAGCGTCGAGCAGACGTGTGCGGGTGTCGGTGACGGGCTGGGCTGGCATGAACCGAACTTATTCAAACGTTTGTTTGAATTGCAAGCGTGGAAACATCAGGAACTCCCGGTCCTCAGGATTTAATTTGAAATATTTTTGACTAGTCCCGAACTCAACCTCAGAACGGACCACAACCTGCTAGGTTTCGAACTTCAAACACCACCTCCATGCGCCTTTCCGTCCTTGCCCCGATTTCCGCCTTCGCCCTTTCGGCCTGCCTGCATGCCGACACCACTTTCAATTCCGGTTCGATCAGTGGCCAGAATGGTTGGGGCGGGGGCGGTCCGGCCTCAAGCCCCATCAGCCCGAACGTGGTCCAAGGCCTGAGCCTGACGGACGGAAACAACGCCCCCGGCTACCTCAGGGTTTCGAATTCCACCGCCCAAGGCGGCTACAACGGCAACTTTGGCGGATGGGTTTACTCCCCGGCACTGAGTGTGACCGTGGGCCAGAGCACCGCTGGAGGCAACCCCACGGGAGCCGGTGCCGACTCCATGAGCATCAGTTTCTATTTCAAAAGCCAGTCAGCTGTCGCCGATGGATCGAATGTGGAGGTTGATTTCGCCAATGTCGGCCTGACGGACCGCAACAACTTCCTGGCCATCACGAACGATCTGGATACAAACGGCGGCTTTAAAATTCGCTATCGTCAGTCCAACGGCCTCTCGGGAGGATTCACCACGATCACCGCCGCCGCCACCGGCATGTCCCGCACGGACTGGCATCATTTGGAGATGACTTTCACCTCCAAACCCGGCTCTGATCTGGCCAACCTTGATCTCATTAATGTCCTGTTGGACAGCACTCCCATTCTTACCAATATTTATGCCGACGAAGGGGCTAGAATTGCCGCCCCTGTTCCCTATCTGACCGTGAATGGGCTGCTCTTGCGTTCGGGGGTGGGCACGGACCCCTCGGCCTTCAACGGCTCCTTTAACAATCTGACGGCCGCCGGTATCGGGTTTGATGATCTGGTGATCAAGGCCTTCAACGACGCCGCCCCCTCGACGATCATTGACCAATATACCACCAGTTTTGACACGATTGTGGTGCCAGAACCTGCCACGTGGGCTGCCCTTGCCGGTCTCGGAGCGCTGGGTCTCGCCCTTGTGCGCCGCCGCCGCTAAGCGGGTCAGCCGGCTGGTTGCACGGTGAGAAAAAGTCCTGTCCGGACATGTTTCCGGAAGTATTCGGGACTCATGAAGCCATACCCGGCCCTCCCCCATCTCGGGCCGTAGCTGTTGCGGAAAACCAGGCGTCTTTCCCGGTCTTTCGACTTGTCCCAATAACCCACCAGCAAGACCCCGTGGGCGCCACCACCCGCGGGCTGGGCGTTGAGGACGGGGGCATGGACCAGGGTGGCCTCATCCGGCCAGTCCAGGCCGATCGCGACGGGAACCCCCGCGTTCAAAAGCAGCACCGTCTGGGTGAGAAATTTCTCGGGATCCGATGAGTTCAGAAAATAGGATTTCACCTCCCACCTGCCGGGGGCTTTTTTTTGCAGCTCCACCGAAGGTTCGGCCAGGTTTCCCAGGCCTGGCGCAAACGTGTTCGGCTGCTCGTCCTGCCACGCCAGTCCGCGATGGCTGATGGCCAGGCAAACCTCCTGGAAGGAAAACCCCGGGCTATCGGCGATCTCCGTGTGGCGGGAACGAAAAGACCTCGACTCCTGCAGCGTCCCCCACAGCAGGAAATCCTCGCTCAGGCGGCGCGCCTTCGGGAGGTTGCCCGCCCCCGTGGCAGGCAGCAGACCGATCTGATACTCCAGGGCACCGGTGAGGGCAAACACGGCGCAACTCGGCCGCGCGCCCTGCACCTCCGTGTAAAGTCCCAGCCGGTTGAACTCGGGCCTCAAATCAACCTCCTCCTTCCATGTTGCGGCCCCGGAGAGATAGGCGGTCCACACCTTCGGATCAACCGTTCCCGGGGCGGGCGGGGCGGCCGGTTCAGCCGCTGCCGCAAGAGGCAGGATGAGAGCCAGCAAAGTGGGGGACCAAAACATGTCCGCAGTATCGGCGGGAGGCTTATTTTCACAAACACAAAAATAGCTCTTGCATCGGCCATTTAAAAGAGTTGGATGACGTTTCCTCTTTATTGCAGGATGGAGCAGCCCGGTAGC
>JANOBW010000271.1:0-2832 GCA_031411855.1 Opitutia bacterium
CCAGAATGGCTTCGAGGGAGAGGGGCACGTGAACCGCCATCTGGTCACCGTCGAAGTCGGCGTTGTAAGCCGTGCAGACGAGGGGGTGAAGGCGAATGGCATCGCCCTCGATGAGGACGGGTTCAAAAGCCTGGATGGAAAGACGGTGCAGGGTCGGCGCGCGGTTCAGGAGAACCGGGTGGCCCTTGGTGACCTCCTCAAGGATGTCCCACACTTCGGGGGACTTCTTCTCGATCATCTTGCGGGCACCGCGGACGGTGTGCACGAAGCCCAGTTCCTTCAGGCGGCGGATGATGAAGGGTTCAAACAGAACGAGGGCCATCTTCTTGGGAAGACCGCACTGGTTGAGCTTGAGGTTGGGACCCACGACGATGACGGAACGGCCGGAATAGTCCACCCGTTTGCCGAGCAGATTCTGACGGAAGCGGCCCTGTTTGCCCTTGAGCATGTCGGAGATGCTCTTGAGGGGACGGTTGCCGGCACCGGCGACAGCGCGGCCATGGCGGCCGTTGTCGAAAAGGGCGTCAACGGCTTCCTGAAGCATCCGTTTCTCATTGTGGATGATGACGTCCGGAGTCTTGAGCTGCATCAGGTTGCGCAAACGGTTGTTGCGGTTGATGACGCGGCGGTAGAGGTCGTTCAGGTCAGAGGTGGCGAAACGGCCGCCTTCGAGGGGAACGAGCGGGCGAAGATCCGGCGGGATGACGGGGAGGGTTTCCAGCACCATCCACTCAGGGCGGGTCTGGGACTCGATGAAGCCCATGATGACCTTAAGGCGCTTGGCGACCTTCTTCTTGATCTGCTTGGAGCGGGTGTTGTGCATCTGCTCCTGCAATTCTTGAACCATGGGCTCAAGGACGAGGCCGGCCAGGACATCACGAAGAGCCTCAGCGCCCATTTTGGCGGTGAAGGAGTCTTCGCCGTATTCCTCAAGGGCAAGCTGGTATTCCTCCTCGGTCATGAGCTGCTTGAGTTCAAGCGGGGTCTTGCCGGGATCGGTCACCATGTATTGCTCGTAATAGATGACGCGCTCAAGGTGGCGGGCAGTCATGTCAAGCAGCAGGCCGAGACGGCTGGGCATGCTTTTCAGGAACCAGATGTGGGAGGCGGGAACGGCCAGTTCGATGTGACCCATGCGCTCGCGGCGGACGCGGGCGACGGTGACTTCAACGCCACAGCGGTCGCAAACGACGCCCTTGAACTTGATGCGCTTGTATTTGCCACAGGCGCATTCGTAATCGCGGACGGGACCGAAAATACGCTGGCAGAAAAGTCCGCCTGGCTCGGGCTTAAAAGTCCGGTAGTTGATGGTCTCCGGGTTGCGGACTTCGCCCCGTGACCACGAGCGGATCACGTCCGGGGACGCGATGGTGATCTTGACCGTGTCGAATGCGGCCTCGGAGGTTAGACCAAGGACATCTTTGACTTCTTCGGTGTTGTTCATGCCTGAAACTTTTTAGTGGTGGGAGGAAGATTAGGAACCGGAGGCGGCACCGCCGCTGAAATCCAGTCCAAGGTTTTTCTCGCTGCTGAGACGAATGTCGAGACAGAGCGCCTGCATTTCCTTCATCAAAACGTTGAAGGATTGAGGCGTGCCGGCCACAAGGGAGTTATCCCCTTTGACGAGCTGCTCGTAAATGCGAGTGCGGCCGTTGACATCGTCGGACTTGACGGTGAGGAGTTCCTGGAGGGTGTAGGCTGCGCCGTAGGCTTCAAGCGCCCACACTTCCATTTCCCCGAAACGCTGTCCGCCGTATTGGGCTTTGCCGCCCAGAGGCTGCTGCGTGATCAGGCTGTAAGGTCCGACGGCACGGGCGTGGATCTTGTTGGCGACCAAGTGATTGAGCTTCATCATGTAGATGTAGCCGACGACCACGTCCTGGTCCATCTGTTCGCCGGTGCAACCGTCGCGGAGCGGGCTCTTGCCGGTTTCAGGCAGGCCGGCTTCCTTGAGGTATTCACGGACTTTCTTCTCAGGAATGCCATCGAAGACAGGTGTTGCGACCTTGAAACCGAGCTTCGAACAGGCCCAACCCAAGTGGGTTTCAAGCACCTGCCCGACGTTCATACGGCTGGGCACGCCCAGAGGATTGAGACAGATTTGGATCGGGGTCCCATCAGGCAGGAACGGCATATCCTCCTGTTTCACGATGCGGGCGACAACGCCTTTGTTACCGTGGCGACCGGCCATCTTGTCACCGACCTGGACCTTGCGCTTGGTGGCGACGTAAACCTTGACCTGCTTGATGGAACCGGACTCGACGTCAACGCCAGCGTCCACGGTTTCCATTTTGCGATCCTTGTCGGAATCAAGCTCGTCGAAACGAACCTTGTAGATGCCGATGATTTCCATGATGCGGATGCGCACCGGGGAGGGATCAATGTCAATGGTCTTGTAAGCGGCGGCCAGTTTGCGGAGCAGGGTCTTGGTGATCTTGCGGTTGGCCGGGATGATGATTTCGCCGGTCTCGGTGTTGACGACATCGAGGGGGATCTTTTCGCCGAGAAGCACGTTGGAGAGGGCTTCGGTCAACTGCTCGCGCAGTTTGTCGGCCTCGGCACGGTGTTCCTCAGTGATCTTCTTGGTCTGGCGGCGCTGGTCGGAGGGTGAAAGTTTTTCCGCGTTGGGATCAATGCGGTTGAAGATCTTCACATCCTGGACAATGCCATAAACACCGGAGGGAACGATGAGCGAGGTATCCTTCACATCGGCGGCCTTCTCACCGAAAATGGCGCGGAGGAGTTTTTCCTCAGGGGCCAGCTCGGTTTCGGACTTGGGAGTGATCTTGCCGACAAGGATGTCGCCCGGCTTGACCTCGGCCCCGACGCGGA
>JANOBW010000272.1:0-15835 GCA_031411855.1 Opitutia bacterium
CAGGATCTTCGCGTCGCCCTTCTTAACCGCAGGCGGAAAGGAATCAGGGACGCGGGAGCGCGGATGGGGGGAAGTCGGGGGGTCAGCTTACTTGGACGCCCAGGCTGGCGAGAGCGGCTGAGGCGGGAAGGCGGAGGGGAGTGAGTCGCGTGGGTTCGGAGTAGGTGTTCACACCATTTGGTTCAAAAGGAGTGTCGGTTGACGGTTCTCTCCTATAACAACTTTTGGCCGAACTCGAACAACCACCACCTGGGTTATCTTACCCAACAAGATAGGCCAAAAAAACACATGAAATTTCACGATTCCAAAATGCCGTAACGGCCAATTTCTTGCGAGCGATGGGCCGGTGCGGCTTTCCTGCGCGCCCGTTTCATGTTTTTTTAAACTGCTATTTATCAATAGTTTGTAAACAAACTGTGCTTCGGGCCGTTCCGGTCGGGTCGGACCGGGGGAAGTGGCCCGCACCGTCCTGTTGTATTTCTGCTTTGAAAGTGGATCTGTTGAGAAATGCCCAGGAAGGCAGGTTTGAAATATCTATGCCGTAGGGCTCCGGTGGTTTCCGGTTGCAACACAGTTACTTGGCGGAAAACCACGGCCGACCTTACCCCTCCCACGCGGGTTTATTGGGTCACGTCGAGGACCTGGCGTTGGAATTTGGTGATGTCCACCGTGACCTGGGAGGAGAGTTGGACCAGAAGGCGGAAGACATCGCGGTTCCAGCGGGCGTCGAGCGGGTCGGCAATTCCCAAGGGGTCGGCAATGCGATAGGTGTTGTCCCGGTAATCGAGTGCGACGGTGTCGTGGTCGAGCTTTTCGGCCCGGCCGGTCCAGTCCGTGCGAAGAATGGGACGCAGTTGGTGGCTGGGAACACTGGCGGTGAAGGAGGCGTTGGCTGACAGCGTGTCAAAGGCCCGTTGTTCCGCCGCCACCGCTTCCAGCACACTGCGGAAAGACCGGAGAATGAGGACGGAGCGCGCGCCCGGGGCTTTGGGGGAGGGGTCGGCCGGGTTGGTTCCCACGGTGGCGGCCAGAACGGTTTTGAGATTGGCGAGGGAGGCCTGGTAATCGGGTGCGGAGCTGAGGCGGAGGTTGGCCGTGACTTTGTCCACGATGTCCTGCTTGGCCTGGAAACGGTAGGTCTGCCGCAGGGTGCCGAGCTGCCATCCGGTCCCGGCCGGGTTCTTTTGCCAGACCCGGTTTTTGTCGGCCGCATCCATGACCTCGCGATGGGTCAGCGTCGTGATTTCCCCGCCGGCAAGGGGGGTAAAACGGTCTTCAGGAACGAGGTTGAGTCCGCCAGCCTTTTGCAGCTCGCGGACGATCTCGCAGGCGCGGAGGAAGCGGGCGAAGGATTCCTCGGTGCCCCGGCTGGGTGAGTTGACCAGGATGATGTTTCTGGACTGTTTGCCATCCGGGATTTCGACCTCGATGCGCTCGACGAGGACGCGGATCAGCTGGTCGGCCGGCCAGCCCTGCTGGTAGAGGGTGTTGAAGACATCAATCGAAATGGGGGCGAGGAGCTGGCGAGCGGCCTCCTCGCTGTTGATGGGGATGAAGACAAAGGAGGGGTTGGAGCTGGCGGAGGCGCTGGCCCCGAGGGCTCCGGAGACGGAGTTGGAAAGGGAGCGCGTGACGGAGGCTCCGATGTTTTTGCTGGAGCCGTTGGAGCCGTTGCCGGAGGCGTTGAGGCCGGCGGATTCCGAGCGGGCCATGCGGATTTCGCCGATGGCCATGAAGTAGGCCGGATGTCCCTGGTCGAGCCGGGCCAGATTCAACAGCATCTGCCAGTTCATGTCATGCGCGTAGGCCTCGGAAAACTCCGCGAAATCGGGGACCAGCTGTTTCGTGGCACAGGCTCCGAGCAGAAGGGCGGTGCCGGCCAGAAGGGGAAGGCGGAGGTGACGTGGGAGCGGGTTCATGGGGTGGAGGGGAGGTGCTTGGGTTTTATAAGGCAATGGCTCCACGCCAGGGCAACCGGAACCGCCCGCTTTCCAGATCCCGCCTCATTTTCCCTCCGGCCCCTTGCCTCAGCCTTTGCCCTGGCAGCATTTCTTGAACTTCTTGCCGCTGCCGCAGGGGCATCTGTCGTTGGGGCCGACCTTGGGCGGGGCGCGGTAAACGAGGGGTTTCGCGTCATCGTCAAAGAGCGGATCACGGGCGGGCGGGCGGGCCGGTTTTCGGTCCAGTTGGGCGATCAGTTGTCTCTGATAGTCCCATTTCCGGGCATTCAGATCGGATTGAAGTTTTACGTCCTCGTCACTCAGCACTTCCAGCGGCAAACACCTCCAGGCTTCCTGGGCCACCTGGGTGATGGGCGGGTGGTGGTTGGCCATCATGTCGAGGCCCGACTCCACGCGGCCGTCCCGGACCAGCTTCATTTCATACAGGCGGCGGTATTCCTCCATGTGCTGGCCCGCTTCAGCCACCTCTTCCAGCAGGGGAAACGCGTTGCTGAGGCCGAGGTCCAGGCAGACGTCGAGGAGGCTCGACCAATGCATGTCGGACTTCTTGAGCGCGCCGGTTTCGGCCAGTTCCCGCAGGATGTTTTCCACTTCCGCGAGGGGAACCTTCCGCCAGGCCGCGAGCAGGGCCAGGGCCAGAAAGGCCTGGTGGGTGGCAAAGTCATCCGGCAGATGCTCCACGATGAGCCCGCGGATGGCCTGCGTGTCCGAGCCGGCGACCGAGGCGAGAATTCGGGCGCCCATGTGAGGCCTGAGGTCGGAGGAGAGATCGAAGCTGTCGTCATTGTTGAGACGGAACCACTTGAGCACCAGGGGGAGGGCCGAGGTTTCCCACCCTTTGGCCAGGAGCAGGAGGGAGTAGTCGAAGAGGGACTTCGCGCCCGCCGCGCAGTCGCCGGGCGAGGCGAGGCATTCCTCCAGATTGGCCAGAAGGCGCGGCCTGAGGGCCTCGCGGTGAAATTCCGCCGCGTCCAGTTCGTCGAAGGGTTGCCCGGCCGTGTCGGCGGAAAGCACCTCCAGGATGCGGTCAGGTCCTATCCTCGCTCCAAGTTCGGCAAGGTGGCGGGGGCGATCCGACCAGTAGGGGCATTTCGGACAGGGCTCTCCCGCCGGATGGTCCACGCCGGGTTCATGCGCGCACCCGGCGATCTCTTCGGGGCGCTCGTCCTTCATGAGTGAGCGCTGGTCCAGCGCCCATTTCTCCGCGGCCAAACCCCATTTTTTTGATTTCCAATAATTTGCGCCCTCGTCGCTCCAGGTGTGGCTGGCCAGGGTGTGGGATTCGTTTCCCTCGCGGTGGATCGTCACCACCATTTTCGTGGCGCGGTGGGAGGAGGGGCCAAAAAAGCGCCGGCGGAAAACGAGGTTTGGGTCAATGGGAGTTTCGGACATGCCGGATGTGAGAAAACCCAGCCACGCGAGGGCAAGCCCGGTGTGTTTTTCGCGACGGAAACAGAGCCGCTTCCGCGTTCATTTCTTCCAGCAGGCGGGGAGGCGGGGGACGGTGTCACTGATGATCTCGCGGAGGGTCTGGCGTTCGGTGTTCCCCAGGTGGGCGAAGTCGGCGGGCGGTTGCGGGGCGGTGAGGATGTCGTGGAGGCGTTCGAGGACGCGGTCGCGCAGGCGGGGGGTGAGGTTTTCAAAAGCCTGGCAGTAAATGAGATAGCTGCAGCGGTTGACGAAGAGGCGGCGGCGCAGGTCGAACTCGCGGAGGGTGCGGCCCTTTTTGTCCCTGGGGCCGGCGGCCTCGAAGGCGTCCTGGAATGAGGAGACGCCGCGGATGCCGCCGACGGGAAGCTCGGCCTCGCGGCAGAAGAGAAACTTCTGGAGGATGCGGCCGGCCTGGTCCTCGATGACGGTGAGGGTGGAGCCGCGCAGGGGCTGGCCGGGGTCCTCCTTGAGCATGCCGCAGAGGTCGGCCCAGCGGTGGAGGGCGAGGCGGGAGTTGAGGTTGGCCTCGAGGAGGGCGTTGTGGGTGGCGCACTGGTGCTCGAGGGTCATGAGGGCGACGATGTCGCTCTGGTTCAGCGGGTAAGGTTCGGTGTCAAACATCCCCGCGAGGTCCTTCCGGTTGGCCCCGCTTTCGCGGTCGAGTTTGCCCTGGTCGCCCTCGGCGGTGGCGATGGCGTTGCCCATGTGGCGGGAGTGGCCGTGGCGGCCGGTGACATACCATCCGCCCCAGCGTTCGGCGAGGGGGCTTTCGTCGGTGGTCTGGAAGGTGCCGGCGGTGAGGATGGGGCCGCCGTCGGAGTCGGGGAAGACCGAGCGGACGAGGAGCCCGGGGACGTTGCGGGTGGCCGAGCCGGCGTGGCAGGAGAGGCAGTCGTTGTCGCGTTGGAAGACGGGTTTGTCCTCGCGCCCGTCAAAGAGATAGAAGGTCGCGCCGAGCACGGGGTCGAAGCTGACGACCTCGCAGGCCCCGCCGGGGACCCAGCCGATGTAGCAATCCTGGGAAAACCACAGGGCGCGGGGCCGCTGCGGGTTGATGAGGGCGCGCTGTTTGCTGGTTTTGGAAAAGACGAGGACCTGGGATTCCATGGGCACGCCGAAGGCCTTGAGCAGGGCCAGGGGCGTGGCGGAGGTGGAGCCGTGGGGGAGTTTCAGTTCCCCGGAGGCGATTTTTTGGGCCACGGCCGCGACACCGTCCTTTGGCGTGGTGTCCGAGTAGCGGACGGGGGGTAGCTCGTAGTCATCCGTCCCCAGGAGCGGGGAAACCAGGGCGGTCAGGGCGAGGAACGGAAGGAGTTTCATGTCAGGCGGAGGCGTGGGCCTGTCCGGGTGGCGCGGCCAGGGAGGCCTGGTGCTGGTCGGACATGGTCATGCGGGAGTGGATGGACTGGGCGATGAGGTGGCCGCGGATCTTGGCCTCGGTGGCCTTGGGGCCGGCGAAGAGTTCGTCCACCGTGGTGACAAAAAGTTTCAGCCAGCGGTCGTAGTGGGCGGGTTGCAGGGGGGACTTCTGGTGGACGTGGAAGTGGGCGGCCATGGGGTGGCCGTGGTAGCCCTCCTTTTGGAAAAGCACCATTTCCCAGAAGGCATACATGCGGGGCAGGTGTGTCTCCCAGTTCACTTTCGCGACGTGGGTGAACATGGGGCCGACAAGGGGATCCTGCACGACCTTCTGGTAGAAGAGGTTGACGAGGAGTTCCACATCGGCGCGGCTTTGGAGGTCAGGCTTCATGCGTGGTCGAAGTTGACCATGCCGGCTTCGGTGAGGCTCCATCAAAAGTGACGGCCCTGCGCATGGATTGCCGGTTTTTGCGCGTAATTTGGCGTCAAAGGTGCCGGCGTGGAGGTTTCAAGGTTTCGCCGGGCCTCACGCTTTTACCCTCTGCCCAAGATTGTGCCGGCAATTCCCACCTTTTCTTTCCCGGTTGAGTCAGCCCGGAACTAAAGCGTTGAAACGCCCCGTTCTTTCCCTCTGTCTGTCTGGTTTTTATGAACAGGAGCCACCACTGCAACGCATTGCGCAAAGAACACGCCGGTCAACGGGTCTGCCTCACCGGTTGGATCAATCACCCGCGTGACCACGGGGGCATCCTGTTTCTGGACCTGCGGGACCGCGAGGGTGTGACCCAGATCGTCATTGACCCCGCCAACCCCGCTTTCGCCACGCTCGACAAGCAGTTCAAGCCCGAGTCCGTCATCGAGGTCCGCGGCAAGGTCGTCCTGCGCGAGGCCGCCACCATCAACGCCAAGATGGACACCGGCGAGGTGGAGGTCGTGGCTGATAACATCATCGTCCACAACGTCTCCCGCACGCCGCCCTTCCCGATGGAGGACGACAAGGCCGACAAGGTGAACGAGGACCTCCGCCTGCGCTACCGCTACCTGGACCTGCGCCGCCCGAAGAATTTCCGCATCCTCAAGGCCCGCCACCAGGCCGCCCAGGCCGTGCGCCATTATCTTGATGAGCAGGCGTTTCTGGAGGTGGAAACCCCGATCCTGTTCAAGTCCACCCCCGAGGGCGCCCGCGAGTTCCTGGTCCCCAGCCGCCTCAACCCCGGCCAGTTCTACGCCCTCCCGCAGTCGCCCCAGCAGTTCAAGCAGATGCTCATGGTCAGCGGTGTGGAGCGTTACTACCAGCTGGCCCGCTGCTTCCGCGACGAGGATCTCCGCGCCGACCGCCAGCCCGAGTTCACCCAGGTGGACATCGAGATGTCGTTCATCGGCCGCGAGGACATCTACGCCCTCATCGAGGGCCTGCTGAAGCGCGTCTGGAAGGATGTCCAGGGCCGCGACATCCCCACGCCTTTCCCCCGCATGTCCTATGACGACGCCATGAACCGCTACGGGGTGGACAAACCCGACACCCGTTTCGCCTTTGAAATCCAGGACTTTACGGAACTCTTCAAAACCTCCGGCTTCAAGGTGTTCGCCGGCGCGGCCAACTCCGGCGGCGTGGTCAAGGCCGTTAACATGAAGGGGCTGGCCGACCTGACCCAGGGCGAGATGAAGCACCTGGAGGACACCGCTAAGTCCCTCGGGGCCAAGGGGCTGGCCTTCATCAAGTGCCAGGGCGGCGAGTGGAAGTCCCCCCTGACCAAGTTCTTCTCCGACGCCGAAAAGGCCGAGCTGACCAAGCGCCTCGGCATCGAGGAGGGCGACATCGTCTTCTTCGCCGCCGACGGCTGGGACCGCGCCTGCGCCATCCTGGGCCGCACCCGCCTCGAAGGCGCCCAGCTCCTCTCCAAGAAGGGCCGCCTGAGCATCCCGGCCGACCAGTTCAACTTCCTCTGGGTCATTGATTTCCCCCTCATGAGCTACGACGAGGACCTCAAGCGCTACATGGCGACGCACCACCCCTTCACCGCCGCCGTGGAGGAGGATCTTCCCCTGCTCGACACCGCGCCCAACAAGGTCCGCGGCCAGCACTACGACATCGTCCTCAACGGCAACGAGATCGGCGGCGGCTCCATCCGCATCCACCAGCCGGAGGTCCAGAAGAAGGTCTTCGAGGACGTGCTCAAGATCCCGGCCGACGTGGTCGAGGATCGTTTCGGCTACATGCTCGAAGCCTTCCACTATGGCGCACCGCCCCACGGCGGCATCGCGCTCGGCTTCGACCGTCTCGTCACCCTCCTGACCGGTGCCACCTGCATCCGCGATGTGGTCGCCTTCCCGAAGACCCAGAAGGGCCAGTGCCTCATGACCAGCTCGCCGGTCGAGGTCACCCCGAAGCAGCTCCGCGACGTGTTCATTGAGCGCATGCCGCTGGACGAGAAGAAGTAAGCAGGGCTGTTAAGCGTTTTTTGCCAAGGCCGGAAGCGATCTGCTTCCGGCCTTTTTTCTTTGAACTAAACTCCGATTTGCAGGTTCGCGGCAGTTCGGCTCAAGGAGGGGCGACACTCTTGCCGCCCATGCGGGGCAGGCCGAGGAACTGAAGTTCCTGCCACTTTCTTTGACGTGAAGCCTCTTGCTGGTCGGGTGGTTCCGAGACCGTTTGACTTGTTTCCGGAAACGACCTACAAAAGTAATACAATGTCTGCCATTCTCACTGTCCGCCTCACCAAAGAGGAGCAGGCCATCCTGGCCAAACGTTCGAAACGGGCCGGCCTCAGGAAATCCACGTTTCTGCGCAAACTCATTCGTGATGAGGAGATTGTGACATCCGAGGACGCCCTGGCCTGGGCGCAACGAAACTGGGGGAACGAGAAGCTGCGCATCAAGTCCCGCTCATGAGGCGATACCTTCTCGATTCGTCCTTCGTGATTGATTTTCTCGTGGAAGTCGCTGGTCGGAAAAAAGGTCCTGCCATGCGATGGCTGGAAAACCATCCGGGGGCTGACTTGTGGATTTCCCCTGTCACTTATACGGAAGTTTTGGAAGGGGCGGAGGATATCGAAGCGGTGCGGGAGGAGCTTCGTTCCTTCCGCTGGCAGACCATTGGGCATCAACAGGCCGAACGGGCTGCGTTACGGCAGTCCCGCTCAACGAGGCGCATGGGAGAAAACGACGCCTGGCAAGTGGCGGTTGCCGAATGTATGGAGGCGGTCATCGTGGGGCACGATCCGAAGGCGTTTGATCGGCTGGGGGTGGGATATGAGGATCACCGCGCCGCGGGCAGGTAGCTCGTTGTGACATGGGCGCTCCGATCATCCCGCCGAGAGTTCCACCGCCTCTCACTCCAGACTCACGAACTGCGGCGGGTGGACGTCGAGGAGGTTCTCGTGGAAGCCCTTCACGTTCTGGGCGCGGAGGCTGACATTGACGCCGAAGTTGATGAGCAGCAGGGGCATCTCCTCGATGAGGAGGGCCTCGGCCTGCTGGAAACATTCCTTGCGTTTCACCGGGTCGGCGGTGCGGGCGGCCTGGGCGAGGAACTCGTCGTATTTCGGGTTCTTCCAGCGGGTGCGGTTGTTGCCGCTGTTGGCCGTCATGAGGTCGAGGAAGTTGGAGGCGTCGTTGAAATCCCCGATCCATCCGGCCCGGGAGATCTGGAAGTTTCCGAGGGTCTGCTCGTCGAGGTAAACCTTGGCCTCCTTGCGTTCGAGTTCGATCTCCACGCCGAGGTTTTTGCGCCACATCTCGACGAGGCCGTCGGCCAGGATCTTCTGGCTGTCGTTGTTGCCGAGCAGCAGCTTGATGGGCCCGATGCCTTTGCCTTGGGGGTAACCCGCCTCGGCCATGAGGGCCTGGGCCTTCGCGACGTTTTCCTCCACTTTTGTCCGGCAGGTGTAGCCGCCGGTGTTGGGCGGGGTCAGCCCGTAGGCGGGCAGCTCGCCGCCGCGGGTGATGTTTTGCACGATGCTTTCCCGGTCCATGGCGAGGCTGAAGGCCTTGCGCACGCGGACGTCATCAAAGGGTTTTTTGGTGACGTTGAAGATGTAGTATTGGGTCCAGAGGGCGGGGAAACGGTGGAATTCGGGAGGGTTCTCCCTGATGTATTGCGGACGTTTGGCGATCGGGAGGGACACGGTGGAGTGGATCATGCCGCAGCGGAAGGCGCGCTCCTCGGTGTTGAGGTTGTCCAGCGGGTAGAACACGATGCCGTTGAGCTTCACGTTGGCGCTGTTCCAGTAGTGCGGGTTTTTCACGCCGCGCACATGGGAGCTGACGACCCATTCGGAGAGCTGGAAAGGGCCGTTGCTGACGAGGCGGCCGGGGCGGGTCCAGGTGTTGAAGCGCTGGGTCATGGTGCCGTATTTCAGGACCGAGGCCGGATGGACGGGGAACCACGAGCCGTGGCAGAGCATGGCGGCGAGGTGGGGCGTGGGGTTTTGCAGGGTGAACTTCAGGCGTTTGTCGTCCAGGGCGGTGATGCCGACCTGCGAGAAGTCCTTGGTTTTGCCGAGATAGAAGTCCTCGGCGTTTTTCAGGACGAAGAGCATGTAGGCGTATTCGGAGGCGAAACTCTCCGTCAGGATGCGCTGGTAGGACCAGACGAAGTCACTGGCCATCAACGGGTCGCCGTTGCTCCACCGGGCGTTGGGACGGATGTGGAAGGTCCACTCCAGGCCGTCGGGGGAGATTTCCCAGCGTTCGGCCGCTCCGGGCACGGGCTCGCAGGTCTTGGCGTCGTAGGTGGTCAGGCCCTCGAACAGCGCGCGGGTGATGTGGCTCTCGGTCACGCTGGTGGTGGACTGCGGGTCGAGGTCGGACGGTTCGGAGCCGTTGCCGAGGAGCAGGACCTTGTCCTGGTTGGCCTTTTCGACCGGGGTGACATGGCGGCCGCAGCCGGCGACGAGCAGGCCGAGGGAAAGCAAAAACAGGGAAACGGAAGGAAGGCGCATCGGGGTCAGAGTTTCGGGACGGCGTCGAGGAGACGGCGGGTGTAATCGTGCTGAGGGTGGAGGTAGATCTCCTCGGAGCTGTTCTGCTCGACGATCTTGCCGTGGTTCATGACGAGGACATGGTCGCTGATGTGCTCGACGACGGCAAGGTCATGGGCGATAAAGAGATAGGCAAAGCCGTGGCGTTTCTGGAGGTCGCGCAGGAGGTTGACGATGGCGGCCTGGACGGAGACATCGAGGGCGGAGACGGGCTCGTCGCAGATGATGAGCTCGGGTTCGACGGCGAGGGCGCGGGCGATGCCGATGCGCTGGCGCTGGCCGCCGGAAAACTCGTGCGGGTAGCGGTCGAGGTGGCCGGAGGGAAGGCCCACATCGGTGAGCAGCTCCGCGCACTTCCTGCGGCGGGCCTCGCGGGACATTTCGGGGAAGTGGATCTCCAGGGGTTCGGCCAGGATGCCGAAGATGGTCAGGCGCGGGTTGAGGGAGTTGTAGGGGTCCTGGAAGATCATCTGGATCTTCTTCCGCCAGGGCCGGAACTCATCGCGGGTGAGGTTGGCGATCTCCTCGCCCTTGAAACTGATCGAGCCGCCCGTGATCGGGGCCAGTTTCACAATGGCCCGGCCGATGGTGGTCTTGCCCGAACCCGACTCGCCCACCAGGCCGACCGTCTTCCCGGCCGGAACCTCAAAGCTCACGCCGTCAACGGCTTTCACCACGCCGGTCCTGCGCCGGAGGAAACCGGAGGAAAGCGGGTAGTGGACAAGAAGGTCGCGGACTTGAAGCAAGGCAGGCATACAAATTAAGAATTAAAAATTAAAAATGGGGAAGGCAGGTGCGTGCGAAGTGATGGCAGGTGCGGCCTTGGTTCGCTTTCATAACTCATCATTCATCCCTCATCCTTTCGCCTGGCTCTCCGCCAGGGCCAGCTGGTCGTGGTCAATCGTGGGCAGGCGGTCCACCTTCTGGCCGAGGCGCGGGATGCAGCCGATGAGGGCCTTGGTGTAGGGGTGCTTTGGGTTGGCGAGGATGTCCTCGGTGCGGCCCTGCTCGACGATCTTGCCGCGGAACATGACCACGACCTGGTCGGCGAACCCCTTCACAATGCCGAAGTTATGGGTGATGAGGATGACGGACATGCCGAGGCGTTTCTTGAGGTCGGCCAGGAGGTCTATGATCTGTTTCTGGATGGTGACATCGAGGGCCGTGGTGGGCTCGTCGGCCACCAGGATGCGGGGCTCGCAGGCCAGGGCCATGGCGATCATGATGCGCTGGTTCATGCCGCCGCTGAGCTCGTGCGGATAGGAGCCGTAACGTTTGGCGGGGTCCTTGATGCCGACGAGGTCCATGAAACGGATGGCGCGGGCCTTCGGGTCCTTTTCTCCGGGCAGGTGGATCTTGATGACCTCGGCGATCTGGCTGCCGACGGTGAAGACGGGGTTGAGCGAGGTGCCGGGCTCCTGGAAGATGTAGGCGATCTCCTTGCCCCGGTATTTCCGTATCTCCCGGGCCGGCAGGGTCAGGAGGTTTTTGCCCTGGTAGTTCACCTCGCCGGAAACCTTCGTCACATGCGGGGGCAGCAGCTGGGTCAGGGCCATGGCGGTGACACTTTTGCCGGAGCCGGACTCTCCCACGATGGCCACCGTCTCGCCCTCGGCGAAACGGAAGGTGGCTCCCTGCACGGCTTCGGTGACGCGGTCGCGTCCGTGGAAGGTGATGCGCAAGTCCTTGACCTCGAAGAAAGGGCGGGCGGGGGCGGTTTCTGGCATGCGGGAATGGGTAAGCAGGGGAGCGGGGTTGTCGAACGGGAAAAGGTTGTCGGGGCGGCCGGCCGGTTTCGGGCCAACTTTGCATTGCCAGCACCGGCTCCATGAAAAAGCTCCGCCGCCATGGAGGTCACTTCCCCTTTGGATCCCAACGCCCTGCCCTTGGCGGCGGGAGTTCATGTCCTGAAACGGCATCCGGGCGGGCTCGTGGCCTTTTTCAAGCCGGAGGGGGTCAAGGCCCACTCCAACGACGGCCATCCCGACCCCAAGGCGCTGCTCAACGCCCACTACGATTTCGCCGAGCAGTTTTTCTGGTGGGAAACTCCCGCGGGCGAGGAGCGTAAATTCTGGCTGGTGAACCGTTTGGATTCGCCCACCTCGGGCGTCATTCTCGGCGCTTCCGATGAGAAGATCGCCGCCGACGTGCGCTTCCTTTTCGCCCAGCGGGAGGTCAGCAAAGTTTACTACGCCCTCGTCCACGGCGAGGCCGCTGATGTCCAGGCCGAATGGGAAGACCGCCTCCACCGGGGCCACGAACTCCGCGCCCTGCACGGTATCAAGGCTCCCGATCTCGGTCCGGAGGAGGCCCGCACCCGGGTGCGGCGCGAAGGGGTGGGGCGGGGGAAGGTGCGCTGCGCCCTGCTCCGCCTGGAACCGCTCACGGGGCGTTTCCACCAGCTGCGGCTCCAGGCCTCCCGCCGGGGTTACCCGATTGTGGGCGACGCCACCCACGGCGACTTCAACCGCAACCGCGAGGTCAGCAAACTCACCGGCCACAAACGCCTCTTTCTCCATGCCGCCGAGATCCGGCTGCATGTCCCCTGGAAGGGCCGCACCGAGGCGTTCCATGCCACCAGCCCGATCCCGCGCGAGTTCGCCCAGGTGCTGGGCCTGCGCGACTGAGCCCGCCTTTCCGCCATGTCCCCGAAACTGTTCCTCGCTTTCGTCCCCCTGGCGTTGTTTCAGTCCGCGCTGATGGGGCAGGCCTCTTTCCGGGTGGATGACGCCACCCGGCCCCCGGGCGAGCCGGTCACGTTTCGTTGGAAGGCCGATGTCGCCGTGGCCCCGGTCCTGAACCCCGGAAACATCGTCGTTTACGACGGCGAGGTCCGCCTCATTCCCCCTTCCGGCCGAACGACTTACACGCTGTCCTACCGCCAGGGCAAATACCCCAAAACCGAAACCGTGGTGGTGGAGACGGGGAGCCCGCCCCAGGTGGTTGATTTCCGGGCTGAATCCCTTCTGACGCTGGCGGGCCAGCCGCTGCTGTTTTCCTTCTCCTCGCCGGGGGCCGACCGTGTTTCCGTGTGGGTCCGTCCCCAGGGACAGAAGGATTGGGTCCGGCAGGCCGTCACTCCGGAAAACAACCTCTTCACGCTCAGTTTTCAGACCGATTCCAGCGTGCGCCTGGAGGCCGCCAACGCCTTTGGCGCGGCCCGGGCGCAGACCGATGTCGGGGTCATTTCCCTGGCCGGCCCCGGCCCCGTGGTCCCGGTGGCGTCGCCTACCACACAGATCCCGACGGACCGCGTGCGGCGTCGGCTCGTCCCGGTGGAACTCATGACCGAGGCCGCGACCCGCAGCGACGCTGAGAAAGCGGCCGGTTTGGCCCGTGAGGATTTTGCCTGGATGGAGCTGTTGAACGACTCCACCGAAACCGTCGCCCTCAACCAGTTCCGTATCGAGGGGGACGTCTCCCTCCGGCTTGATCTGGTGGCTGGTGGCACCGTCCTGGCTCCCGGCCAAAGGGTCCTGCTGGTCAACAACCGCCCGGCCTACCTCTTCCGCCATGGGGAGCCCGGCTGCCCCCTTTTTGAACTGGGCAAAAACCTCAACCCCCAGCGGGCCACCTTCCGCATCCTCCAGTCGGCGGATTTTTCCGTCAGCCAGATCCTCTATCACACCGTCTCTTACGATACCGCCCGCGACGGGCTGGAAACCGCCGCCGGCGCGGGGCACAGCCTGGTGCCGAAGTCCCTCATCCACCTTCTCGGCCGGTTCGGGGCCGCCGACTGGAAGGCCGGGGCCCGCTTCGGGGGAACTCCCGGCGAGGCGGAACCGGCCGACTCCGGGGAACGCCTCCAGCTGGCCGAGATCTTCGCGGCGGGCACCACCGGCCGGGCCGTCGAGATCTTCAACGCCTCCTCCTCCGTCACCGTGGGGGCGGAAAACCTCTGGCAGGTCACCGGCGCCTGGGCCAACGCGGTTCCCGTTGCCCTCCATGGATTTGTGCTGCCCGGCCAAACCTCCCTCATCTGGAAGGACGCCCCCGCCGGCCAGTCCCAGGCCCCGGTGTTTCCCGGCCTCAGCCTCGATCCCGCCGGCGGCAAACTCGGCCTGGCCCGCTCCTATCCCGGCGGGTTTCCGCGCCACCTGATTGGCTTTTCCACCTATGGCGCGATGGGCGCGGGGCAGGCCCGGGTCCGCACCGTCACCACCGCCGGCAACGTCCTCTACCGCCTGGCCGAGGGCCGCGTTCCCGGCCTGGCCGAACCCCTGCCTCCGCCGCCGGACGTCGTGATCTCGAAGATCCACTTCACCCCGCTGGGCTCCTCCGCCGAGTTTGTCGAGGTGACGAACCGCTCCGCCGCCCCGCGCCTGCTGGAGGCCGGAGGCAAGGCGATGAAAATCAAGGGCTTCGACTTCGCGTTCCCCAAGGGCACGGTCCTGGCCTCGGGGGAAACGGTCACCGTCGGCAACCTGCCCGAGGCCAGCATCCGGGCCAAGGTCGCCCTCCCGGCCGGCCGCCGCGTCTTCACCGGCACGGGCAAACTGGACGACGGTGGCGAGCACCTCGGCCTCGAAATCGGCGGCAACGAGGTCACCTGGGCCGAATCCATGAGCTACGACTCCAAGGCCCCCTGGCCCACGGCCCCGCTCGCCCAGGGCTGGGCCCTCAGCCGCCTCAACCTCGCCACCTCCGGCGAGGATCCCGCCAACTGGGTGGCCGTCCCCGTGCCCGGCCCCTCGGCCGCGGCGTCCACCCAGGCCTCCACCTCCGCGGCTCAAAACCCCGGCTCCGTCCCGCCTTCGTCCGTCCCGCTGGAGACTCTCGTTTCCCTCCGGTTTTCCCCTGCTGGGTTGACGGAAACCGAAGCCGTCCTGCGTTACCCCGAGGGCGCCGCCGTCCTCTGGGAGAAGTCCGATCACCTCCCGCAGTGGGTTCCCTTTGCTCCCGAAACGGACAGATGGACTCCGCTCCGCTCCCAGACCACGGAAGGCCTGCGCGAGGACACTTGGCGTTTTCCAACGGGAAACTCCCCCGCCACCTTCTGGCGCGTCCGGGTGACCCGCGAGTGAGCCACCCGCACGCGTAAAAGTTTTCACAACCTGACAATCCTTTGTCTGGCCTTCTGTTCGATATTAGGCGATTGTTAGGGAATGTTTGCCCGTTTTACCCTGACACCCCTTCTCATCCTTCTGATCGCCTTGGCCAGCCAGGGACGTGCCAGCCTCATCGCCTGGTATAAGTTTGACGAAGGCGCCGGCCTGGAAGTGACCGATTCCTCCGGCCGCGGCAACAACCTCACCTTTGAGGACTCCGGCCAGAGCTGGACGCAGAAGTCCGGCGCGCCCTTCACCGGTTCGGGCGGCTCGCTTTACTTCAACGGCTCGGGCGTGGCCGCCGCGCAGGACTCTCCTTACAGCCCGGTCATGAACTCGCAGACCCTGGCCTATCTGCGCGGGCGGTCCGGCGGCAAGGTCACCATCTCCTTCTGGGCCAACCCCGATGTGTCCAACCAGGCCACCGCCCCCTTTACCCTCGTCCACCAGTATAACAATGTGGCCCAGCGGGTCATCCAAAGCCACCTGCTCTTCACCGACGGCAGCGTTTACTTCGATGTGGACAACGACGGGCTGAGCTCGACCTCCTACGCGCGGCTCACCGCCGCCACCACCTCGCCCACCGCAGCCTGGACGCACTGGGCCTATGTCTTCGACAGTGCCGCCGGCGCCACCGCGATGAAGATCTACCGCAACGGCACCCTCCTCGGCAGCGGCACCTCCACCTTCACGGGCAACATCGCCTGGAGCCTGATTGACCGCTTCGAGCTCGGCGGCATGGGGCCCAACGCCACGCTCGCCACCTCCGCCCTGGTGCGCTGGACCGGCGCGCTGGACGATTTCGCCATCTGGGACGACGCCCTTTCCGCCTCGCAGATTTCCGGTATCGTGAGCGGCGGGGTCGCCTCCGTTTTCGCACCCTCCCTTGAGTCCCTCAGTGTGAACCCCGGCAACGTGACCTCCGGCGCGGCCTCCACGCTCACCTGGTCCCTGGCCGAGGGTGCCTGCACCTCCCTCGTCCTCACTCCCGGAAACATCAACGTGCTGCCCTCAACCGCCTTCGGGGTCGGCTCCTATACCGTGAACCCGGTCG
>JANOBW010000273.1:0-32499 GCA_031411855.1 Opitutia bacterium
ATCCCAGGCCTATGACCTGGGCTGAGGGAAAGGCGGCCCTTTGGGCCTTGTTTGAGCTCAAAACAGCAAAACACGGATGACTTTATTCTTAGGTGAGTGCCATTGAGGTCAGCGCCTTTGACAATCCCAGCTCCCGCCGCCGCAACCTCTGGCGTGTCGCGGCCCTCATCCTCGTCATCCTTGGCTGCGCGCTCGTTTTACTGGTTTACCGCGGCTAAAGCCACACGGCCACATCGGAGGCCACCGGCCTCACTCCTCCCGCGCCAGGCGGAAAAACCTCCGGTCCGAGACGGGAAAACTGAATCCCGCCTGGGTCGCGGTGGCGGGCAGGTTGATCCAACCGGACTCCTCCAGGCCCGGGTTGGTTTGCAGGGTGACCCCCGGCTGGATGGGCCAGGCCACATACACATCCCCGGCGTGGACGGAGATATGGGTGAACGTTTTGAGCGGGTCGGGCGTGGCCGTGCCGGCCAGGGTCAGGCGCAGACGCGGGTGGCGGGCGGCATCGAAATGCTCGCGGCCGGCCAGGTTGGGCAGCGCGGTGTAATCCTTCCCGGCCACGACAAAGGAAACCGCCGTGGCCCCGCCCGCCATGCGGCTCTGGATATGCGCGGTGACGTTGAGCAGCAAGGGGTTGTTGCCAACGAAGGCAGCCGGGGGAAGCAGCCCGGGCAAAGGCTGGCCCTGGACGGCCGGACCGGTCAGCTGGGCCGCCGGACGGTTGTTGAAAGTGATGGTGTTTTCCGACCAGGTGTTGTCCGTGGCGAAGAGGATGACGGCCGCACCCGGCTCGACCGCGCCGTCGCTGGCCTTGTGGAGTTCCAGCACGGCGGAGGAAACCGTGACCCCGGCCGGGACGAGGGAGGAGAGGTCAAACTTCAGGTAGGCCTTGGCCCCGTCCGCGCTGCCCGGGTCGGGAGGGCCGAAGAAGGTGTCGAAGAGCGGGTTGACGATCTGCATCTGCTGGGAGCTCCCGAGGTTCGTGCCGGCGTTGCCGCTGAACTGGACGACGGGCGCGTCTTCCGAGGCGTCCAGGTCGAGCGCCCCCCCGGGAGCCACGACGCGGAGGGAAAACAGCCGCCAGACGGGGTCGCCGTCGGCATCGTGGACCCGGGCGAAAACGCGGCCTTCCCCGGTTTGCCTCGGTGTCCCACGCACGGCCTTGGCGGCCTCGTCCCACACCAAACCCTCGGGCAGGCTGAAGCCGAGGGTGGTCCAGGTCAGGGTGCCATTACCGCCCGCAAAACCAAGTGCCTGAAGGTAGGTCTGGCCGCGCACCGCCAGGGGCAGGGCGGCCGGTGTGGTGAAAGCCGGGACGGCCCCGGCGGGATCGTCCGGATGGCGCAGGGCGGAGGGGTTGCCGGCGCGGTTGTGCTCGTCGAACCAGTCGAGCACGGCCTGGTATTTCGGCGAGGCGGAGGGGAGCTGCTCCATGGACTCCAGGTGGCCCCACTGGCCGAAACGGCCCCAGCCGGAGGCGAGTTGGAAGGGCATGTGGCTCCAGAGGCCGAGCGAGCGGGCAAACTCCAGGTGAAGGCGCGTGGCCTGGGCGTGGCGGGGATGGCGGTTGAAGGCCTCCATGAAGATGGTCACGGCGGCGTTGGCGGGCGCGGCCCCGGTGTCTATGCTGTTGGTGAAAAAGTTGTTGCCGCCTTCGTAGGCCACCATCGGCAGATGGAACTCGCGGGCCAGGGCGGCCACGTTGGCGGGGATGCCGCCGGGGTCGGCCACGTTGTCGCCGCGGCCGGAAGGATCCTCGGCGGCCGTGCCCTCCAGGATGAACTTCTCCCACCGGTCGTAGGCGAGGTCGAGGTGGTGGGCGAAGGCCGGGCTCTGCCAGTAGGGGTCGGAGCCCAGGCGGTTGGTGAAGAAACCCTGCGTGTTGAGGAAATACTGGAGGTTGTGGCCAAAATAGGTCGTCACCGCCATGAGCTCGGGCTGGACCAGCCCGGGGGTGTCGCGCCAGGCCGTGAGCAGGCTGCGGGAGTAACCCTCGCTGCCGGTCTGGACCGCGCCGACCCGGACCAAGCGGGCGGTCCCGAGGACGGACTCAAACGCGAGCCAGGCGGCCGAGGCCCGCGCGGCGATCAGTTCCTCCCGGGTCTTCCCCTGCGCGGCGGCCTCGCCGATGGCCCAGCCGCCCTGGCCGAAGGCCCCGGCGTTCCAGACCTCGTTGGAGTATTCGAGGTAAACCTTGCGTGCGGGATCAAGGGGAGGCCAGACGGGGTCGGCCTGGGGCGTCTCATAAGGCTCGGTCCCGTCGCTGCCGAAACGGATGAGCTTCGCCAGTTTCAGCATGCAGTCGGCCGAGGCCAGGTGGGGGATGTTGAGCCACAGGTCCTTGCCCGTCTGGTTGCAGAGGGCCACCATGTGCTCCCACGGGATGCCGGTGCGCTCGTTGGTCAGGGTGAAACTGCCGCGGCCATCAAGGGCGTCGCGGGGGTTGAGGACACCGATGGGGAAAACGTGGCCGGGGAGACGCCGGTCGGACCAGTCGCGCACCGGCGAGTTGTTCGTAAACCCCAGGTCCATCATGCGGATGTAAGACCAGTTCCGGTCCTGGAGACGAGCCAGGAAGGAGGGATGGAACAGGCGCCGGTGGGCGGGCAGGCCGGGCCGTTCGAGGGAGAGGTTCTGAGGGTTGGAAGGATCGGGCAGCCAGAGTTTCAGGTCCGTGACGGGGTTGGCGGAATCCACCGCGTGGACGATGACCTTGTTGGGCAGGCTGGCGTCCGTCGGGCAGCGGTAAACCCGGCGCCCGTTGACGGCGAGGCCGGTGGCGGGGACGTTCGACTCGGCGAGAAACTCCGGGCTTCCGCCGCTGAGACGGATGTCGGCGCGGCCCGTCCAGGTCAGCACCCACCGGCCCAGCGCGGCCTGGCGGAGGTTGGGCCAGCCGGCGGGCCGGTCCGAGTAGGCGTTGTTGAGGGACCAGGGGTTGAGACCAAGCTCTTTTCCGGCCGGAAGGTTTTTCGGAAACCCCTGGGCATCAAAGCGCGACGGGTTGTTGAACGTCGGGAGGTTGGCCCCCTGGAAAGGGCTGGCGCCGGCATCAAACTCGATCCACGAGCCGTCGTCATGGCCGGGAAAAAGCGCGTTGGCATACATCACCGGTGTGAAGTATTCGGCGTCGCAGGGATGGACGCCGGAGGGGGTGAGCGCGCGCAGTTCGGCCAAAGGCAGCCCCTGCGCGGCCAGCGGCGCTGAGGCCGAAAGGAGAAGAAGGAGGGCCGGGCCCGTCCTTCGAAAAGCACCTTCCCGATTTTTGTTCGGCATGGGGAGGCATCCTCCAAATAACGAACCGGCGGTCAATCCCCGAGGCCGGGAAACTGAGCCGCTCAGACCGAGAGGCGGGTCACGCGTCCCGTCCCGCCATCCACCTGGACCTGGTCACCATCGCGCAGCCAGAGGGTCAGCCCGGAAATCCCCGTCACCGCCGGGACACCGATGCCGCGCAGGCAGGTGGTGGAGTGGGAAAGCTGGTGGCCGTGCTCGATGATGATGGCCCCGGCGCAGGCGAAGACGGGGATCCAGCCCGGGTGGGCCCGGCTGCAGACGAGGATCTCACCGGGGGACCAGTTGGTGTCGTCCGGACTCCAGGCCACGCGCACCCGGCCACGCACCCGGCCGGGATGGCAGGGGAGGCCGTCCCGGGACTCCGAGGTGGTGAGCCCGGATGAGGCTTCCGGGGCCACCACGCCCGAACCGATGGCGGGGGCGGGGCTGCGGGCCGTTTCCGGCGTCGAGGCCCAGCGGGTGGCGTCGCCCCGGCGGACCTCGACGAGGGCCTTGAGATCGCCCTGGGGGGCCGTCCCGGCGAGGTAATCGAGAAGCTCGGTGTCGGTCAGGAAAAACACATCCGCCGGGGAGGACAGAAGGGAAAGGGAGCCCAGGCGGCGCCCCATCTCCAGGACAATCAGGCGGATGCGCTCGTGGAGGCGGCAGAGGACGGCGCGGTTGTCCTCGCGGGCGGCCAGGGCGGCCCGGGCCAGTCCGGCCACCCGCTGGACGAGTTTTCTGATCCCGGGCTTTTCGGCCAGGTTCAGCAGGGTCTGCTTTTCGGCATCAATGGAGGTGCCGTCCGGGGAGGCGTTCCCGCTTCCCGCCAGGGCCAGCCGACCGAGCTGGCGGGCCAGAAGGCCGGAGCGTTCGGCCAGGGTCTGCGACTCGGGCTTGAACCCCTCGTGGAGCTTCCCGCCCTGCGCGTCCAGGAACTCACGCCACGTTTTGCGAAACTGCCGCTGGCTTTCGAGGCTGGTCTGGATTTTTTCCACCGGGGCGGAGGCCAGGGTGTGGACAAACTCGGGATCGGCGGAGGCCAGGTTGGCCAAAAGATGCAGGGAGCCCAGGATTTCACCCTCGGACGGAACGTGCCGGACGGAAAGAAAGTCGTTGAGGAGGGCCTCGCGGTCACCCAGCAGGTGCTCCGCGCAGAGCCGGCGGAGAAGCGCGGCGGTGCGCGCGGCCTGCCAGTCGGTTCCGGCCACCACCTCCCAGTCGTGGAAAGCGGCGGCGACCAGGTCGCGGTAATCCTCGGCCAGTTCGTCCAGGCGGGCCTGCCAGAGGGGCCTCGCCATCCCGGCCAGCTTTTCCTCGACGGACTTTTTCCAGGCCAGGCGGCGCAGTTCCAGGCGGTGGGCCCGCCAGCGCTGGACCATGTCCTCGGGGCGGCCGGGGGAAGGGGCGTGGATGAAGTCGCCGGTGAGAAACATCCCGGTGACGGGATCGGTGCCGGGCGGTGCCACCGGAGCCACTTCCGGCGCGCAACGGAAAAAGCGGGCGGTGAGCTTGCGCCAGGCGGTGGCGTTCCAAAAAAGATGCCCGTCCTGGTAGGCCAGCAGGCGGTCCAAAGGAGGCAGCTCGGCCGGGAAAAGTTTGAGTTCCAGATGTTTGACCAACCCCTCCACCCGGGCCTTGACCCCGCGCCTGGCCAGGGAAAAGGCGAAGGGCGTCACCGGGCCGGGAAACTCCTCGTCCAGCCGCCCCACCTCCCACTGCGTCAGCGGAGCCTCGGCGTCCGGCGGAAGATCGGACACACCCGTGGTCTGAAGCAGTGTCAGCTTCCCGTCGGAACAGGCCCATTCCACCATTTGGGGACGCCCCAGGAAACGTTCGATATCGCGGGCCAGGGCGGCGGCGGCGCGGACCTTTTCGTCCTCCAGGGGGGGCGGGGGTTGGTATTTGCGGGTATAATCCAGACGCTCCACCCCGCCGCCGGCGGTCGGCACCTCGGCAAACGTCTTGGGACCGACGGCCCGGGCCACGATCTCCCCGGCAAAATTCACCTGGTAACGGTCCGGGGTGTTTTCCGAAGACCACAGGATGGTGCCGAGGCCGGGCACCACCGCCACGGCGGCCCGGGAACGCCGGCCTTTCTCGGGCTCCACACTCCAGGAGGCGCCCGCGTAATCGGACCGGACCATCGGCTGAATGATGACCGAGGGCGTGGGCGGGCATGGGGGCAGGCCATGCTCGCGGCGGAACTGGAAGACGCGCGGGTGGTAGGCGGAAAGCCAGAGGGAGCAGATGCGGCTGGCCAGGCGGGAGACCGGCACCTGGAGGAAATGCTCGATCTGGCCGGCAAACAGATCGGCCGAGGTTTCAAATCCGTCCTCCACCCGGGGCGAAGACCTCACGGCGAAAAAATTCACCTTGGGAAAATGCTCCCGCACCCACACCTCGATCATCGGCTGAAGCCGGGCATGCTCCAGGCAGGACAGGACAATCGAGGCCTCGTCCGGCTGCTGGGCCGCCACCCAGGCCGAGCGAAGCTCGCCCGGCAGGCAGAACTCCAACCCCTCCGGCAACAGGGTCATGAAAGGCACCACCGGGTAGCCGCCCTGCCACAGCGCGCACAGTTTTTCCGCTTTGGCCCCCAGGGCGAGGTCAGGGGTGACAGGCTCTTCGCAGAAATGGACGTGGGGCATCCGGATAACTGAAAGAAACCCCCGCCCTGAGCCAAGGAGTAAACTCTCCGCACCCGGGCTTGCCCCCGCCCCGGTTCACTTCCAGCTTCTCCGGACCATGTCCCTGATCGACCGCCTTTCCGGCCGCCTCCAACGCCACCCCAAACGGGTGGTTTTTCCGGAGGGAGCGGAAGCCCGTGTGCTCCAAGCCGCCCGCCAGTTCGCCTCCCGCCGCCTGGGGGTTCCCCTCCTCGTGGGCGACCGGGCCGAGATCCGCGAGAAAGCCGCCGCCCTCGATGTGAAACTCGACGACATCCGCATCATCGAGCCCTCCCGTTCGGACGACATGGAGGATTTTGAACGCAAGTTCGAGGGCCTGCGCCGCTTCGGGGGGGCCGGGGACCTCGACGCCTCCGTCACCCTCCAGCAGCCCCACTGGTTTGCCGCCATGATGCTCGCCACCGGCCGGGCCGACGCCCTCGTCTCCGGAGCCACCACCCTGACCTCCAGCGGTTTGCGCGCCCTGCTCCGCATCATCCCCCGCCGCGAGGGCACCGCCACCGTCTCCTCCCTCCAGCTCATGGAACTGGCCGACACCCGCTTCGGCTGCGACGGCGTGCTTTTCATGACGGACTGCGCCGTCCTGGCCGATCCCACGGCCGAACAACTGGCCGAAAACGCCCTCATCACCGCCCGCATCGCCTGGCATCTGACCAACGCCACCCCGAAGATCGCCTTCCTCTCCCACCACAACCGCAACAACGACACCTCCCCCCGCTTCGTCGGCAAAATGCGCATCGCAGCCAGCATCGCCCGCAACCGCGCCCACGCCGAGGGCTTTGAGATCGAGGTGGATGGCGAGATCCAGGTGGACGTCGCCCTCAGCTCCGCCGTGGCCGCCTACAAGGGCATGGCCGATTCCCCCGTGGGCGGCAAGGCCAGCGTCCTCGTCTTCCCCAACCTCGACAGCGCCCACATCGCCACCAAAATGGTCGAGATCCTGGCCGGCACCCCCACCTACGGCCAGATCCTCACCGGCCTGAAACACCCCTGCGCCGAACTCAGCCGCGGCGCCACCGCGCACGACATCTTCGGCACCGCCGTCCTCGTGGCCAGCCAGGCCGTGGACGCCCGCCTCCTGCACGGCAACTGAACCGCTCCACCTTCCCAAGGGCGATTTCATGGCCTTCATCTGATCCTCGAACCTTTTCCAAGGCATTTGTTAACCACAGAGACACAGAGAGTATCAGTATATCGCAAATTGTTTGAGTAAAACGATTTGCCACCTTTTTCATTGAAAACATACGCAAACACAGCAGTTCTAAGATCACTACGAATCTCTGTGCCTCTGTGGTTTATTTTGTTTGGCCGTATGGGATCACCTAAATAAGCAGGATCGGCAACGGTCCGACTGAGTTTCCACCCGCCGACCGGTTTTCCCCTTTCCCCGCCGCCTCTCCCGGGCAGGCTCACCCCTTTTTTCATGCATCTTACCGACCTCAACCGCCACGGCGGTATCGGAGCCAACTGTTTTCTCGTCGAAATCGGCCCCTTCCGCATCATCATGGATTGCGGCTTTCACCCCAAAAAAATCGGCCGCGAGGTCGCTCCCGATCTCGACACCCTGCCGATGAACTCGGTGGACCTCGTCATCCTGACCCACTGCCACCTCGACCACCTCGGGGCCATGCCCCTCCTGCTCCGCCGCCAGCAGACCGCCCTGGTCCTTTGTTCCCAGCCCACCCTGGCCCTCGCCCCCGTGCTGCTGAAAAACTCCGTCAAGGTCATGCTCCGGCAGCGCGAGGAAAAGGGCATCCGCGACCTTCCCCTTTACACCGCCGGCGAGGTGGACCGCTGCGGCAAGCAGTTCCACGCCATGGCTTTCAACCGGCCGCGCATCTTTGAGAAACAGAAGGACGAGATCGAGATCACCCTCTTCCCCGCCGGGCACGTGGCCGGGGCCGCCGGCGTCATGATCCGCCACCATCACCGCAAGATTTTCTTCACTGGCGACGTCCACTTCACCCCGCAGCAGACCGTCGGGGCGGCCAAGTTTCCCGAAGGCCCGTTCGACACCCTCGTGATGGAAACCACCCGCGGCGCCAGCCCGCCCGTGCCCGGCCGCACCCGCGAGTCCGAAATCGAGCGTTTCCTCGACGTCTGCGACCGCACCCTCGCCCACGGCGGCAGCGTCCTCGTCCCCGTCTTCGCCCTCGGCCGCTGCCAGGAGGTCCTCAGCATCCTCGCCGAAGGCCGCAAGAACCGCCGCATCCGCGACTGCCCCGTCCTCGTGGCCGGCCTCGGCATGAACATCTGCGACCTCTTCGACGACATCGCCAAACGCACCGGTCTCGTCCGTTTCAGCCGCAACGTCCTCAAACAGCTCGGCTGCCGCCGCCCCCGCTTCGGCCAGGAGTTCAGCGCCGAACGCCCGCCCAAAATCCCCTCCATCCTCGTCCTCTCCAGCGGCATGCTCGTCGAACGCACCCCCAGCTACGACGCCGCCACCTCCCTCCTCGGCGGAGCCCGCAACACCATCTGCTTCGTGGGCTACTGCGACCCCGACACCCCCGGCGGCAAACTCCTCAAGACCCCCGCCGGCGACTCCTTCACCTTCGAGGCCAACAACCGTGTCGTCCGCGTCCAGGCCCGGGTCGAGCGGATTGACCTGACCGGCCACGCCGACCGCGACTCCCTCCTGGACTTCGCCGTCCGCTCCCAGTCCCGCGCCGTCGTCCTCACTCACGGCGAGGAGGACGCCCGGAAATGGTTCGCCAACGAAATGTCCCGCGTCATGCCCGCCTCCAAGGTCCACGATCCCGTCCCCGGCCAGCGCACGCTGGTCTGAGCGGCCGAAATAAGATGCGTGGGGGAACAGCCACGCCCTATCATGCCGTAATTACGTCTTGTAAGCCACGGCACGACATCCCGTAAACTTACCTTCAGATTCGGTTCGTCAGAATCATGACTTCAAACCGCGCCCGACAACCCTGCCCGTCTCGAAACCCTTATCCCGCACCAGTTAGGCAACTCGTTTGATATCCTGCCTTACCACCCTTGCCGTGGTCATCCTGGCTTCCACAGCCACTCACGCCCAATCAAGCGACCTTGTCCAAGCCTCTACTGAGACCGATCCACAGGGCAACCTCTGGCTCAGGTTCCCCACCATTCCGGGCAAAGTTTACGTGGTGGAAGGAGCCACTGCGGTGGATTCGGAAGGTTATCAGCCGTTGACCGGGGGCGTTTTCTACGGGGACGGAGCCCAAAAATCCTTTTTCATCCGCCCGGGCGCACCCGCTGGCCCCACCCCGGCTCCCACCTAAAACCAGAAACAAATCCATCTCTCCGATTGGCTCATCACCCTGGCCCCCTCCACCCAGCCGGGAAACAACATGACCATGTTGGTGACACGGCACAAAGACCCGCCGGAAAACTCCTGGACCATCCTCACCACCCAGCCCATTCAAAGGCCGTTCCACCTGCTCGGCATGAACCCGACCGAATCACGCCTGGTCCAGGAGGCTCCCGATTTCCTCTGGTGGATGAAACTAAACTTCGCCGTTTCCCAGGATAACCTGGACCTGACTGGCCTTGCCGGCCCCGAAAGCCTGACCGGGGTTGACGCCGAAGAATGGGCCATGCTCGATGCCAACAAGATGAATGTGATGGGCTTTCTTCAAATGCCCACGGGCGGCGCGCCTCCCTCACCCCGTCCCGAAGGCTCCTCCATCTTCTTCCGCGTCCGCATCATCGCAGGCGACTCCAACGGCAACAGCCTGCCGGATTGGTGGGAATTGGCCTACAACTTTAATCCCTACGGCGAGGGAACCGATGCCGTGGACCCCAACGGCGATCTCGATGGCGATGGCCGGACCAATTTCGACGAATTTCTGACCGGAACCAATCCCAACGTCCCGGATGCCCCACCCACTGATCCCAACTCTGTCATCATCCCCGACAGTTTCGCTTGGATTCAAACGGATCTCACCAGCTACCGGCAAGTGGCGCACGAAACCGATGCGAATTACCCACAATTTGAACGGAAATATACCAAGGCGTGGGACACGCAGACATCGGGAGAAAAGAAGGACAATACCTTTTTGTCCCTCATACCCTTTACCACCGACCCGCGGGATACCTATCCCTGGTTGGCCAGTTGGTCCAGTCCCTCCACCGCTTCCCTCAATCAAAAAGGATTAAGAAGAGGAGCCTTGGACAGTTTCCAACTTTCCGATCTTTATTATGTGCCCAACGGTTCCGGCGAGTGGCCCAACGGAAACACCCAAAACGCCAACGTCCGGATTTATACGAAAAGAAAGTTAACCACCAATGAAAAGGTTAAATTTCTCGCCGTATCAAAGGTATCCACCTTTACGAATGGTTCACCGTGGAACTACAGCTTTTATTACGATATCGCAATAAAAGAATTTATCATACCAGCGGGAGAAAACCCAAGATTTTCGAATGCGCAAGATATTGAGCCAAAATATTATGAATATCCCTTGTTTACCGGAGGCCAAAGCGCAGAACTAACTCTTGTCCCTTTGGCAATCGCTCCTGACGATAATATGGCCGGAGTCGTTGGCGACATGATTCCAAGCAATCTGGAATCTGCTGGTGAAAAACACTTTGTCTCTCCCAAGAAAACCGTAGGTTATGGCGGAATCCCCGATCCCTATGTGGTCTTCAAACTCCCTGGCATCAGCCGTGCCGCGTTTGAGAGCTGTCTGGAATGGGGAGCAGAAGGTGGTGAACCTGACCCCGTTGATCCGTCGAAACGACGTGTAAGCCGGGCACAAACCGGCAAAACAGTTCTTACCCTCAGGTTGAAAAGCGCCACTCCGGGTGTTCCCGGCCCGGAAATTGACCGGATTAACGTGTGGATTGTCTGGACGACGGTAACACCTCCGACTGTGAATCCTGGAGTATTCACTCCAAATAAAGGAATTGATCCCTATAAATTTGCCCAATACGAAACAGCTGATCCGGGATACTCCTTTGTTTTCTCAATCCAACCCATTTCAATCATCACAGCATCTGACCATCCGAAGTTAGAAGGAGAAAGCAAAAAACATGTGCCCGGATTTAACAAACCTTGGCCTGTAGATCCAACAAAAAAATGTGATAGTGCTGACCTGAAATGGGATATGAGCCGTCAGCTGAACCATTCTATCAAAAATCCTGGTTTAATACCAAAAGAATCCCTCGCAGTTATTTATCCAAGTGCCTACCTTCTCTACCAACCAACACAATTTGCCACTCCCATTGAGTTCCCACAAGATACTGCCGAAGGTAACGATGATCGTCCCGCTACCGAATCGAAAGAGATAGACGAAGATTGTAACCCCTATCAGGCCCAAACCTCCAACGATAAAGGTTTAGCCCATTCGCTCGGCCAAATCAGCTCTTACGATGCACCTTCTCGTTCGGTCTTAAATTCTTGGGCAGTCGATGGAAAATCCTTCTCTGCAAAGTCTATTTATCGAGAGTTTGCGAGATTAGAAATTTGGGACGGAAAAAGAACTGGTGGTAGATTTTGGTTTAGAATTTCCGATCAGGTGTTGTGGCACCACTCAATCTCAGTAAACTCTACCGCAACCGGCGTATGGAATAATACAGGGTCATCCAGCGGCATGAATTACGGTCCCCCCTGATAAATTTCTCCCTTATCTTTTATGAAAATCTTCATATTAAAAACGTCTGTATCTTGTTATTATCCACAGTTTCGGGATTAGCTCAGATCACAGCCAATTCAATTATTACTCGAGAACAATTTTTATCTGAAGTCGCGAAAATTCATTCACAGGAAGATTCCCTTCGTTTGATTCAGATAGCATTTGATTCCAAACGGCTTGATTTGGTGGAAGCTTGCATCTTTGATACAGCAAAAGTAGAAGGAATCTTCGAAGCATTGTATAAGGTTCCTCATTCGGATTTTAAAAACAAAATTATTTTGATGCTTCTGCAAAAACCCTGGTCAGGTGACAACTTGCCAAATGGACTTCCACAAGATGGGAGTCGCCCGAAACCCGTTTTACATATATTTTGCCTCAGGGCGTTGAATGATTTTCTCCCAGATGAAAAATTATTGGAAAATATGAACGATTCAATATACCGAATGTCATCATTGTCCGAGCGACAACGATTGGCCAAGCGTTTTACCGAAGTCCTGAAAAGCATTCCGAAAACCAAGGAATCTGAACCGCCTCAAGAAGAACCCTCAACTTTAGGGTATCTTTGGTTGGCGTTGCTCGTAGGTTTGCTCGCTTTGCTTGGCTGGAAACTCATCAAGCGAAAACGTTAATTCATTTGGGGGTTCAGATGATTCTGGCCGAACTGAGGGACAGACTTATAATCGTAATTAAATGCTTCCTCTTCTTTAGGTAAGGGACATCCAAGACCATAATTTTAATCAACGAATTTTATGAAAAAAGCTGCTTTATTGTTATTCATTGCACTTACTAAGCTAAATCTTGAAGCACAGGAACCAAATGCCGAAATTGATCTTAGTTTTTTAAAGTTAAATCCCGATGTTAGCAAACTTACGATAGAAGAAGCTAGAGTTATCGTTCAGTCACCTAAAAGTTCACGTATGAATAGCGACGTGGTGAATTTTGCATTGAGCAGCCGCCGGATTAAATTAATACAGTTGTGCTTTGAAGATCAAGAGGTGCGTTTACATTTATTTTCTTACAGACCTGAAGCTCCCTATTCAGAACAGCCTTTGGCTCAAATACCCGATGAACTGTTTCGTGATGAAATTGTGGCTATGATGATTGGTAGTAATTGTTGGTGGTGGCCGAGTGAGAAAGTTAATGTCCCCAGACCAAGTTCTGCTGGACGGATTGGCCCCACAACACTCCTGCGTGAACCTTTTGTGACTACGATCAAAAAATATTTCCCAGCTTTGCCTTTGACGGAAGAATTGTTGGCTACTCGTGCTACTCGTTTACAACTTGCTGCTGACTTAACCAAGGCGATAGCAAAAGCAAAGGAGCATTCTCACTCACCCACTCCAACGCCTACCACCATCCCGGCCACTCAGTCGAGTTCTCAACAGCAGTCCCAAATTATACCTCCCAAGCCGCCGCAAGATTCAACTTCAAGTTCATGGAGTCTTTGGTTGGCACTGCTCGCAGGTGTGCTCGCCCTGATCGGATGGAAAAGGTCAAAACGTAAGGCTTGAACAAATCCTGGCAGTCGTAGGAAATCCCGAAGCACTTTACCTCCCAAAGGCAGTCGCTTCACCCACCTTTGGGCGTTTTCCGCTTCACCCGCGTCACTTTGTAAACCTCGCCCCGGCGGTCGTAAGTGATCCACTCGCCCGCCGACTCGCCGTTTTCGAAATGGCCTGAACGCAGCCTGGTCCCGTCGAGCCGGAACCATTCCCAGTAGCCGGTGAGCACTTCGCCGGTTTTGCGGCCCCGGGCGCGGACGCTGCCATCCTTGTGATATTCAACGTGTTCCCTGCCTTTGGTTTCCGGGGTGGACATGGCGGGTTTGGGGCAGGCCAGCTCAGGAACGGCGGCGGGGCAGGCGCTGCTTCAGCACATCCTTGAGCGCCGCGACCGAGATCGGCTTGGAGAGGAAGTCGCTCAGGCCGGCCGCCATGCAGCGGTCGCGGGATTCGGCGGTGGCAAAGGCCGTCACGGCCACCACCACGGGGCGTTCCTCGGGCGGCATGGCGGAAAGGATGCGTTTCGTCGCCTCCAAGCCGTCCAGCGTGGGCATGTGCAGGTCCATGAGGATCAGGTCCGGGCGGATGGCCCCCGATTGGGTCACCGCCTCCAGGCCGTTGACCGCGACCATGGGCGAGTAACCCATGCGCTCCAGGTAGCGGGTCAGGAGCTTGAGGTTCGCGGGCTGGTCCTCGACGATGAGGATGCGGCCCGCATGCTGGGCCGCGAAACCGGGGTCCAGACGGTCCGTGGGAACGGCCTCCGCCCAGTCGCCCACCACCTCCACCAGCGGCAGGCGGACGGTGAAGACACAACCCTGGCCGTGCGAGCTCTGCACCCCGATGCCGCCCCCCATGGCCTCGGCCAGGCTCTTGCAAATGGCCAGCCCCAGGCCCGTCCCGCCGTGGCGGCGGGTGTCGGAATCGTCCACCTGGCTGAAAGGCCGGAAGAGGAGATGCAGACGGTCCGAGGGAATGCCGGGCCCGGTGTCGGCGACGCTGAATTCCACCCAGGTCAGGCCGTCCTCCCGCACCTTCCGCCACTCCAGGGTGACGCGGCCCACATCGGTGAACTTGATGGCGTTGCCGACCAGGTTGAGAAGGATCTGCCGGATGCGGCCCGGGTCCCCCGTGAGGGCCTCGGGGATGTCGTCCGCCACATGCGAGGCGAGGAGGATCTTTTTCCGCGCCGCCGTCTGCCGGAGCAGGTTGCACACATCCTCCACCACGGCGCGCGGCAGGTAGGTGCGGTTGTCAATCACGACCGCCCCGGCGGCGATCTTGGAGAAGTCCAGAATCTCAGAAATGAGCGCCGTCATGGACTCCCCGCCGTTGCGGATGATGTCGAGATACTCGCGCTGCTCGTCGTTCAGCTCCGAATCGGCCAGCAGGTGGGCCATGCCCACGATGGCGTTCATCGGCGTGCGCAGCTCGTGGCTCATGTTGGCCAGAAACTGGCTCTTGGCCCGGTCGGCCGACTCCGCCTGGTCCTTGGCCGTGCGCAGTTCCTGCTCGGTCTGCTTGAGGGAGGTGATGTCGTGGACCACGCCCAGGGCCCGCACCGGCCGGTTGTCATTGTCCCACTCCAAGGTGCGGCCCCGGTCCTGGACCCAGACGTAGGAGCCGTCGCCGCGGCGCAGGCGGAACATGGCGGAGACGGTGTGATCGCGGGCGTTCAGCACCCGTTTCAAAAAGTCGTCCACAATCGGAAGATCATCGGGATGAATGATTTCCCGCACCGCCTCATGGCTGTGAAACTCGACGCTGTCATCCCAGCCGAGGAGTTTCCGCCATCCCCGGTCATGCCAGAAGTCGTCCGTCTCGGCCCGGTATTCCCACAGGCCCACACTGCCCTCGCTGGTCGCCAGGTTGAAACGGGTCTCCAGCCGGACGAGTTTTTCGCGGAGCTGACTGAAGGGGTCGAGGGACTGGATTTGCAGCAGAATGCCGGCCCGCCCCTCGCCCAGCCCCACACTCATGGCCTGGCGGCGGAAACGGTGGTGCGGCCCCTCGGCCTCACCCGTCACCACCACGTCCTCGGTCTGTGATCCAGGCTCGCTCAGCAGGCGGGGAATCTCCGCCTCAAGCGGGTCGGGCACCAGATCCTGAAAACGGGGGGCGTCCGAGCCTTTGCGCCCCTCCACCTCGTCCGGACTGCGGCCCACCGCCTTCGCAAACCTTTCGTTGGCCACCAGGATCGTGTCCTCCGAATCCTTCAGGCACAGCTCCGTCTCGGTGTGGTTGACCACGGCGCGGAGCAGGTGCTCGCGCTCCGAAAGTTTCCGCAGGACCACCGCCTCGTCGTGGCGGACGGCGGCCAGCAGCTGCGAACCGAACGCGGCCAGGAGGAGAAACGACCACAGAAGGACAAGCGGGTTGATGTCGCGGTTTTCCAACCGGCTCAGACTGTTGAGGTTAAGCAGCAGGGCTTCGGCCAGGACCACCACTCCGGCCGAGGCCCCGGCCAGGGCGTAGCTGTGCGACAGAAGCCCCACCAGGCCAAGGGACAGAAAGATGATGGCAAATGACCAGGTGCCCAGAAGGTCGAAATGCCCCACCGCAAACGAGGTCAGCTGGTAAATCGCCGCCAGGACCGTGATGAGGATGACCGCGTCCACCCAGCGGACCTTTTTTTCACGGGGGGCGAGCAGCGACACAAAACAGGGGACCATCACGATGACGGACAACATGTTGCTGATCCACCAGGTCAGAAACCCGTCGAGGGGATGTCCGCCCCGCAAATCCATCAGGAGGATGCAGCCCAGGGCCGACCAGGGCAGGGTGAGGACAGCGGCCAGAAGGCAGAAGGCATACCAAAGGTTCAGGCCGGACAGTTCGTTGGGCCGGCGCAGAAACATGCCTCCCAGCCAGGCCTGCGCGCCGTTCCCGACCGCGCTCAGGGAGCAAAAAAGCAGACCCAGGTCGCGGTCAAACCAGAGCGCCCCCAGGCCCGCGCCCAGACCGGTCCAGGGACCCAAAAGATAGGCCAGCCCCATCATGAAGCCGGTGGGCAGCCAGAAAGGAGGTGTCAGGTTGGTGCTGAAATGAGGCCAGGTCATGCTCAGGGAGGCAGCCGCCAGATAAAGCACAAAGGCCGCCAGCACACGCCACAACACGGATCCCACCCCTCCAAAAGTGGAGGCGGCGGGCGCCACGGCAGGCTGTGAGTTTTCGTCTGACATCAATCCGTGACCGTGAGCGAAGTCATCCACCCGAGTCAACCGCCCGCCGGGGGGTTTCGTCCTGCGAAGGGGCCGGAGGTTTCACCTGCGGAGCCCGGGGCTGGGAAGGAAGCGGCCCCGGGAAAGGCACCTCCCACAAGGCCGCCCCGTCCTGCTCCGCGGGATCGGCCCCCGGTGCCACGTGCTTGAACACATCGGCGAAACGCAGGCTGCATTGGAGCCGGCGCTGGCCCTTTTCGTCAATCTTGGGGTTCACCTGGATCACCGCCTGGGTGAAGGGCGGCTGGTTTTTCAGGCGCAGCGCTGCGGCCCGCGCCGAGGCCGGGGTGAGGGTGCGGTCCTTGACGACCACGTCGAGTTTTTGGAGGTCCGCCAGGGTGACCGGGCCCCAGAGTTTGCGCCAGGCCTCGGGTTCAATCCGGGGAGCCACAATGTTGACGAAACGTTTCTCCTCCCCCTCCTGTTTCCAGTAGCCGATGACGAGCAGGAAGGGCTCCTCGATGGCAAACTGCCGGAGGGCGTCGCCCATGTCCACCGGCGTGCCGAATTTGGTGGCCTTGGGGTTGACCGGAATGCCCCCATGGCTGCGGTTGGCTGCGGCTGGAATGTCCCACTTCTGCGTCGGGCTGGGCGGGACGTATTTCTCGAAGAAGGTGTCCCGCACCCACTGCTCGAAAACCAGGCCGTGCCGCTGCACCTCCTCGGCCCGCAAGGCGTTGAGGAGAAACAGAAAGGCGGCGCAAGCGTGTCGCAAAGACATGGGAATCAGAGATGAGAGAAAACCACCCCGCCGAACCCGCCTCAGTTTCCCGAGGGACTGACCGTGGTTTTGCCCTCGTCCGTGAAGACGACCGGCTTGCCGCCGAAAGCATCCGGATGGGAAAAGGAAAACGCCTCCGTGTTGCCCGACTCGATGATGTTGTCGTGGACGGTGTAACCCTTGCCGATGGTGCCAAGCCATGGGGCCAGATCACCTTTGATCTTGCCGGTGACGGGGTCATATTCAAAGGAGGCAACCTCCTTGCCTGTGGTGAGAAAGTATTGCTGGGCGGCGGAGCCGATCTGGCGCCCGTCATTGATCACGGTCACCCGGAGGGACTCGTTCCGCACCCGGGTGAAGGCGGGGATGGCCATGGCGGAAACGAGGCCGACCGCGACCACCGAGCCGGCTCCCATCAACTGGTTTTTGTGGGAAAAGGGTGAGTTGGAAGTGATCAGGATGCCCTCCGGCAGATTGCTCAGCGTGGTCATGGAAGGGGCGGTCAGGCCGCGCGCATAGGCCAGAACGATGCCGGCCTCCTTCTTCTGTCCGGCCGGAAGCGTTTTCTCGACCTCGTCAAGGAGGGAGGGAAGCGCGGTCAGGTTCATGCACACCAGGGTGTTGCCCGTCTTGGGCAGGTGGGCGGAGAGCGACTTGTAGGCCTCGGTCTGGGCAAAGCCGCCGGTTTTCGCCAGGGTGCTTTCGAGGAAGGCCCGGGAAGTGGCGAGGCGGACCTGCCCTCCCTTGAGGTCGAGATCAACGATGGGAGCGATCGGACTGGTCTTGTTCAAAGGCTGGGATTCGACCGTAAAGCGGGTTTCGGTCTCCGTCACCGTGTCTCCATCACGGGGATGCTGGGTGGCATTCTTCAGCACCGGATGGAGTAGCGAGGCGAGACCGTCCACCAGGACGATGGAGTGGGGCGTGGGCAGGTCGGGACCGGAAGGATCGGGCTTGAAGGTTTTGGCGATGTCGGCCGCGACGATGACGGTCACGTGGGTTTTCAGGGCGGAAATGATCCGCTGGGGCGTGGGGGTGCCGGCGATGGCCTTATTGGGCTGGTTCAGCGCGGCCTCCAACTGATCCAGGGTGGCGCGGCCCCCAATGCTGAGAGCCAAAGACTTAAGAGTTTCCAGCACGGCCTGGCCGTCGAGGTCCATCTCGACGATCAGCTGGGTGTTGGCCGGGGCCATGCTGAGGGACTCGAAGGCGTGGGCCTCGCCCCCGACGGCGCGAAGCAGGCCGGTCCGGCCCTTGGGCGTGTAAAGGAAAGTTTTGTTGAGATAGCGGCCGTCGGCCAGTTTCACAGAGCTTTGCCCCAGGGCCTTGGGATCAAAAAGACCCAGGATGCGGAGGGCTTCGGCCAGGGTTCCCTTGGAAATTTCCGGCATCTGCTGCCCGGATCCCTGCGAGGCGGCGCGGATCATGCCGTAAAGGCCGGCAAAACTTTCGGTCAGCCCTTCCAACTCACCGTCAACATCATAATAGGCAAACACTTCCCCGCCAAAATCCAGGTGGGCCAGCGAGGCCGGAAGGTGGGCCGAGGCCTGGCCGACGGAGGGCTGGAGGGAAACCGACGGGGCGGCGGGGAGAACCGGCACGGCCAGGGCGGCGAGAAGGAGGCAGGAAGTTTTTTTCATGGAAGTGAAGGGGCACAGTCGGCGGGAAACGCCCGCCCCGCACGCCGAAAAACAAACGTGAGAGGAAACGTGTGTTCAGTGCGGAGCACTTTGGGCCGCGGTGGCAACGCCACCGCAGTCCGGGCCGCAGCCACTCTGCGGCCCGGACTGCGGATAACTCACGGGAAGTCAGCGAGGCTGGCTTTGACTTTGCGGGAATCAACCTGAGGGCCGGGAGTGGCGTCAAAAGAAAGCCCGGAAACGGGATGCGTCTTCAGGTGGGAAACGGAAGGCAGAGGGTGCTTCTTCTGGACCGCCACACGCAACCCACGGCCAGCAGCGACGGTTTCCTTTCGCTTACCTTTGACCGGGATGGCCTTGGCAAGGGCGTTTTTCACAGGGAGAAGATCGAATGAAGGAAGCGTCCGGGCAACTTTTATGACCTCAGCTCAGCGTTCGAGCACTTGGGTCGTTTTGCCCTCGTCGCTGAAGGTCACGGGCTGGCCGTTCAGAACCTTGGGGTAGCTCAGCGTGAAGGCGGCGGGGTTTCCGAGTTCGATGGTGGAGTCGGAAACGGTGTAGCCTTTCGCGATGCGGTTAAGCCAAGGCTCAAGCGGTCCCAAGATTTTTCCGGTGTCGGAATTGTAGCTGAAGGAGACGGTTTTCTGGTTGGTGGTGAGGAAGTATTGCTGGGCTGCGCCGCCTATCTGCCGGGCATCATTGGACAGGGCACGTTCGGCAGGATCACGCCGCACCCTGTTGATATTAGAATTCGAGGAGCAGAGCATCAAGACGATGACCACCAACATGATGGTGTAGAAGACGATCCGTTTTGTGACATCGTTCCACATCTTTCAAAAATCCGCGTGCCCCGGCGTCCTCGGAAACGGCACCACGTCGCGGATGTTCGAGACGCCCGTGACGAACATCAGCATGCGTTCGAAGCCCATGCCGAAGCCGGCGTGCGGGACGCTGCCGAAGCGGCGGGTGTCGAGATACCACGAGTAGTCCTCCTCCTTGAGGTGGTGGCGGCGCATGTTGTCCAAAAGAACGTCGAGGCGTTCCTCGCGTTGCGAGCCGCCGATGATCTCGCCGATGCCGGGCACGAGCACGTCCATGGCGGTGACGGTTTTGCCGTCCTCGTTGAGGCGCATGTAGAAGGGCTTCAACTCCTTGGGATAGTTGTAAACGGTGACGGGCGACTTGAAATGCGTCTCGGCCAGGTAGCGTTCGTGTTCGCTCTGGAGGTTGTCGCCCCAGGCCACGGCGTTTTCAAAGGTTTTGCCGGATTGGTTCAGAATCTCGATGGCGTCGGTGTAGGTGCAGCGGACGAACGGGCGCTCGATCAGGAAGTCGAGTCGGGCGCGCAACTCCTTGTCCACAAACTTGTTGAAGAGTTCGACCTCGTCCGGGCAGCGGGTCACGATGTCCTTCGCAAGGTGTTTCACCAGGGCCTCGGCCAGGTCCATGTTGCCTTCGAGGTTGAGGAAGGCGGTCTCGGGTTCGATCATCCAAAACTCGGCGGCGTGGCGCGAGGTGTTGGAGTTTTCCGCGCGGAAGGTGGGGCCGAAGGTGTAGATATTGGAGAGGGCGCAGGCGGCGGTTTCGCCCTGGAGTTGCCCTGACACGGTCAGGTAGGCGGAGCGGCCGAAGAAGTCCTCGGCGAAGTCCTCCGATTTGCGTCCGGGCGAGGGTTTTTCGAGGTCGAGGGTGGTGACGCGAAACATCTCGCCCGCGCCCTCGCAGTCGCTGGCCGTGATGATGGGCGTGTGGACGTAAACGTAGTCGCGGTTTTGGAAAAACTCATGCACGGCCATGGCCAGCCGGGAGCGGACACGGTAAATGGAGCCGAACAAATTCGTGCGGGCGCGGAGGTGGGCGATGGAGCGGAGAAACTCCGGCGAGTGGCCCTTCTTCTGGAGCGGGTAGGAGTCGTCGGCCAGACCCACGACCTTGAACTCCCTGGCGCGCACCTCCCACTTCTGGCCCGCGCCGGGCGAGGCGACGAGTTCGCCCCGGGCCTCGAAGGAAGCCCCGGTGACGGCCTCCTTGATGGACTCATAGCCGGGCAGGTTGGCATCCACGATGACCTGGAGGCTCTTGAGCGAGGTGCCGTCGTTGAGTTCCACAAAGGAAAATCCCTTGGAATCACGGCGGGTGCGGACCCAGCCCTGCACGAGGATGTCGGCGGCGGGACCGGAGGCGGAAAGGGCGTGTTTGACGAGCGTTCGTGTCATGATGAGGTGAAAACCGATTTCGGACCGGTTTGGCAAGAGGGCTTAAAGAGGATGGGGCTGTCCACGATTCCTAACTTTCGTTAATCAATATGAATCAATGATTAACGACATGTTTTGAGATGGCAATTCGGCTCAAAAACTGGGTTCGTAAAATTTTTTAAAAATCACCCAGGCAACTTTACCGATGCTCGCTCAAAACTCCCCCGACCCGACCTCGCGCACCTTCCGATGGTTTTTCCTGATGGTTCTTTCGCTGCTGAGCCTCGGTCAGTCCCGCGCCGCCAACGAAACCGCCGACGCCTTCTGGGTTGGCCTGGGCGGGACGAACGGCTCCGTTTCCGCCACCACCCTCGACGCCTCCGGCAACCTCTATGTCGGCGGCAGTTTCAGCGCCATCGGGGGCTTTGGCTATGGACGAATCGCCAAGTGGAACGGCACCGCCTGGAGCGCCTTCGGGGCCGGTCTCGGCACCACCACCTCGACGGTCAACGCCATCGCCGTCAGCGGCTCCTACGTTTACGCCGGAGGGTTCTTCACCGCTCCCAATGGCGACCACATCTCGCGCTGGGACGGCACCGCCTGGAGCGCCTTTGGAAATGGTCTCAACAGCGGAACCAATGGGACGGTTTACGCCCTGGCCGTGAACGGTTCCGACCTCTACGTCGCGGGCAATTTCACCTCCATCGCCAACCTCACCAATGTCGGCGGCGTCGCCAAGTGGAACGGGACCGCCTGGTCCGCCCTCGATACCGGCATCCGCGGCGGCTACGCCACCTCCCTCGCCCTCGTCAATGGCTCCCTCTACGCGGGTGGAGCCTTCACCTCCGCCGGCCAGGCCGTCGTGTCCAACCTCGCCAAGTGGGACGGCGTCAACTGGACCAGCGTGGGCGAGCCCAACTCCACCGTTTCCTGCCTCAAGGCCTCGGGCTCCGACCTCTACATCGGCGGCACCTTCACCAGCGTGAACGGCGTCGCGGCCAGCCGGATCGCGAAGTATAATGGCTCGACCTGGTCCGCCCTGGGCTCGGGCGTGGCCACCGGCAGCGTCAAGGCCATCGAGGTCTCCGGCGCGTCTGTTTACGTCGGGGGCAGTTTCTCCACCGCCGGAGGCGATCCGGGCAGTTTCGTCATGGCGTGGAACGGCTCCGCCTGGTCCTCCATCGGCTCCGGCACGTCCGACCAGGTCAACGCCCTCGCCCTCAAGGTCAAAGACCTCTACGTCGGAGGCAATTTCACCACCGTCGGCGCCAACCTCGCGGCCCGCGGAGTCGCCCTCTACCGCATTCCCGAAACTGTTACCTTTGCCTCCGCCACCCAGGTTCCGATCACCGCCGCAGGCTACGATGCCACCGCGCGCGGCTACAGCATCGCCCTCGGTTTCGCCCCCACCGCCGGGACGAATCTCACCCTCGTCAACAACACCAGCCGCAATCCCATCACCGGGCGTTTCACCGGTCTGGCCCAGGGTCAGGCCGTGTCGCTTTCCTACGCCGGGCTCACCTACAACTTTATCGCAAACTACTACGGCGGAACGGGAAACGACCTTGTCCTCCACTGGGCCAACACCCGCCGCCTGGGCTGGGGCCAGAGCGATGTCGGCCAGACGGGCATCGGCTCCATGCCGGCCACCACCACCGTTCCCACCGTGGTCAACTTCAACGGTTCGCTGGAGGGCAAAACCATCGCCAGCGGCGCTTCCGCCCTCAACCACAGTCTCGCCGTCTGCGCCGATGGCACGCTCGCCGGCTGGGGCTGGAACCGCATCTCCCAGCTCGCCCCCTTCGGCACCAACTCCAGCCCGGCCCTCGGCAGCATGGGCGGCGCTCTTTCAGGCAAAACTCCCGTCGCTGTCGCGGTCGGCGAGGAGCACAGCCTCGTCCTTTGTTCGGACGGCTCCATCGTGGCCTTCGGGGCCAACACCTACGGCGAGCTTGGCAACGGCTTCAACAGCCAGTCCGACGGCACCCTCGTGAGCACGGCGGGTGTGCTTTCGGGCAAGACGGTCATCGCCATTTCTGCCGGCCAATCCCACAGCCTCGCGCTCTGCTCCGACGGCACGCTCGCGGCCTGGGGTCGCAACAACTTCGGCCAGTTGGGCAACAACTCGACCACCAACAGCAACGTGCCGGTCGCGGTCACGCTGTCGGGCGCCCTCTCCGGCAAAACCGTCACGGCCATCGCCTGCGGCGCCCTGCACAACGTCGTGCTCTGCAACGACAACACGTTGGCCTCCTGGGGCTCCGGCAACTTCGGCCAGCTGGGCAACAACAGCACCGCCCAGTCCTCCGTCCCGGTCACGGTCCTTCGTTACCAAAACGATCCTTCCTGGAACAAGACCATCGTCGCCATCGCGGCCGGCGAAAACCACAGCGCCCTCCTCAACTCCGACGGCACCGTCGGCCTCTGGGGTCGCAACACCTACGGCGAGCTCGGCACGGGCAACAACAGCCACTCCAGCATTTCCGTCTCACCGGTCACCTCCGGCGCGCTCTCCGGCAAGGTCGTCACCAGCCTGGCCTGCGGCGCGGCCCACACGTTCGTCACCTGCTCCGACGGCACGGCCGTGACCTGGGGTCGCAACACCGGCGGTCAACTGGGCAACTCCTCCACCACCAACAGCAATGTGCCGGTCGCCGTCACCACCACTTCGCTGCTGTCCGGCGAGCGTTTCTCCCTGGCCTTCGGCGGCTCGACTGCCAACCACAGCATCGCCGTCACCGGGGTCCCTCCTTCCCCCACCGCCACCACCCTCGCGGCCAGCTCCTTGTCGAACTCCGGGGCCACCCTCAACGGCTCGGTCAACGCCAACGGCAACTCCGCCAGCGTCGTCTTCGACTACGGCACCACCACCTCCTACGGCACCAACGTCGTGGCCTCGCAGTCGCCCGTCAGCGGCAACACCGGCACGCCCGTCAGCGCGGTCCTCACCGGCCTCGCCGGCGGCCAGGTTTACCACTACCGCGTCCGCGCCGTCAGCACCGTGGGCTCCTTCCTCGGGTCCGACGTCGTCTTCACCCCGCCGAGCAACAACGCCAACCTGACCAGCCTCGCCCTCTCCCCGGGCACGCTCACCACGCCTTTCACCAGCGGCACCATCAACTACTCGGCCAACATGCCGTTCGCCACGGCCACGTTCAACGTCACGGCCACGGCCGAAACCGGCGCCACGCTCACCATCAACGGCACCGCCGTCTCCTCGGGCTCCGCCTTCGCCATCCCGTTCACCACGGGAAGCACCACGGTCACCATCGTTTCCACCTCCCAGGACCTTTCCGCCACCAAGACTTACACGATCTTTGTCTCACGCGTTTCCGGCGTCCCCGACCTGGCCTCGCCGACCAGCGCCTCCATCGCCGCCACCACCGCCACCCTCGGCGCCACGATCACGGCCACCAATGGCAGCGCGGCCACCGCCTCGGGGGTCGTCTTCTCCCCCACGGCCACCAACGCCAACCCGCAGCTCAACGGCGCGGGTGTCTCCTCCGCCGTCTCCTCGACTTCCACGGGCACGTTCACGGTCAATGTCTCCGGCCTCACTCCGGGCACCGCCTACACCTACGCGGCCTACGCCACCAACAACACGGGCACGGGCTACTCGCCCACCGGCACGTTCACCACCCTGAGCAACAACGCCAACCTCTCCGGTCTCGTCCTCAGCGCCGGCACCCTTTCGCCCGTTTTCGTCTCTGGCACAACCACTTACACCACTTCGGTCCCGGCTGGAACCGCCTCCCTCACCGTCACCCCGACCAAGGCCGACAGTCTTTCCTCGCTCACGGTCAACGGCTCCGCCGCCACCTCGGGTGCCGCCACGTCCCCGATCTCCCTGAGCCCGGGCCTGAACAACCTCAGCGTCGTCGTCACGGCCCAGGACAACTCGACCAAAACCTACACCGTCACGGTCACGGTCCTCAATGCGGCCCCGTCCTTCTCCCTCACCTCCGCCAGCGGGGCTTCGGTCGTCACGGTCGATTCCGGGGGTTCCGATGTCGTCGGACGCTACGACTCGCTCGCCCTCGTCAACGGCAACCCCGCCGTCGCCTACTACGACACCACCAACGGTGATCTCAAATACGTCCGCGCCACCAACGCCTTCGGCACGGCCTGGGGCACGCCCGTCACAGTGGACTCCGCCGGCAACGTCGGCGCCTACGCCTCCCTCGCCGTCGTCAACGGCAACCCCGCCATCGCCTACTACGAGATCGTCTCCAACACCGCCGTCTCCAATGCTTCGAAAGTGAAGTATGTCCGCGCCACCGACGCCTCGGGCGCGGCCTGGGGAGCTCCCGTCACCATCGATGCCCAGACGTCCCAGATCAACCTCGACGAAACTTTCGCCCTGGGCTCGCTCAGCCTCAAGGTTGTCAACGGCAACCCCGCCGTCGCCTACCAGGAGGGCCAGGGTCCAACCACGTTTGAGACGACCAACTGCTACTACTGCCGCGCCACCGACGCCTCCGGCACGGCCTGGGGCACACCCCTCAACCTTCAGAACAGCGGCCCCACCCAGGGCTACTTCCTCCGCATGGAAGTGGCCGCCGGCATGCCGCTGGTCGTTGACCTTCAAGGCTCCCAGGGCGGCCTGGAACGTTTCCGCGCCCTCGATGCGAACGGCGACTCCTGGTCCGGCACCGCCATCGTCACGCCCGACCAAAACTGGGCTCCGTCCGGCTACCCGCTCTATACCGGGGTCAACCTCTCCCTCGCCATCGTCTCCGACTTCCCCTCCGTGAGCTACTACGAGATCACCCAGGCCGACCTGCGCTACACCCGCGCCATGGAAATGAACGGAGCCAGTTGGGCCGCCGCCGGCGGTCCTTCCGGAAACGCCCAGACCATCGTTGATTCCACCGGCGATGTCGGCCGTTTCTCCTCCCTCGCCGTCATCAACGGCAAACCCGCCATCAGCTACTACGACAAGACCAACGGAAACCTCAAATACGTGGCCGCCTCCAACGCCGAGGGTTCCGCCTGGGGCGCTCCCCAAACCCTTGATTCCGATGGCGATGTGGGCTCCCACACCTCCCTCGCTGCCCTCGCCTCGGGTGCCCCGGGCATCGCCTACTTCGATGCCACGAACGGCAACCTCAAGTTCGCCGTTCTCAACACCGGCGCGGCCCTCACCACCGTGGCCGAAGACAGCGGCCCGGCCTCCCTTCCGGGCTTCGCCTTCAACCTCTCCGCCGGCCCCGCCACCGAGTCGGCCCAAACCCTCAGCTTTGTCGTTTCCAACGACAACACCGCCCTCTTCTCCGCTCAACCCGCCCTCGCCGCAAACGGCACCCTCACCTTCACCCCCGCTCTCAACGCCTTCGGCACGGCCGTCGTTTCCCTCTCCCTCAAGGACAACGGTGGCACCGCCGCTGGCGGCAGCGACACCAGCGCGGTCCAGACCTTCACCATCGTGGTCAGCGCCGTGAACGACACCCCCGTTGTCACCCTCAACGGAAACTCCCCGCTCAGTTTCGAAGCCGCCGCGTCCTACGCCGACGCCGGAGCCACTGCCTCCGACCCCGAATCCGGCACCCTCGTCCCGGTCCAGACCGCCAACACGGTCGTGGCCAACGTTCCCGGCTCCTACCTCGTCACTTGGACCGCCACCGACGGCGCGGGGGTCACCGCCTCCGCCACCCGCACGGTCAACGTCGTGGACACCACCGCGCCCACCATCGCGCCCCACGCCGATGTCACCGTCCCGCTGTCCCAGCCCGACGGCGCGTTCGTCACCTACGACCCGGCCGGCGCCACCGATGCCGTCGGGGTCACCAGCCTGACCTACTCGCAGGACAGCGGCACCTTGTTCGCGGTCGGCGTCACCACGGTCACCATCACCGCGAAGGACGCCGCCAACCACACCACCACCCGCACCTTCACGGTCACCGTTTCCGGGGCCGACCTGTCAGGCCTCACCGCCAGCGTGGGCACGCTCAGCCCGGCCTTCACTCCTTCGGTTTCGAAATATGATCTGGTGGTCTCCGAGGCCACCACGAGCCTCACCGTCACCGCCACCGCCGCGCCCAACCTCGTGCTCACCGTCAATGGCAACATCGTCTCCTCCGGCGTGGCCACTCCCATCACCCTCAACCCGGGCTACACCAACGTTCAGGTTTACGCCAGCACCCCGGGCGGCGGTTTCGATCACCTTTACACCATCCGTGTGGCCCGTGGTCTGGTTGCCGACATCGTCAGCATCTCCCAAGGCGGCCCCGGCACCATCGTCAGCAACGGCTACACCGCCTCCGGCAACCTCAACCTGCCCATCCCCTACGGAAACTCCTCGGGCGATTTCGTCTACGGCGCGAGCCTCCTGCTGGTCAACAACACCGGCCCCAACCTCATCCAGGGCTCCTTCACCAACCTCGTCCAGGGCCAGACGGTCCAGATCACCCTGCCCTTCGGCGAGGACCCGATCGTTTACTCCTACATCGTCAATTACTTCGGCGGCACGGGCAACGACCTCGTCCTCCAGTGGGCTTATCATTCGGCCATCGCCTGGGGTGACAACGGGAAGGGACAACTTGGCAATGGCGGGCTCTTGCAAAACGGCAGGCCCTGGAGTCTTTCACCGACTTTTGTCTCCGCAACTTCATCCACTCTCCTTCATCGAAAAACCATCTACGCGGAGGCCACCGGAGGCTCCCACAGCCTCGCCCTGATTTCAGACGGGACGGTTGCCTCCTGGGGACTCAATGACAGCGGGCAGTTGGGTAACAACTCGACGGCCTCAAGCCTGGTTCCTGTTGCCGTCACCACCGCCGGAATTCTTGCTGGTAAAACGGTCGTCGCCATCGCTGCGGGTGCTGACCACAGCCTCGCGCTCTGCTCTGATGGCACCCTTGTCGCCTGGGGTTCAAACTCCGATGGCCAACTCGGCAACAACTCCGTCTCCAACAGCCCGGTTCCTTTCTCCATCAACACCTTCGGTGCCTTGGTCGGCAAACGCGTGACCTCCATCGCCGCCGGATCTCAGCATTCCCTCGCCCTTTGCTCTGACGGCACCATCGCCGCCTGGGGCGCGAACAGCGATGGCCAGCTCGGCAACAACTCCACCACTCCAAGCCTCGTCCCCGTGCCGGTCAGCCAGTCCGGCGTTCTCTCCGGCAAAACCGTCTCGGCCCTTTCCGCCGGGGCCGCCCATTCCCTCGCCCTCTGCTCCGACGGTTCGGTCGCCTCGTGGGGGGGCAATGCCAACGGCCAGCTCGGTAACAACTCCGGCGTTCAGAGCAGCCAACCCGTTCTTGTTGATGTTTCCGGGGTGTTGTCTGGCAAGTCTGTCGTCTCGATCCAGGCTGGTGGCTACCACAACCTGGCGCTTTGTTCGGACCATTCCCTGGTGGCATGGGGGCGGAATTTTGAAGGCCAGGTTGGCGACAACTCTGCTGACAACCAACGCCTTGCGCCTGTCGCAGTTATCACAAGCGGTGTTCTTTCTGGAAAAATCATCACCGCGGTTGCCACCGGCGCTTATCACTCCGTTGCCCTTTGTTCGGACGGAACGGCCGCTGCCTGGGGAAGCAACAGAAACGGACGCCTTGGCATCGGCCAGATAACCCCCAGCCGGTCACTTGTGCCAGTGGCGGTGAACAACAATCTCATCCTCGCCCGCAACGGCGGCACGTCTTCGATGAACTCCGCCATCTTCGGTGGCTCCTCTGCCTCTCATAGTCTGGGCCTGTTGGCCGACAATGGCGACGACGCCGATCTTGCAGCTCTCGAGTCCAGTTTGGGAGTTGTTGAATTTATTCCTCAGGTCAGCCCCTCTGCCCGCATCTCTGTGAGCTGGGACATGCCCTACCTGGTCATCACCCCCACAGCCTCCTCGCCGTCAGCCACGGTCACGGTCAACGGCGTCCCGGTGGTTTCCGGTTTCCCCAGCCAGCCAATTCGCCTCTCCGATCTCAATTTCAATGGTTTCGAACTCATTCTGCCGGTGAAGGTTACGGCCAGGAACGGCGTCACCTCCCGCACCTTCGATGTCCGCGTCAACGGTGCCTCCAAGCTGGTTCTGGAAACTCCTCCCGGGCTCACCCTCAACGGCGGCACGGGCCTCGGCTGGGGCCGCGACAGCCAATTCCAGGCCCAGGTCCCCGTCGCCCAGTTCAGCGCCCTCGCGGCCGGTCTTTTCCACAGCGTCGGACTCAAGTCCGACGGCACCGTCCGCGCCTGGGGTTTCAATGTTCTCGGCCAGACCAATGTGCCTGCCGGGCTCACCGGCGTGGTCGCGGTGGACGCCGCCAACAACTACACGATGGCCCTCAAGTCCGATGGCACCGTGCTCGCCTGGGGCAGCCGCCCGGTCGTCCCAGGCGGTCTCACTCAGGTCAAGGCCATCGCCGCCGGTCTCAACCACTCGCTCGCCCTCAAGTTTGACGGCACGGTCGTGGCCTGGGGCGACAACGCCTTCGGGCAGCTCAACGTCCCCGCCGGCCTCACCGGCGTCACCGCCATCTCCGCCGGAGACAACCACAGCGTAGCCCTCAAGGCCGATGGCACGGTGGTGGCCTGGGGCGATAACACCTTCGGCCAGAGGGACATCCCCGCCGGCCTCGCCAACGTCCGCTCGCTTGACGCCGGCCCGTCCTACACGGTCGCGGTCAAACAGGACGGCACCATCGCGGTCTGGCCGGCCAGCGCTCCCACCCCGCCGGCCGGTCTCGGCGGCATCATCGCGGTCGCGGCCGGTTCCAACCACACCCTCGCCCTCAAGGCCGACGGCACCGTGGTCGGCTGGGGCGACAACACCTACGGCCAGACCACCATCCCGGCCAACGCCGCCGGAGCCCGTCTCATCGCGGCGGGTGGCGGCCACAGCCTCGCCCTGGTCCAGGCCACGCCTTCCTACAGTCTCGGGACGCACTCCGTCGGCGTGGGCACGTTGCTGCACTTCTCCTTCCGCAACATCGGCAACACTCCCGCCCAGCTTCTGGACTTCACCGTGGATGGCCCGTTCGACTTCATCGCGTTGCCTGCGCCGGGCAACCTCACCCTCAAGGGCGGTGAGTCTTCCGCCTTCGTCATCGGCTTTAACCCAGTCGCCAACGGCACCCGCGCGGCCACCTTCAGGCAGGCACAGTCTTATCCTGCCACCCCGTCGCCGTTCAACTTCACGCTGACCGCCACGGCCACCTCCCCCTCGGCCGCCCTCTCCGACTGGGCCGCGGCCGCAGGCCTCTTCGGCGTCAACGCCCTGCCCGAAGCCACGCCCTACAACGACGGTGTTTCCAACCTTCTCAAATACGCCTTCAACATCCCGATGGGCGGACCCAACTCGGGCAACCCGGCCACCTCGTCCGGCGGCATGCCCAAGGTCACCTCGCCCGGCGCGGGCACCTCGGGCCTGCTCCGCGTCGAGTTCTTCCGCCGCCGCAACAGCCCCGTCATCTACACCCCGAAACGCTCGCACTCCCCGGGCTCGTTTGTCCCCATGACCGGCACACCCGTCGTCACCGTGATTGATGCCGACTGGGAACGCGTCGTGGTAGAGGAACCCGTCGGCACCCCCGCGCCGTCCAACCTCTTCGTCGTGGTTTCCGTGACCCTGCCCTGAGGCGACGCATGAATGTAGTAAGAAAGTGATGCAGGCGGCCCGCCCAATCCCGTTCACTTAGCACTTTTAGGCGGCTCGATTTGCAAGGGCCAAAGGCCCGGCCTAGGCCAGCCCAGGGCAAACGCAGTGTCGCCCTGGGTTAACTTTCAAAAAATGGTTGAGCCCTGAAAGGGCGATCTATGTCTTAAGTCTTTTCTGACAGGAAATTAGGCCGCCCCTTCAGGGCTTTTGTGTTTGCACGGATTTGGTTTCCCAGGGCGTTACCCTGGGCTGGCATAAATTGCCCCTTTGGGGCTCACAACTGCTGCTGTGTTAGAGGCGCAAGGAACGTGGGAAACTTCGGGAAAACGGTGCAAAGTGAACAGGGTTGGGCGGCCCGCCTGTTGCCAGCCTCGGACCACCGGCAGGCTGCCGGTGCCACTTTGTATCCCCGCCCTCACGCAGCTCATCGTCGAAGCAATAGTTCCACTGGCATGGGGTGATTCCACCTGGATGGCACGCACCACGCGCCGTTCTCGTTCGGTATCGAAGTTCACGTCCGTTCGTGAACCAACCAAACGACGAAAGGTGGTGGCAATTGGCCGCGTTTCTGCTTCTGTAAACATTTTTACTTTTGAAGCCACGCCGGGCCTTCTTCCTGCCTCTGGTTTCACCACTTTTCACGCCCTCCACGTGTTCCTTTTATGATCAAACGGTTTCCCTTCCCAACCATCACCCTCCTCTGGCTGGCCTTGGCCGCCCTTGGCTCGCCGCTTGCCGCCCAAACCACCACCTTCGGTTCAGATCTGGTGGACCGGACCTATAATGACAGCAACTCCGGCAAACTTTATCTCTACGACACCCCCTCGGGCGTGACGGGCCGCGCGCAGACGTTCTCGTTCTACGACAACGAGTCCGGCTCTCGCTCCATCACCCCGCTGATCTTCGAGAAACTCAGCGACTCCCAATTCGTCCTTCGCGGCGTGGGCACCACCCGCAGCACCACCGGCGCCGGTGCCCAGAGCTACCCCTTCGGCCTCATCGCCGGGACCGATGCCATGGGGCCCACCTACACCTTTGGTTTCATTGACCGGATCGTCAGCTACTCGGGCGGCACCCTCAACTCCACCACCATCAACTTCAGCGGCGGCACCGTGGATTGGGACAACTCCGCCCCCGCGCGCTGGCGCTTCGCCAATGGCAGTTTCAACTTCGACCTCGGCCAGACCTACACCGTGGGGCTTGAACTTTACGCCTCCGAAACACGCACCTACTCGGCTCAGCTCACGGTCGAATCGTTCTGGGAAATCAACGTGCGCGGCAACGGCACCACCATCACCGACGGCGAGATCGTCCCCTCCGCCGCCAAACACACCCGCTTCGGCAGTGTGGCCTCCTCCCTCACCCGCACCTTCACCATCGAAAACTCCGGTCCGGGCCTCCTCTCGATTTCCTCCATCACCTCCACCGGGGAAAACGCCTCCGAGTTTTTTGTCTCCGGCGCGCCCTCCTCGGTCGGACCCAACTCCAGCGCCACCTTCAACGTCACCTACTACCCTTCCACCGGTGTTTCCACCAGCCGCGCCACCATCACCATCAACAACAACGACACCGACGAGGCCGCCTATGACTTCGTCGTCGAGGGCGAAAAGGCCTATCCTGCCACCGGTTCCCTCTGGACGGCGCAAAACGCCGCCCAGGCCAATGCCTGGTTCAGCGTCACCTACGGCGGCGGGCAGTTTGTGGCCGTCGCCAACGATGGCACCAACCGTGTCATGACCAGCCCCGACGGCGTCACCTGGACCGCGCGCAATGCCGCCGCCGCCAGCGGCTGGTATTCCGTCATCTATGGCAAGGGGACCTTTGTGGCCGTGGCGCAGACCGGCTCCCCCCAGGTCATGACCAGCACCGACGGCATCACCTGGACCGCACGCAACGCCGCCGCCGCCAACCGCTGGCGCTCCGTCACCTACGGCAACGGCCTCTTCGTCGCGGTTTCCGAGGCACAGCCACTGCTGGACGAGGCGATCAGCCTGTCCAGCCACAAACCCACAGCGGTGTTACTGGCTGACAGGAAACTCGCTGCTATGGA